>JAVTWQ010000001.1:0-20381 GCA_032229905.1 Saccharimonas sp. (SeqCode)
TCCGCCCTTTCCTGATCATTGTACTACCAAACACGGTGTTGTGAATGGCTACGATGGATAATAGCATACAATAGCTAATAAGTCAACAGTTTGGGCCAAGTTTGTATAACTAGCCTTTAAATTGTGGCAGCTCAAAGCTAAATGTGCTGCCGTGGTTGAGGCGGCTTTCTAGCGTAACCTGCGTATCCATGAGGTGGCTTAGCTTACGGGCAACATATAGGCCCAGGCCGGTGCCGCTGGTTTCGCGGGTGCGGTAATCTTCGCTCCTAAAGAACTTATTAAACACCTTTTTTTGGTCGCCCTTGCTTATGCCAATACCAGTGTCTTTAACGGCAAATACTAGGTTATCGCCCTGTTTTTGCACGCTTAGGGTTACGCTACCCTGTTTGGTGTACTTGATGGCGTTGGTGATAAAGTTTTGGATAAGTTCGCGCAGGTACAGTTCGCTTGCCTCCACACTACCTAACTGGGGCTGGATACTAAGGTTAAACTGTAGGCCCTTTTTGTGGGCTTCGGCTTGGTACTGGTTATATATACCGTGTATGAAGGTTTCTACCTCTATTTTGGCCCTATCGGACATAACGCCGCGTTCGGCCCGGCTTAGGGTACTTAGGTCGTTTATCATGCTAGCTAGGAACACCACTTGGTCGTGTGCCATGGTAATGCCGCTAGCCAGCTGGGCTTGGCTGGCTTGGCCGCGGTCGTTCATGATTTGCAGGTTGCTTAGTGAGCCTTCGGCAATAGTAATAGGCGTGCGGAGTTCGTGGCTAACTATACTTATAAATTCATCACGCTCTTCCTCGAGGCTCTTTTGGCGGGTGATATCGCGCATGATAATGATATAGCCATTTTGGGCATACTTACCAAGGCTATCGGTGCCGCGGATAGGGGCAAATATTAGGCTTAGGTGTAGTAGCTCGTCGCCCTGCTTAAGGTCCAAATCATCCCTGGCGACAGTAGTCGTAGACTCTTTTAACAGCTTATTAAGCGATACTGGCCGGCCGTCGCTATCTTGCAAAGGCACTACGCTATCGATACCCTTGCCGACCGGCAGCTGGTTGGTATCGAGCAAGCTAAGGCTAGAGGCGTTAGATAGCTGCACTTTACCGGTGGCATCGGTGGCGATGATGGCATCGGCCAGGTTATTGATAATGGCATTGATACGGCTATGTTGTAGGCGGGCTTCGGTGTGGTCGCTGGTCAGCGCTAAAATATCGCTCCGCTGCACGTGCGCAAAGTAGCTTAAGTGGATAACGCATAATACCGCCCAGGTGAAGGCAAAAGCAAGGGGTGGTACGTAATCACTAGTGATAAGCGCCGCCCAGTAGGCAAAAATAAGGGGTAAAACAATAAAAGCAACGTTAATAAGGTTGCTGTAAATATTATTGATTATTGGATCGCCACCCCGCTTACTCATTACTTGTAGTATAAGCAATAGCGGTAAAAAATAAAAGAGGCGGCTAAACTACCGGGTGTTCTAGCTTAATAAGTTTACGGTGGCCCTTATATAGTGGGTCGAGCGTGGCCACCTCGGCCCAAAAACTAGCGCTGTGGTTCATGTGGCGGGTGTGGGCTAGCTCGTGGCAGAGCACGTAATCTATAAGGTTATCGGGCAGTTTCATTAGGGCGATATTTAGGCTGATAGTACCGGTGCTGCTGCAGCTACCCCACCGGGTGCCGGCGTGGCTAAAGCGTACCCTTTCGTAGTGGTACCCGCCCCTGGTGGCGAGCTCTTTAAGGCGGCGTGGCAAGTAGGCCTTGGCTTCTGCCCTTAAGGCAGTAATAACAGTATCACGGATAACGCGCTGGATAGCGGGGCTAGATGGGTCGCTACCAGCCGGTATGCGTACCATGATGTTTTGGCCAGCTAGCCGGGCCTCTGCAGCCTTAACATTGCTTGGCACAATAACTAAGTGGTGGCTCTTGCCTATTAACGCCCCGTGCAAATAAGCCGGAGGGGTTATGTGGGCGCTAAATAAGCTGCGGATTTTTGAACGAGAGGTGTTTACCATGGCTTTTACGGCAAAAATAGGCGTATAGCGCGGGGCGCTAGCCTGCAGGCGACCATCGGTACCAACACTTATGCGAATAGCCCGGGCGCGCGGGCGAAAACTGATGGTGATGGTGCCAAATTCGGGGTCGGTAAAGGTTTTTGTCATGAACGAACAGATATAGCACGGCGCTCAAGCGGCTGTAGCTTACGCTCGGGGGCTAACGGGGTGGCCGCAACTGGCCGGGCGCTGTGGCTTAGGTGTGATAGCACCGCTTTAGCCTGGGTGGCGTAGGTGTGCTTACCGCTTATAACAATTGGCTTTTCGGCCGGTTTAGGGGCAACAAAGCCGGCAATTACTTCGTTAAAGGTGTCGGCATCCATCTTGCCGGCCTTAACAGTGCGGTCCTTAGCGGTTTTTTCGTCAACTTGGACCCAAACCAACACCGCTTTATAGCCATTTTTGCTAGCAAATTGGGTAAACTCGGCCCGAAGGGCTGGCGTGTCGGTATCACCCTCGTAAACAAAGGTTTGGCCGGTCCGGATAATCTGGTGTGCAAAGGCCGTAACAAGTTTCATAGCGCTTGGCACATCTTTAGCATACGAAGTAAGGGTAAGCGCGTCGACATAGGGCGCGTTAAAAGTATCAGCAAACTGCTTGGCAAAAAAACTCTTGCCGCTGCCAGGAGTGCCGACCATCATAATAGCGTGAGGGCGGGAAAGATGCAGAGACGTCATATTTACAAGTATACCACACCGTAAGCATAAGCATATTATAAATAGGTGTTGACAAAACGTAAACAAGATGATAAGATGGACACAAAGCTTAATTGCGAGGTGCAAAGGAGGCATAGTGAATAAGTTAAAGGTATTAGTAGCGACATTATTGGTAGCTACATTAGGATTTGTAGGATATAACGCTTTACAGGGTGATAGCGCCCAGGCAGCCGAAACGGCAGAATGTGGCGACAACTCAATCATGCGTTGTGGCGCCATGACAGCCGCTATATTACAGAGTAAATACGCTGCAAATGACCGCAGTACACAGGCTATATTTAGCTATTACAATATATCAGCTAGCGATGTGGCCGGTGCTGGTAGCGCTAAAATTGGCTATGTTAACCCTGATGGCACTGTAACTGTTGACGGCAAAGTAGTCGCAACAGGTATGCACACTGTTGGCCGTAGCGCCAGCCTTGGTGGTAGTGCCGTAAACGCTAATGGCGTAACGGTATATGAAGGCGCGGGGCGGCTTAAATCTACCCTATCAGCCTACGTGTTCTTTAACGCTGATGGCACGTTTAAATCAGCTGTACTACGCGTATGTGGTAACCCTGTTAAGGCCATTGCTGTGCCTAAGCCAGTTTACGCATGTAACACCTTAACCCCAGCAGTAATAAGCCGCCTAGAGCGCAGCTTTACTACCACTACTACTGCCCAAAACGGCGCTAGTATTAGCGGCTACACCTATAACTTTGGTGATGGCAGCAGTGCTAACGGTGGTCCAACTATTAGCCACACCTACGCTAAATCTGGTACTTACACTGTAAGCGTAGTAGTACACGTAACCGTGGATGGCGCTAATAAAGATGTGACAAGCGATGGTTGTAAAACCACTGTAACAATTAGCCCAGAGCCTATCCAAGTTTGCGACCTTGCAACCAACACTGTTATTACTATCAACAAAGAAGATTTTAACAGCACCAAGCACAGCGCTAACTTATCTGACTGCGACAAGGTTAAGTACTGTGATACGGCTACTAAAACAATCGTAACTGTAGCTACGCATGACAAAAAGGATACATATACCACTGATTACGACAAGTGTAATACTACAGTTTGCCGCATTAGTGATAAAACCACAGTTACCTTGAAGGATGAGGATTACCAGGCGCATAAAGATGTGTACACCACAGACTTTAGTAAATGTGCTCCAAACCCACCTGTTTTGCCACACACCGGTATTGGCGATGTGATTGGTAGTACGATTGGCCTAGGCGCCCTAACCCTAGCTGGCTACTACTACATTGTTAGCCGACGCATGGTTTAACCTTAGCCGCATATATAAAACACCCCTGCAACTGCGGGGGTGTTTTTGTTTACTTTATGCTACTGGCTACGGCGCCAGTTTGGTAGAGCTGTAGGCCATCGCCACTACTCGCCCATTGTTCTAGCACGGCATCAACGATATTCCAGCTGGCCATAACCTCGGCCCCACTTGCAAATAAGGTTTGGTCGCCCTTTATGGCATCCATAATAACCCGTTCGTAGGGCTGGGCACCTTCGGCATCGAACGAACGGTTGTAATCGAACTCCATTTCGACTGGTTCGGTAGTGTTCTGTAGCCCGGGGCGCTTGGCTTGCAGCTGCAATACAATACCTTCGCTAGGTTGTAGGCGGAATGTGAGGGTGTTGCTATCGTCATCATCGCTATCGCTACCCTTAAACACCACCTCTATTAGCGTACGGCGCTCGTGTAGGGCTTTGCCGGTCTCAAGCACTATGTCGGTGCCTGCCCAGTTGCCGCTACTAGATTGTAGTTTTAGACGGGCAAAGGTTTCAGTATTTGAGTTTATATCCCCTACGGCTTCGCGGTAGCCAATGTATTGGCCACGAGTGGCGCTGGTACTTACTTGGTCGGCCGTAATTGGGTTAACGGTTTGCAGGAAAGCCAGTTTTTGTTGGTGGATAGCTGGGCTGGTCCATTCGCTTGGTCGGTCCATCATCACAAAACATAGCAGCTGCATAAGGTGGCCCTGGATAAAATCGCGCAGCGCCCCAACGTTTTCGTAAAAGTTGGCCCGGCCCTCTATATCTATGGATTCATGGGCGGCGATTGTAATACTGCTAATGTGGCGCGAGTTCCAAATGGTTTCAAATAAGCTGTTCTTAAAGCGGAACACAAGCAGGTTTTGGGCGGTTTCTCGGGCCAAATAGTGGTCGATACGGTATATTTGGTCTTCGCCAAACTCGCGGTCGGCGGCTTCTATCAACCCGTGGGCCGACTGGCTATCAAACCCAAAAGGTTTTTCGACAAGTAGGCGAGGCCGGGCGGCTTCGTTGCTGAATGCCTCGTTATGGCCGGTGTTACCAAGCAAGCTAACAATTGGCGGGAAAGCGCTTGGCGGGATAGATAAGTAGTATATGCGCTGAGTGTTTTGGCCTTGCTGGGCGCTCTCATGCTTTAAGGTGTCGCATAGGGCCGTGCCATCAGCTTCACTTTCTAGAGTGTTATGTACTATAGCAACGCGGTTTTTGAGGTTTTGTAGCTGGGCATCATCGGCCCCTGGTATGTACTGGGCGGCAGCTTCAAATAGCTGGTCAACGCTGTAGTTTGGCTGGCGGCTAATACCTATAATCTTAAAGCTTTCGGGGGTATCTTGCTGCCCGATTAGGCGGTATAGGGCTGGCAGCAGCTTACGCTTAGATAAATCGCCTGAAATACCAAATATCACAAATAGGACTGGGTTTTTACCCATTAGGCCTTACCTTCGCCGTTTAGATTGTGCCCGCCAAACTTGTTGCGCTGGGCGGCTACCACCTTGGTAGCGTAGTTAACTTCGCCTTGTTGGCTTTTAACGCGGACATCAAAGGCGGTTTGAATAGCGGGTAGGTTGTAGCCTAAGCTCTCGGCGGTTTCGAGGGCCCATTTGGCCTCGCCGCTCTCGGCCACGTAGCCACTTATGCCATCCATGTTTGGGTTTTCGGCAACGGCTTGGCGGCTTAGATCGTTCAGCCAGCTGGTAATAACGCTGTGGTGTTGCCATACATCGCCGGCTTTAGCTAGGTCGATATTTTCGTAGGCACCCTCGTGCAGCAAGCGGTAGCCCTCGGCTAGGCTTTGCATCATGCCGTATTCTATGGCGTTATGCACCATCTTAACGTAGTTCCCGGCCCCACTAGGGCCAAAGTAGCCCCAGGCGCCGCCTGGTTGCGCCAGGGTATCAAGGATAGGCCCTAGGTTATTAACTATAGCTTCATCATCGCCGCCGACCATCAGTGGGAAGCCGTTTTGGTAGCCCCATACGCCGCCGCTTACCCCTATATCTACTAGGTTGTGGCCGGCCGCTTTGACCTTTTGGTTTTGCTGGCGGGTTACACGATAATCATTATTAGCGCCATTGATTACGATTGAACCAGCTGGCAGTACGGCTAGCCATTCATCCATAATCATATCTGTTATTTCGTTTGGCAGCATTAGCCAGACAATTGGCTGCTCACCGGTACTAAACTGGGCTAGCGCCTCGGCTACACTATGCGCGCCGCTGCAGCCATAGGTTACAGCCTCGGCCACGGGCTCGGGCGAGCGGTTTAGGGCGATTACTTGGTGGTTGTTTTCGGCTAGTTTACGGGCGATTTGCATGCCCATGCGGCCTAGGCCATGGATGATTAGTTTCATTTGTCCTCCTGCTCTACGGTATCGTTATATATTGTACATTCATGTATGTTAGCTAACACTATGGCTGGGGTGTCTGTTATACTTGCTTTCCCCGCAGCTAGGCGTTCAATGGCCGGTGTTTTGGCTGGCCCAAAGGCGCAGGCAAAAGCAATGTTTATTTGCGGCATAAAGCCCGGGGTGATAGTTATACGGGTATAATCGGCCGCCTTATAGCAAATAACAGGCTCGTTTGCCGTAATGGCTTGGCTACCAGGCAATATACCGGCGGTATGGCCATCGGTACCTATGCCGAAGGTGGCTATAATAGCGTGCTCACCTTTTAGGGCGGCGATTAGCTGTTCGGCAGCCTGTCCCCCGCTGCTTGCCCCGCGTAAAATATCGATAAATTGGCCCTTTTTAGGGTTAAAGCCGGCTAGGCGTAGCTGGGCACTGTTGCTATTAGTATGGCCAAATGGGCCAAAGCGCTCATCCATGGGTGTTATAACAAGCTTGGCGCTTAAATCATCTGGTATGCGCTTCATAACATCTGTTTGTATGGCTATATTGGAGCCACCGCTGACTAGCCAGAGTGCCTTTGAATTGGCCTCTAGCAAGCCTACCAGCGCCCTCGTTATATCATCTTCCGCCGCCTGTTGATTAGCCTTAACAAACCTCATGCTAATAGTATAGCGCACCGACGGGAAGGTGTCAGTGTTTATCAAATGCTCTATTTTTTCTGAAAATGAAAAGGGGTGCCGTCGAAACGGCACCCCTGACCTTTACTTCTTTTTCTTACGCGATGGGACGTAAGCCTTGCGACTATCCCTCTCGCGTTGGTTTCGGGCTTGTCTCACCAGCTCAGCCTCGATGACCTTCGCTGTCTGATTTGCATCGAGCAGCATCTGGTCAATCCATTTCTGGTACGACAAGATCGCTGCAGCAGCCACCGAGCCCAAGACATAGCAGGCGATATCGACCCAGTCGAATTCGCCGATGGGTATGTTCTGCATGCCTTTATTCTTGGCGCGAGGAACCAGCCACAGGCCCGTAAAGACCTCGTAGCCTACCGAAATCACCAGAGCGAATGTGAGCATCTTAAAACGGGCCGCATTAATCTCTAGTCTCAGTTTAAGGAAGGCGGTATCGTCTTTTGCGTCAGCGAGTGCAGGCACCATGGTCAACTGCTTGATCAATGTCATTAGCAGCAAAAGCATGACCGGAAAACCAATGTCTGCCAGATGCCATCTGACCCAGGAGGGACCCAAGGCGAAGAACTTCGTAAGGGCACCTACTGTGTAGAGTAGGCCCAGGAGGTACATCAGGATCTCTGAGCTTGCCCTGGTTAAGGCTCGATGGTTTACCACCGATTGAACAAGCTTCGACATAAAGCCTATCGCCGTGAGGGCGATGAGCGCCATAGAGCCAATGATGATCGGCTGGGGAAACGTAGGCATTTCAGCCCTCTTTCTCTAAAAGCTAAGGTACAATTATATATTAGCACAAATATAGCCAAAAGTCAATGGTCTGGTAAGGGTGCGTGGGATACTGGGTTATAACCTGCTATAGCTGCGAGTAGGTAAATTACTAGTCTACTTTGATAGGGGTTAGGGCGCTAAGAATTTCGTTAAATATGGTATTAAGTTGCCGGCTAGGCAGCTTTTCTGGGTGAAACTGGACTGCAAATATTGGTTTTGTGGCGTGCCTTATGATTTCTATGCCGTTTTTAGTGGTGCCGAGTGAGATTATTGGGTGTTTTGACTTGCGCAACGCGAAGCGGTGGCTCTCGAACGCAGTAAACTGCGGTATGGAGAAATAGCGGCGGCCCTCGCTGTTTATAGTTACGATACGCTTTAAGTGCGCGCGCCTTGGTAGCAGTGATAAGTGATTATAGTAGGCGTGGGCGATTAGTTCGAAGCCTAGGCATATACCAAATATTGGCCCGTCATAGCTAGTTATAATTTCAAGCTCTTTAGCGTAATATTTGTTGTGCCATAGTACCGGCAGAGTGTGGCCGCCAGATAGCACTACAAGCGTTCCGGGCTCAATCTGTTTTTTAGCTAAGCCCTCAATACTTGTAACCGTGCAATCATGCTGCGAAAATAGACCCGTAAGATTATTTAGGTATGAGCTGCCGTTATCAATTATTAGTACCCGCATGTGATGAATATTAGCATACGGTGGGTGGGGTGGCGATTTTAATGCCAGCCAGCCAGCGCGATCGTGGTACGGCTCAAGTGCAGCAATCAAAATAAAATGCCGGACATGAATGAGCGGTATTTTATTTTGGCAGCCCTATCAGGTGAGTTACGAACATACACAGTACAATAATACCTACCCGAGGAAAGATTCGAACTCTCGGCCTCCGCCTTACGAAAGGGGTGCTCTATCCAACTGAGCTACACGGGCACATAAACATATTAACAAATATGTATTTGATTGTCATATATCTCGCTAGTCGTTAGGATTTTCAAAAACGGAAGTTCCTATTCTTTGAGCGACAGCTTCTAATTCAAGTTTACTAACTGACTTTATACCTGAATGGCTAATCATTATAGCAATCAAATGAACGGCATTAACACATATACCGCTCTCTATTATCTCAAGCTCCCCCGTTCTTAATTCACCATTAATTATGTACTCTACCGAGCCAGGATTTGGGTGTGCAAAATAGCTAAGCATATCATATGTCGTCAACATACTTGTCCCACCTAAGTCGCGCAAACGTTCCGTTATATTGGAAGATGACCATTGATTAACATTGTTGAGCATTATTACGCCCTCCACTTCTCTTGCGGCTTTATTATGGGCGGATACCATTGCAGCACGAAATATATTAATACTTTCTATGTACGACCTAGCTCTACGCTCAACCTTAGAAGAGTTATTAGTCAAAATAAAGAAAATATCCGCCATATTTTCCAGGCTGCTTCTCAAAAGCGCTCCAGCACTCAACACTCTGCCTTTATCTATTGAGCAAAGAGTGGCATCAAAGTAATCGAACGCTAGTATGAAAGATAATAGGCCTACGCTAGATTTGTGATTTGTTGAGTAGTCGATATCTTGACCATCTATCTCAATCATAACTCTGTTCATTAACTCAGAAACTTCTCTGGATATATTATTGATAGCCATGCCTCTCCCAGCTTTATTTATCTAGTTGTATCATAACAAAAGGCCTCCGCAATGTAGATCTCTTTATGCTACTTGTGCTTAGTATGGGCACGTGGAATATCAAGATATACCTGCGTCGCGTTCAGATGAGTAAACTCCTCTGCCCGCTCCTTGTTATCGCACCACGATCTTGCGCTAGCAAGCTAGCGCAAGATCGTAATTCGGCTCAAGTGCAACAATCAAAATAAAATAACGAACACGAATGCTCGGTATTTTATTTTGGCAGGGGCACGTGGAATCGAACCACGATCTAAGGTTTTGGAGACCTTTATACTAACCGTTGTACTATGCCCCTTTGCACCCCTGCATTATACCAGAACGAGCCTGTGGATGAAAATGTAAGATTAGTGCCTTAAGGCGTTGCATTACGCTTAAGGTTGGGCGTATAATGAAAAAGAACAACACCATAACATAGGGGAAGTGAAAGCGAATACTACGTTTTCTTAGCTAAACAGGCATGAATATACTAATGCTAGGGTGGGAACTACCTCCGCACAACAGCGGCGGTTTGGGTGTCGCCTGCTACCACCTAAGCAAAGCCTTAGCTATGGAAGGCGCCAAGATTGATTTTGTGCTGCCCTATACCGGTGAACACCCTAATACCGAATACATGACCATTCATTCTGCTACTAGCCTGGCGCCTATCCATAAATTTGGTATGCTTGGGGCGTATGATAGCAAATATGTCGAAGAGCGCGACCTTGATAAGGTAGATTTAAAGGATTTGCAAACCATGCGCGGCGTGCAAAAACGCTACGTGCAGTTTGTGGAGCGGGCCGTAAAAGCTGGTACTTTTGACCATATCGATGCTATCCACGCTCACGACTGGCTAACTATGGAAGCTGGTATGCGGGCTAAACAACTAACCGATAAGCCATTGATAGTGCATGTTCACGCCACCGAATTTGACCGGGCTGGACACTTTGGTAGCGGCAACCCAATTGTCCACGAAATCGAATACCAAGGCCTAATGATGGCCGACCGGATATGTGCAGTGAGCGGTATTACTAAGAGTATTATTGTCCACCGCTACGGCATACCGGCCGACAAAATAGAAGTGGTTTATAACGCGATTGACCCAAACAGTATGGGCGAGCACGAATACGACCGCCGCACTTACCGCTACCTTGAGGCCTTAAAAGTTGAAGGCTGGATGATTGTTAGCGCAATCACGCGTTTTACAGTCCAAAAGGGCCTAACCCAGCTACTTGAAGGCTTTGCTAAGGCCGTTGGTAAATACGACCGCATGGTACTGCTGCTAGCCGGCGACGGCGAACAGCGCGATGAGCTTATAGAAATGGCGGCTAACCTAGGCATATCAGATAAGGTGTTCTTTACTGGTTTTGTACGCGGCAAACAGTGGCGCGATGCTTATAATGTGAGTGATGTGTTTGTAATGAGTAGCGTAAGCGAGCCATTTGGCCTGACGGCGCTTGAAGCGGCTCACCACGATACGGCGTTGATTATCACCAAACAATCTGGTGTAGCTGAAGTACTAAGGGCGATATTTAAGTATGATTTTTGGGACACTAATAGGCTAGCCGACCAATTAGTGGCTATTGCGGCCTCACCCGCCCTCAAAACCACTTTGCAGCACGATGTGAAAAAGGAATATGCTACGCTATCTTGGAACGATGTCGCCCGGCAGTGTATGGGCATATATAACCGCATGAAAATAGGAGCGACCGCCTAATGGCTAACCGTGGCTTAGTACTATATTTGCACGTGCACCAGCCTTGGCGTATCCGCGATTACAGTGTGTTTGATACAGCGGTTGACCACGAATACTTTAAGGATGGCAGCAACCCACACGCGGCTAACCGGGCCGTGCTAGAAAAGGTGGCCGAAAAGAGCTACCGCCCTATGAACAAAGTGCTGCAGCAAATGCTAGATACCTACCCCGAATTTAAGTTTAGCCTGAGTATCAGTGGCACATTGCTTGAGCAGCTACAGGCCTGGGCGCCAGATGTTATAGATAGTTTTGCTAGCTTAGTCGCCACTGGTCGGGTGGAGATTGTGGCCGAAACCTACTACCATAGCCTTGCGTTCTTTTATAGCCGGCCGGAGTTTGAGCGCCAAGTTAATATGCACCGTAGCAAAATCCGCGAACTATTTAACGTAGAGACTACGGCTTTCCGTAATACCGAGCTAGCCTATAACGATCAGCTAGCCAAATGGGCCGATGAGGCCGGGTTTAAAGCTATAATCACCGAAGGCTGGGATAAAGTGCTTGGTTGGCGCAGCCCTAACTATGTTTACCGACCGCACGACACTAATAACATTAAGTTGCTGCTCAAAAACTATCGCCTAAGCGATGATATCGCCTTTAGGTTTGGCAATAAAGCCTGGGAGGGCTGGCCGCTTACAGCCGATAAATATACCACTTGGCTAAACGATTCGCTGAGCGATGGTGAGGTGGTGAACCTATTTATGGATTACGAGACATTTGGTGAAAATGTGTGGCAAGATACCGGTATTTTTGACTTTTTCAAGGATATAATCGGCCACTGGAACAATAACCAGTACAATACGTTTTATACAATTAGCGGCGCGGCAGATGCCTTTAATGGCCAAGAGGCTATAAGTATGCCTGATACCGTAACCTGGGCCGATACCGAGCGCGACCTAACGGCCTGGCTTGGTAATGCCATGCAGCAAGAGGCTATGCGCCACCTCTATAACCTAGAGGACGACGTACAGCGTAGTGGCGATAATGACTTGATTACTGACTGGGGCCGACTAACGACAAGCGACCACCCCTACTACATGTGCACTAAATGGTCGAACGATGGCGATGTTCACGCCTACTTTAGCCCTTATGACTCACCCTACGAAGCCTTTTTGTACTACATGAACACCGTACGTGATGTTCGCTACCGCCTGATGAGTCGCCACATAAAGGAGCTTTAGGTGGCAAGACCGATCGTACTTAGCAATGGTGAATTGCATGTTGGCATCAATAACTACGGGTTGGTGCATGATTTTTATTACCCCTATGTTGGGTTCGAAAACCACGCTGCCGATAACGCCCTACGGCACCACGTGGGTGTGTGGGTTGATGGCGCGCTAAGCTGGCTGGATGACGGCGATTGGGATATCAAGTTTAGCTACCCGCATGATGCTTTAATCGGCCATACTACGGCTACGAACGCCAAGCTTAGTATTACCCTAGAGTTTGAAGACATGGTGGATGCCGAGTTTAGCGCCTTTATGCGCAACGTGCATGTTGTTAGCAGTAGCAGTGAGCAGCGTGATATTAGGCTGTTTATGCACCAGGCCTTTATTATTGGTGATTCGGCAAGTAACACCGATACGGCCCAGTATTTACCGGGCGATAACGCTATGTTGCACTACCGTGGGCGCCGGGCTTTTGTGATTAGTGGCCAACAACCAGGTGGCGAATGGTTTGACCAATACACCTGCGGTTTGTTTGGTATTGAGGGCCACGATGGCACATATAGGGACGCTGAGGACGGCGAGCTTAGCCTATGCAATGTTGAGCATGGCAGGGTTGATAGTACGCTGCGGTTTAAGCTTGATATTGCGCCACAAAGTTCGGCCCGCGTGAACTACTGGATAGCTTGCGGTACGTCTTTACGTGAGGCTCTTTATATCCATAAACAGGTGCAAAAACAGGGCTATGACACGCGTTTTAACGCTACAGCGCACCACTGGCACCAGTGGCTGGCCCCGGCTAAAAAAATCGCTACTAAACTACCAGCCGAATACCAAGATAAGTTCATTGAAAGCTTAATGATACTTAAAGCCCATATGGATAAACGCGGTGCGGTTATAGCCAGCACCGATACCTCTATGCTTGAGCATTGGCGGGATGTCTATGGTTATTCATGGCCACGCGATGGCGCCTACGCTGTATGGCCGCTTATACGCCTAGGTTATTACGACGAACCATACCACTTTTTCGAATTTTGCCGCCGCGGGCTTAATGCTGGGGGTTACTTAAGCCACAAATACCGGGCCGATGGCGCTCTGGGCAGTAGCTGGCACCCCTATAAACAGCCCAATGGCGACGTAGCCCCACCTATCCAAACCGATGAAACCGCCTTGGTTCTATTTGTATTTACTCAGTTCTACCAAACGACCGATGACCCTAAGTTACTACATGACTTTTATGAATCCATGGTTGTACCTATGGCTGATTTTTTGTGTAACTACACCGACCCTAAAACCGGATTGCCTAAGGCTTCGTATGACCTATGGGAAGAAAGCTACATGGTAACCCTATATACTACTGCCGTTACCTGCGCTGCCTTGCAAGCCGCTGCTAGCCTAGCCGATGAACGCGAGGATACCGATCACGCTGTAGCATGGCGTACCGCGGCCGATACGATGACCGAATCTGCTCGCTCGACGTTTTACAACACCGCGCGAAAGGCATTTTATAAGGGCTACCGCATAACGGCCGATGGCACAAAAGAAATGGATGAGACGATTGATGTCTCGGGCGTGCATGCGGCCTTTATGTTTGGCTTATTTGCAGCCGATAGCCCACAGGTGGTTAATACGTTTAAAACCGCCTTATCGGTTTTCGGTTTTGACCCGGCAAAGCCCGGTTTGCCACGCTACGAAAACGATAACTATCAACGTGTTGAGGGCGGCGAGCCGAACTTTTGGCCAATTGCTTCACTTTGGTATGCCCAGTATTGCCTAGAAACCGATAACGCCGCTCAGGCTATGGACATAATAGCTTGGGTTAATACCACTATGCGTAGTACCACGGCTATCCCCGAACAGATCGACCCGGTTACTGGAGCTAGCCAATCGGTTGAACCGCTAGCCTGGAGTCAGGCCGAATATATCAGCACTTTACTAGATATAATTACGGAAAAATAGCATGGAAGTAGGAGCTTGGAGCAGGGTAAAACGAGCCGCGCGACACCTTATGCCGCAGTATGTTGTTAAGAGTGCCCTGACCCGCCGTATGGTGCAGCAATTTGCGCATAAATACGGCCTGGTTTACTTTGGTTATGTCGATAATAAGAGTGATGAGCACGAACTAGTGCGCGGCCACACCTTATCGCGCAGTATTATTGATACACACTATAGCACTGGTACAGTGCAGGGCTACGATGTGGCGTTTGTGCAGCGCAATGACCTTGCTTTGCTACCTAGTGGCGAGGAACAGCGCTGCCACTGGCTAATTGTGAGTATTAAACTGCATAACCAGCTGTTAGTGCCGCATTTTTATGTTGGGCCAACAGGTGGTAATGCTATATTTAGCGCCTCCTACACTCAGTTGCACCATGCCCGTTTGGGGCATACGGCCACCTATAGCCCCAAGTTTTTAAGTAACTTTAGTGTGTTTTCACGGCCATCTGATGTAATTGACCTAGAACATGCTTTGCCACCGGCCGTAGCCGATGTATTAGTATCGTATTTCCCCACTATGCCGTTTGAGGTTGAGGGTAATACACTGTATATTTATAGCGAAAACCGCTACCCTAACAGCGCTGCGCTAGACACAATGCTGGAAAACGGTATATGGTTAGCTAAGCAGCTAGATGCTCATGCCGGGCCAGTTAACGACAAATAAAAAAAGCCGCCATGCTGGCGGCCTTTTTATATAGTTTATCCTAGTGCTTCTTGGCTTTAACTTCGTTGCGGCCGAGGTTCTTTTTGGTTTCGACGTATTTAGCGTGCTTACGCGCTTTTGGGTCGTACTTATTAAGCTCTAGCTTATCTGGTGTGTTCATAGTATTTTTGCGGGTAACATAAGTACGGTGACCGGTTAGCTCGCTCACTAGGGCAATAATCTTTCGCTTTGTATTCGTCTTTTTAGCCATAAAATTCCTTTAACGGTTGATAATAACAATCAGTTGTCGATTATAGCAAATTGTATCTGTAAATTCAAGTCATGTGTTGGTAATGGCCAGGGACTGTTACGTCCCTGGCCTGGCGACTACCTTAAGTTGGGGTCGTTCGGAGGTTGCTCAAACTCGGGGTTCAGTACCTGGATGGCCGGGAAGTTCCTGTAGATATTAAGCTGCGGGAGTATCTGGCCTGACAGAGCCTGAAAGGCCTGTGTGGTGTTCGCGGGCACAAAGAAGCCGATTACCTCATCACCGTGCATCACCATAAATGGTATCATCGCATCAGGGTCTGAATTGCGAATTTTGGATGACAGCCCTCCAATTGAGTTTTGGAGTTTGACAAAGCTTGTTGCCACTCCAAACATAGAGTTATACTTTGGCATATTGTCCTCTCGATAGTGCCAACAAATATATTATACAATAAATCTACCGATAATTGGTAAAAACGGTTGCAAAATCAAAATCTGCACCGCGCACCGATTGCATAACACCCTGCAGCTCATCTTTACTGGCGCTAGTTACGCGAACGGCTTCGCCCTGGATTTGGGCTTTGGCTTTGGGGTGGCTATCCTTAATAAGGGCGGTAATCTTTTTAGCATCATCTTGCTTCAAACCATCCTTAAAAGGCACTTCTTTCCAGGCGCGCATATTAGATTCGTGAACCTCTTTGGTTAGATCAAGCACCTTGCTGGTTAGCTCGCGGGCGGCTAATTTTTTACGAATAATATCTATAATTGCTTCGATTTGCCATTCATTGCTACCAATGATTTTTATGCCCTTTTTATCATCCATCCACTCAACCGCGGCTGGTGTACCCTTAAAATCAAACCGATTCTGTAGCTCACGCTCCACCTGTTGGTAAACGTTATTCATCTCGGCCTTGTCGTAGGTGCTCTCTATATCAAAACTAAATGTTGGCATATGCTTGTATCTCCTTTATTGAAGGCACATGTATTGCGCCTACGTTGTTAAATTCACTAGCCGTGCTCATACCAGTGCATACGCCTATAAAGTTAGCATCGGCAGCCTGTGCAGCCTCATAATCCTTTAATTCATCACCTATGTATAGCAGCTTAGATGCGGCAATCCCGAATCTCTCTAGTGTAGGGTTGAACACTCGACCATCTGGCTTTTTGCACTCATAATCATCGGCTGTTTGCACCAAGTCAAAATATTCATACAGGTTAAAATTTAAGTCAGATGCGTCGCGGGATAGCATTTTTGAGTTTAAATTTGTAATTAAGACAGTCCGTAAACCCATCCCCCGTAGAGCTTTAATTTTTTGCCTCGAAAAATTAAAGTTGCGTTTTGCATACTCCGGCTTATTGTAATCACGTTCTATTATGGGGTAGATGTCAACCATACTCGCGTCATTAGTTAATTCACCCATCAAGTCAGCAAAGCCTGAAGATTCGTTCCATAGCTTGCGTACTTCTTCTGGCGTAAGCATATTGCCAAATTCTTTTGCTATGGCTTGGTTCTGCAATAGTTTCTGTTTGACAGAGTCAACAACGCAGCCGTCCCAGTCAAAACCAACGACCTCTACACCAGCCGGAATGTATTGCTCAACCTCACTCATAGGTATAGTATAACAAAACATAGGCGTAGAGAGGTGCTATACTATAGCTTATGAATAAAACGAACAAATACACAACTCTCGGTAGTATTAGTAATGTTGTTGGCATTCTCGTATTCATTCTTTCAACGGCGCTGCTAGCATCTATGCTTAGCCCGCTGTTCTTTATAGTTGTATATGTCTTTTTTTACCCCTGGCTTGTGTTTGGCACGCTTGGCGGCCTGGCAGTGATGAGTATAGTGTTCAGTGTTATTAGTACCAATCATGCTGATGGGCCATCGAAGTCGCGCGCGGGCTTAATATGCGGTATCGGCACGTTAATAGCAATGGCTTTTCTCATGGTATTCTTTTATACAGCGTTTGTAGGGTTTTAAATAAAAAACGCCCCCTGGGGAGCGCAAAATAACTATGGAGCGATTTTTTGAATTCGCTAGAACCCATTTTAGCACAAAAGTGTAACTCTGAGCCGCGCCGCCTGTCCGCCCAGAGGCGGACGCGCCCCACCAGCCGCCCCCTTGCCTTTTTCTGAGATTTCCCCCCGCCGAATTTCTTTTTTATCTGAAAAGGGGTTGGCTGGTGGTTCGCCTACTGCAAAAGCAGTAGAGGCGGCGCGGCTCTGGTCGGCATAGCCGACGCGCTACGCGCAACAAAAACAGATGAAAATCTGTTATAATTACAACTATGAAAACGATGCTTGTTACGGGTGGAACTCGCGGTATTGGCCGCGCGATTACCGAGAAATTACTATCAGAGGGTCATAAGGTTTTTGTTGTCTACAAAGAAAGCACTGAGCAAGCCAATGAGCTTGCTGAAAAGTATGGCGACCAAGTCGCTATCCTGCAAGCAAACTTGGCTGATAAAGAACAAGTGAGCCAGCTGATTGAAAACCTCAAAGATATTCAATTTGACGGAATTGTAAACAATGCAGGTATCGTATACCTGACTAAATGGGACGATTTCAATTTTGATGAGTGGGACGAAACGCTAGCCGTCAATCTGACAGCGCCCGTAAAACTTGTTCACGGTTTGCGGGGTAACCTCAAAGACGGTGGAGCAGTTGTGAATATCGCTAGCGTGGACGGTTTTTGCGCTGCCTTTGATACTGTCGCCTATGCTGCGAGTAAAGCTGCCCTCATAAGTGTTACGAAATCACTTGCTGCCATACTTGGCTCGCGTGGTATTCGTGTCAACGCGATTGCTCCTGGCTGGGTAGAAACCGAAATGACCGCCGACACTATGCCAGATGAGAGTAAAGAGCTAACACCGCTCAAGCGTAATGCAAAGCCAGAAGAAGTCGCCAATGTTGCAAGTTTCTTGCTGTCTGAGCAGTCCAGTTTTGTGAGCGGCACGACTATTACGGTGGACGGTGGTTTGACGGTTGTGGATTATACGCTCTATAAGGAAAGTGAACGATAATGCTGGTTCGCAGTTACCAGCCATCGGACTACGAACAGCTAAAAGTGCTATACCTAGATAGCTCGACATTCGGCGGACAATTTGACGAAGCGCGAGATGCCGCTGACCGTTTGCAAAGGAAAATAGAGGCTGACCCTGACGCGATTATTGTTGCCGAGCAGGACGGCAAGCTCGTCGGTACCGTATCGCTCATTGATGACGGTCGCGTTGCGTGGCTTTTTCGGTTTGCCGTGCCGCAAGATAGGCTTGATGTTGTACAGGCACTACACGACAAAGCGACTGCTCTATTAAAAGAGCGTGGTCATGCGGAAGTTCTCGTTTATACCCCAGTCGGCAATCAAGACCTGAATAGTCGCTATGAGCAACTTGGCTTCACAAAAGGCGGCGACTACGCCTGTTATTGGAAAGGTTTATAGTGAAGTTCCTCATTATCAACGCGGACGACTTCGGTTATAGCCATAGCATAAACAAAGGTATCATTGAAGCCATAGAAAATGGCACAGTTACTAGTACATCAGTCATGGTGGATGCTATTGCTTCTGACGAAGCCAAAGACCTGACAAAATACCCTGATTTATCTGTTGGCTTACATTTTGAGTTGAAAGAAGTTGTAGATGTTGAAGCCGAACTAAAACGGCAAATTGAAAAGTTTGTTGCTATTGTTGGCAAAATGCCCGACCACATAGACACACACAAAAGACGCACTACTGACGAGAGTATAAGAGAGGTTTTGGAAGTATATGCCAAAACTCACAATATACCTATTCGCAATTTTCACGCCAAGCATATTGGCTCGTTTGGTGTAAACTCAAATGACGCTTCTATCCCCCAACTAAAACGAAGCATTGACGAAGCGGCAGACACATACAACGAGCTTATGACGCATTGTGGCTATGCTGACGACTATTTGCGGGAGCATAGCTCATACAATGACCCGCGAGAGAAAGAACTAGCGTCAATCTGCGACCCAAGCATTAAGCAGTACATCGCAAATAAAGGCTTGCGACTTATTAGCTGGAAGCGTGTCCTATGAAACAAGCCCTAATCTTGCACGGAACTGACGCAACACCAGCAAGCAACTGGTTCACTTGGCTCAAAAAACAATTAGAGCAAGACGACTACACAGTATGGCTGCCGCAACTGCCAAACAGCGACAAGCCAAATACCAAAACTTATAACCAGTTTCTACTAGTAAATCAGGACTTTGAGTTTAATGATGAAACTATCATCATTGGTCATTCATCTGGAGCGGTAGAGGTGTTAAGTTTGTTGCAAAAATTGCCAGACGATACAAAAATCAAAGCCGCTTTTTTAGTAAGCGCTTTCAAAGACGATTTAGGCTGGGACGCATTGGGTGGTTTGTTTGACGAACCATTTGACTTTGCAAGTATCAAAACAAAAGCCAACAAGTTCACATTTCTCCACTCTGACAATGACCCGTACTGCCCTATTGAACACGCACAGTATCTTTCCGAGCAGGTCGGTGGTGAACTCATCATCAAGTCTGGACAAGGGCATTTCAATACCGAGCTTGGCGAGCAATACAAAGCATTTCCAGAGCTGCTAGAGATTATCAGAGAGAACGCCGCAGGTCGCTAAAGCGACAACGCCACCACCAGCCAACCCCTTTTCAGATAAAAAAGAAATTCGGCGGGGGGAAATCTCAGAAAAAGGCAAGGGGGCGGCTGGTGGGGCGCGTCCGCCTCTGGGCGGACAGGCGGCGCGGCTCAGAGTTACACTTTTGTGCTAAAATGGGTTCTAGCGAATTCAAAAAATCGCTCCAAATCGGAAGAAATTGCAATTTTGTCGCCCGAAAGGGCGGCTTTTTGCGTGGCGGCACGCAGTGCCTGCCACGGGTTTTTCAGGGAGGAGATTTGAGATTGCCCATGCGCTAAAGCGCATGGATTTTTGTTTGTTAGAGCGGCTAGAGCCGCTACACTTCGTGTGGCTCATCGTGTAAAATAGTAAGTGGAATACAAACTATAGTCGGCTTTTTCTATTTGAGAACTCAAATAGCCG
>JAVTWQ010000002.1:0-19470 GCA_032229905.1 Saccharimonas sp. (SeqCode)
GGGTCAATATGGAGCGCCCCTTGACGTTTACCAATGGGACGAACGATATTGACGCGGGACGTGCGCCCGTATACTGAGGAAGACAGAGGAAGGAAGAACCTTACAAATTGCGATACGCTTGTTGTAAATGCTCATGCTTCGTAGCTAAAAGGTAGTCATGTATAATTATGGTATGTCAGAAATTATAAGTAATCCAATCCAAGACGTTAACATTGAACTCGGTGACGACACTTCACGCATGCTATATGAAGCGTCAAAACGTACGCACAGTAACCGCCCTGGCCTCGTACGTGAAGCGCACGAATCATTTTCAGGATTTAGATCTATACCACTCAGTTATTTTCAAAATAATGATCCGTTCAACTTGGAAATTAACCTCGGTTTTGATGGCGTAGGCACTAAAGTAGAAATCGCCGAACGGATGGATGACCACTCTACAGTGGCACATGATTTGTTCGCTATGGTTTGTGATGATGCTGTTGTTAGAGGTGCAGAGCCTCTTGCTATCGGCACCATTCTTGACGTCCGCCAGCTCGATGACACCGAGCATACGCGTGAAGCATTGCGACAACTCGCGTATGGGTACATTGCAGCTGCGTCATTAGCGAGAGTGGCGGTTGTCAACGGAGAAGTTGCGGAGCTGGGTAATCGCGTTGGGGGCTACGGTGCATTTAATTACAACTGGGGTGCTGCTATTCTTTGGGCTGCGCACAGAGATCGTATTTTAACTGGGCACCAGATTCAGCCAGGCGATAAACTAGTAGGACTACAGGAACATGGTTTTCGTTCCAACGGTATTACAGATGTCCGACGAGCGATGCTCGAGGCTTATGGCGACGATTGGCACACTGTGATTGATAAGTCACTTGGTGAAAAGGCACTTGGGGCACTCGTACAAGCACCATCAATTATCTTCTCTGGATTCATGTCGGATATTACCGGTGGACACGACATTAACAAGGATCCAATTGCTCGTGTAACTGGTGTTGCGCATATTACAGGAGGCGGCCAACCAAGTAAGCTTGGAAGAATGCTTGAGCCGAGTGGTCTTGGCGTTGAAATCGCCGATCCCAATGCTCCTCCTGCGGTTATGCTCAAAATGCAAGAGATTCGGGGTTTCAGCGACAAAACTGCATATGGAAAATGGCACATGGGGCCGGGCATGGTAATAGCAACCCCCGAGCCCGAAAAAGTGCTAGCTGCAGCTGAAGCGAGCGGTGTTGTGGCTCAGGAAATAGGGGTCGTTAGCGAACGACCAGGGATTCGAATACGAAACCTTGGAGCCGCCTCAGATAGTAAATGGCTCGAATTTTAAACAAATACTGCATTGAGCCTTTTACCGTCTTGCTCAGGACGGAAGCTAATTACTCGAGATTATTCTCGATAATCTCACTCCAATCGATCCGGCCGAACGCTGCTCGAAGCAGATCTTGCCACAGGCACGGCTCGTCAATTTCATCGTCTAGCTGGTACCGTAGCATCATTTCAAGCCAGTCAGCTTGTTCATATGTTCGCCACGCATCTTTGCTCGTAGCTTCTCGCAGGAGCGCATAGCTTGACTCATCGTTTATGAGCCATAGGTTTGCGAGCCACGTTTCGTAGTTACTCCACCCATTGTATGTTTGTACCTCTGCTACGTTCATTGTTATTTCTCCTTTACTTTACGTAACGGAGGCAAAACACGGTGCCGCACGGCAAATCTGTCAAGGTGGAGCGCTCCTTGACGTTTACCAACGGGACGAACGACCTTGACGGGTTTGCTCGGTACGTACAATGAGGCAGTACGTGAAGATAAGGGGTAGTTGCGATATAATGAGCCCATGGATACAACCGACACTAAAAAAGAGCAGGAACGCGCGCGACTACACAGCACAATTTGGAAGATTGCAAACGACCTAAGAGGCTCGGTAGATGGATGGGATTTTAAGCAGTATGTTCTCGGCATACTGTTTTATCGTTTTATATCAGAGAACCTCACTAACTACATAAATGCCGAGGAGCGTCGAACTGGTGCCTCAGACTTCGATTACGCCAGCTTGAGCGACGATGCAGCTGAATTTGGCCGTAAGGATACCGTTGCTGAAAAGGGATTCTACATCTTACCGAGTGAACTTTTTGAAAATGTTCGCAAACGCGCCAAGAGCGATGAAAACTTGAACGAAATCCTATCAGGTATATTCCGAAACATCGAGAACTCTGCAAAAGGCGCTGATAGCGAAGACGATATCAAAGGTCTGTTCGATGACCTAGACGTGAACAGCAGCAAGCTAGGTCAGACGGTCGCAAAGCGTAATGAACGCATCGTTAAGCTTCTTGATGCAATCGGTAGTCTCGAAGTCGGTAGGTACGAAGACAACACAATAGATGCCTTTGGTGATGCCTACGAATATCTCATGACCATGTATGCAAGTAGCGCCGGTAAATCTGGTGGCGAATTCTTTACGCCACAAGAAGTCAGTGAACTTTTAGCCCGCATTACTGTTGTTGGCAAGACAGAAGTAAATAAGGTATACGATCCTGCCTGTGGATCAGGCTCATTGCTTCTCAAGTTCGCTAAGGTTCTTGGTAAAGAAAATGTCCGTCAAGGATTCTTTGGTCAGGAAATAAACCTTACTACCTACAACCTCTGCCGTATCAACATGTACCTACACGATATTAACTACGAGAAGTTCGATATAGCGCACGGTGATACTCTGACTGATCCTGCGCATTGGGACGACGAACCTTTCGATGCCATCGTTTCAAATCCCCCATATTCCATCAACTGGGAAGGTGATGCAAACCCCTTGCTCATCAACGACCCACGGTTTTCACCTGCTGGTGTTCTCGCTCCGAAGAGCAAGGCAGATCTTGCATTTACCCTGCACATTCTTAACTGGTTATCTACTAGTGGTACGGCCGCAATCGTTGAGTTTCCAGGAGTACTATACCGTGGCGGAGCAGAAGCAAAGATACGTAAATACTTGATTGACAATAACTTTGTTGATGCCGTTATCCAGTTGCCGTCTGACTTGTTCTTTGGAACGACAATCTCTACATGCATAGTCGTTTTGAAGAAGAGCAAGAAAGATAATTCTACCCTATTCATTAATGCTGCTGCCGAATTCGTTAGAGGTGGGAGTAAGAGCAAACTAAGCCAAGTAAACCAAGACAAGATCCTGGAAGCATTTACCAATCGAAGCGATATCGAACATTTTGGTAGACTCGTGCCAAACAGTGAAATAGCTCAGAACGACTATAATCTAGCGGTTAGTACTTACGTTGAGGACCTGGACACTACCGTCGCAACGGATATTACAGAGCTAAATACGGACATCGCCAGAATAGTCGAAAACCAAAGTCGGCTAAGGGAACAAATTGATGCAATAGTAGCGCAAATAGAAGGTGTAAAAAGTGAGTAGAATAGACATACTACTTGCCGAGCTATGCCCCGACGGCATCAAATATGACCAGCTAGGTAATCTTTCTAAATGCTATGCTGGTGCAACGCCCAAATCGGGAGTAAGTGAATACTGGGAAAACGGCACTATTCCATGGATGAGCTCAGGGGAAGTAAATAAAAAAATTATATATTCTACCGATAAGAAGATATCCCAGCTGGGCTTTGATTCGTGTAGTACTAAAATGGTACCGCCCAACGCAGTTGTCATGGCCTTAGCGGGTCAAGGAAAGACTCGCGGCCTAGTAGCACGTACACGTATTCCACTCTGTACCAACCAGTCATTGTGCTCGATTATACCGAAGGATGGGCTCGATAGTGATTTTCTATACTATTATTTGGCTACTCAGTATCAGCAACTCAGAAGTGTATCTTCGGGGGACGGCACCCGTGGCGGTTTGAATCTACAGATGATTCGAAGCTACCGCATACCAGTCCCGCCGCTTGAGGTACAAAAAGAGATTGTTAATATTCTTGATAAGTTCACACAATTAGAAGCGGAGCTGACAGCGGAGCTGACAGCGGAGCTGACAGCTAGAAAACAGCAATATGAGTATTATCGCAACCAGCTTTTGACTTTCAGCGACGAGGGGGGGGTACGATGGACCACCCTGGAAGAGGTGGCGATGCTTAAGAATGGGTCAGACTGGAAGAAGTTGGGAGCCGGAAGCATACCCGTGTATGGCACTGGGGGAATTATGGCTCAAGTGAACAAGAGCGCTTACGACAAACCTACGGTGTTGATACCAAGAAAAGGCAGTATCACTAATATATTCTATCTGGAAGAGCCTTTCTGGAATGTTGATACGATTTATTACACTCAGATTGATGAAACAAAGATGATACCTAAATTTTTCTACTATTATATGAAGACTGTAGATTTAATGAAGTTAGATATGGGCTCAGGTCGCCCGAGTCTCACGCAAGCAATCCTAAACAAAATCCGCGTGCCTGTCCCTTCACTTAGCGATCAAGAACGAATCATAAATATCCTTGATAAGTTCGATGGATTGGTTAACGGTATTTCTGACGGTCTTCCTGCTGAAATTTCAGCTCGTCGTAAACAATACGAATACTACCGCACAAAATTACTGACATTTCAGGAGCAACCAGCATGAACAAATTTAGCTTAGTCGCTGAAAATACCAATAGCACCGTCGTAGGCGAATTTACTCCTGCGGTAACACGTGCAACAAGTTACCAGAGTGAGGCTGATCTTGAAAGTGCCTTTGTGAAGCTACTCGAAACTCAGGCATATGATTACTTGCAAATAAAAAGCGAAGCTGATCTTACAAACAACTTACGTACCCAGCTTGAAAAACTAAACAACTATCAGTTCAGCGATACAGAGTGGGAACAATTCTTCGTTACGAAACTAGCCAACAAAAATGAAGGCATCGAAGAGAAGACAGCCAAGATACAAGAAGACCATGTGCAACTACTTACTCGGGATAATGGCGTCATAAAGAATATAAATCTTATCGACAAGTCCAACATCCATAACAACAGCCTCCAGGTCATCAACCAGTATGAAATCGAAGGCACACACGCAAACCGTTATGACGTCACAATCCTAGTGAATGGGCTACCTCTCGTGCATGTCGAGCTAAAACGCCGTGGCGTGGCTCTGCAGGAGGCGTTCAATCAGATTAATCGATACCAACGCGATAGCTTCTGGGCTGACAGTGGTTTATACGAATACATCCAGCTATTTGTTATCAGTAACGGAACGTATACAAAGTACTACAGCAACACCACTCGTTTCCAACACATTAAGGAAGCGAGCGAAACTCGTACAAAACGAACGAAGAAAACAAGTAACAGTTTCGAGTTCACTAGCTGGTGGGCTGACGCGAGCAATCGACCGATCTTTGACCTTATGGATTTCGGACAAACGTTCTTCGCAAAACATGCGATCTTAAACGTCCTGACGAAGTACTGTGTATTTACAAGCGATCGCCTGCTGCTAGCGATGCGCCCGTACCAAATCGTCGCTACAGAGCGAATACTAAGCCGTGTCGAAGTCTCCACAAACTACAAGAAGCTCGGCTCAATCGAAGCCGGTGGATACATCTGGCACACTACCGGGTCGGGGAAGACGCTAACTAGCTTTAAGACCGCGCAGCTAGCAGGCAAATTGTCCTATGTAGATAAAGTCCTATTCGTTGTCGACCGCAAGGATCTCGACTACCAGACGATGAAAGAGTATGACAAGTTTGAGAAAGGCGCCGCAAATAGCAACACAAGTACTTCAAAGCTAACGAAACAGCTCGAAAACGACAGCGCTCGAATAATCATCACGACCATTCAGAAGCTCGATAAATTTATCAAAAAGAACGAAGGTCACAAAGTCTTTGGTAGACATGTCGTAATTATCTTTGATGAGTGTCACCGCTCACAGTTTGGCGATATGCATCATGCAATCACGACTAGTTTCAAGAACTACCACCTCTTCGGATTTACCGGCACGCCCATATTTGCAAAGAACTCATCGAGTGCCGGCAGAGTTGACCTTAAGACAACGGAACAGGCTTTTGGCGAGAAACTCCACACATACACAATTGTCGATGCTATTACTGATAAAAACGTATTACCGTTTCGTATAGATTACATTCGAACCATACGTGAAGCCGATGACGTAGATGATTCTCAAGTGCGTGACATCGACCGAGAAAAAGCCCTAGCTGCACCTGAGCGTATCTCAAACGTTACCCAGTATATCCGTGAACACTTTGACCAGAAGACTAAGCGAAATAGTAAACCTTACGCATTTACAGCACTCGCCAATGTACAAGAAGCTGCCTCTGCGCGAGACCGTACGACCGTCGAAGAGATCAAGCAAAAAATTCGCCTTAGCGGGTTTAACTCAATATTTGCTGTTAGCTCCATTGATGTTGCGAAACTTTACTACGCTGAGTTCAAAAAACAGCAGTCAGAAGTACCAGAGCTTAAAAAGTTAAAGATCGCTACCATTTTCAGCTACGGAGCTAATGAAGCCGATGACGAGATGGACGGGCTAGAAGATGAAAACTCCGACAATACCGATGGGCTAGATAAAAACTCACGCGACTTCCTAGAAGTTGCAATAAAAGACTACAACGGTATGTTCGGCACGAACTACGATACTTCCTCGGATAAGTTCCAGAACTACTACAAAGATTTGTCGTTGCGCATGAAAAATCGCGAAATCGACTTACTCATCGTAGTAAACATGTTCCTTACCGGATTCGACGCCACAACGCTCAATACTCTCTGGGTAGATAAGAACCTGCGTATGCACGGTTTACTCCAGGCTTACTCGCGTACCAACCGTATTCTCAACTCGATTAAAACATTCGGTAACATTGTTACATTTCGCAATCTTGAAAAAGCCACCAATGACTCGCTGTCACTCTTTGGAGATAAAGAAGCTAGCGGAATCGTACTACTCAAGTCATTCCGTGAGTATTACGACGGCTATGAAGCAGAGGGTAAACAAGTACGCGGATATGCCGAGCTTGTTAATGAGCTGATCGAACGATTCCCTGTAGGTAAACCGATTATAGGTGAGCAGAACAAGAAAGACTTCATCAAGCTTTACGGCGCAATTCTAAAGGTCCGAAACATACTTTCGACGTTTGATGACTTCGCTGGAAACGAGATCCTGACAGAACGAGATGTACAAGATTATCACAGCATGTACATCAACTTTTACGATGAGTTCCGAAAAGTTGACGAGAGCGATAAGGAAAATATAAACGATGATATCGTCTTTGAGATGGAGCTGATTAAGCAGGTTGAAATCAATATTGACTATATACTCGAGCTAATCCGAAAATACCATGCAAGTAATCAAGAAGATAAAGAGTTGTTGGTTGATATCAATAAGGCCATTGACTCGAGTGTTGAGCTACGAAATAAGAAAGAGCTCATCGAGCAGTTTATTACTAGCATCAATGCCGATTCGTCTGTTGACGATCATTGGCAGTTGTTTGTGAACTCTAAGAAAATTGAAGAACTCGAAAAGATAATTACAGAAGAAAATCTAGACCGTGACGAGACTTACAAATTTATCGAAAGCGCCTTCCGGGACGGAAGCGTTCAGACAGGTGGCACTGCCATTACGAAAATCATGCCTCCTGTATCGCGTTTTAACGCCGACCACAGTCGAGGCAAAAAACGGGAGACTGTATTAGATAAACTAGCCTCGTTCTTCAATAAATTCTTCGACATTTCCAACGGGAAGTTGCAGTAATAGCTATGGACGTAAGTATCTTTAAGGACATCTACGATCATCGGAATGAATATCCACTGGGCATAGGCCGAAACCATGAAAACTTTCGAGACTTTAAGTACATATACGATGAATTACAACGACAAAGTAGCGTCTTTACCTTTCTACTGTTAACCCCTAACTACTTTGATAAACCATTCACCACAGAAATACTGCAAGAAATTTCCAGAGATCATCACGTCGTAGGTATTTTTAATATGGGCGCTATTTTCCACCCTTTGACAAATATAAATATGCAGCTCTACGTCTTCCGAGATGTTAATACAGCTAATGAAAGAATCTGGTTCGGTGAGTTAACCGAGAACAAAAGGCCATTCAAGAAACGCAGTTTTGATTGGAGAACACAAACAGGAGTAGGGATTGAGTTTGGAGAGCCAGAATCTTTCTTCCTGGAATACTTAAAATCTATCAACCTTGCTATCAATGGAGATAAGAAGCTTGATTACGTAAATTCCGACTATAGAATATTTGGCGCAGATACATTGGGTGATCGCTTGAACGTAGAATATTACCGACCAGAGCTTATAGAGTCAGAAACCAAGATAGCGCATGAAGATACTGTTCGGCTTAGTGAGATTGCCGATCTTATCCACCCGAATGAAACTTCAGAAGAAAGCGGAATGCTTTATACAATTAAGCTTTCCAGCGCTAACTACCCATTGCGCCCCGAAGCTTTAGTTGAAGTTAGGCCTGGAGCAAGAGTAGCAACAGTTAAGAAAGGGGATATAGTCACTAATAAGTTCTTGAACAGTGCGTACCTGAACTTAACCGAGAGACGAGACCTGGTAATTGCAAACACTCAGATAATTATCAGGCTACACGATAAACGGTTCAATGCTGCGTATCTCACTACTTATCTTAATAGTGAAAGGATGAAAGTGTTCTTTGAGCGTCGCAAACGTGGTGCAACTATACCAATGATTTCAAAACAAGATTTGGCTGATTTTGAGATAGTTATTCCAACTCCACGCACTAACGATTCAGCAAAGAAGTTTTTGAGTTCCATCGGAGAATTTGAATCTACGGGTGAGCGCATTAAGGCCATAGATCAGCTACTATTTCAACGAAACCCTTTGCTTGACAAGCCTTTACAGAATGAGTTGTTATCCGAACTCTATAGTAAATTGCAAGCGACCAAGAATACACAGATTCGAGAGCTGTTTGAGCTTGACCTACATGAGATTGAAAAATGTTACAAGGCGGGAGCTTACAAGGCAAGCTTAGTGCTATGCGGGTCATTGCTAGAGGCACTTGTACTCGATTGGCTTTCTGAAGTTGATCAGCATAATTATTTCGAAGATACAGATATTATCAATCTTGAGAGTTTAATTAATAAATTACGTTCAGCCGAAAGACTTAGCCAGCACGAAGCCCACTTAGCTCATGATATTCGCAAGAAGCGTAATCTAATCCATCCGAAGAACTATATCGTCAATTCTCCACTTGAGAAAGGTGTATGTGAAAGCGTGATGAATGACTTAAGTCCGCTTGTCGCGAGACGATATGAAGGGTCTACGGATACACAAGATTAGCTCAACGCTTAGAGATACTTTTGAATCTCAAATCTAGTGAAATCATCCAAGGATTCAAGGTATTCAAAGAATCCATCTTTGGTATTAATTAGGTTATTGGAGTCAACGAAAATATTTTCGAGCTGCTCGTCACTTTCTAGTTTTGCCAGTATACCAGCGCCAATCCCTAGACGCATAAGCTGCAGTTTATTGAAGTCGTTGGTGCCGTAGATAATCATATTGTAGGCTTCGACTGTGATAATATTATAATCGAGTATAACCTGAAGAATCATTGAGAACTTGTACTGTATGAAGTCGTTCTCAATCTTAAGTTTTCCGATAGCAATATTTACCATTTGCTTCGTTGTCTTTGGCCCGAGATCGATATAAAGCAATTTATGACCACCGTTAGGGTGAGCGATTTCTCCGAGTCTATCACCAACGAAAATAACGTTCTGCTTGTCGGAATCTGCAACACGTTTTTTGAATCCTGCGACTGTCTTATTGATACTTTGCTTCAGCGGCTTTGATCGGTAGTCGACAATAAAACGGGTGTAGTAGTTTCGCGTCTCCTCTAATTCTAACCTCGCGAATTCTTTATCATGGATGTGTTCGCCGATGTCATGAACAAATATTCTGTAAATTAATTCGACTATGTTCAGATCTTCAGTTCGATCGAGTCTATCAATTCTGGAGTATATAATTTCCGCCAAATGGTCAGAAATGTTGAATATTGAACCTAGACCTGCCTGGATGAGGGTTTTCTTTATTCTAAAGATAGGGTCGGCATGGTCCACTTCAAGCAGGTTCTCTTCAGACTGGATCCTCTCGGCAGCATCGATTCTAGACTTGTCTTTTGGCTTCTCGGGATCAAGTTTTGAAATATCGAATTCATACAACAACGGATTCTCGACTTCATCATCAGTAATACCGCTTCGTAAGAGTCTGATCTTCCTTGCCATATTACTGTCCTTGCGGGAATACTTCTCCGTGTTAACGAAGTGTACCGTTGGGCTCAGAAGATTTATATTTTTTTGATTCAGGAAGATGTCGTTCAAGCGATTAACCCGACCAATCAGATTCGTCAATTGTTTTGCGTATAGCCTATAAGTGCTAAATATAAATAGTCTGTTAATTGGGAGATTGACACCCTCTAAAACAACACTATTAGCTATTAGATACTTCAAACAGTCTAGCTCCTTGAATTTGTATTCCAAATATTCTTTTACGTTGTCCGGCAGTCTACCGTGTAGGTAGACCACTCCTCTCTGGAGGCACTCGATTATAAAGAAATCTTCATGAATATGTTCTGACAGATTCTTCACAATTTCATCAACAAGATGATCGGTGACGATTGGCAGTGTTAAGATAAATTCTCCCGCAAACTCTTCAATATGACGAGGTGAGTATATGTAAATAAAGTTCTTTGTATCTGAGTTTTCAGAGACATATTTTAGATAATCTAAGTCAGCGTGACCGAGGTTATAGAAGTCATCTAAGAAGCGATTGTACATCGTAAGACTTCCGTCAAGTGCGTAGTTGTAGTAAGTAGGTTCCTTCAAATTAAAGTCAATCCGTTGCTCTACAATATCCTGGTCATTTGAGTATCTTAGGTTATCACTATTCGCTATTAAAGGAGATAGATAAACTATATTGCATGCTTCGTTTATTCTTTTACTAGCCTTAATTAATCGGGCGAGCATAATCACTCTATGGTTATCACTAAATAGATTGTGCGCTTCGTCTATGTATAGCTTGTCAAATTTAAGAGCAGGATTCTTTGTGAGCAGTCGGATAGCACGTTCTTGCGTAAGAATGCCGATAAATTGGTCTTCGCCCATATACATTTCGTCGTGAAGAATGATTTTCATTCCAGGAAATACCTTTTTGAGGGAGGAATAGTTTTGCGAGATTAATGATTTAGTTGGAACAATGAGGGCAACTTTCTTGTGCTGCTGAAGATTTAACCTGATGTCGGTTTCGACTAAACTGCTTTTTCCGTAGGAGGTAGGGGCTACCAAACATATCTCGTTTATTCTCGTTTCTGAAGACAACACGTCCCTCATTGATCTCTGGTCGTAAGTCTCGGTCAGCTCACCAATGCCGTATTTATCTTCGATATATATTTCAGCCAGCTCATCCTTGAGCGAATCAAGCTGAACCATGTCCATTTCAACAAGTAACTTTGCGGTTGGGTAGAAGCCAAAATTAACTGAAAAATCATACAATGGGGCGAAGTTTTTAGTGGCTAGGGAGTATTTCAGAATGAGGTCATAGCCGAATTCTGCATACGATCTATAGCTTTTATCCAACTCATATGCACGTAATAAAATTAAGGCAGAGCTGAGAAGGAACACTTCTTCTTGTTGGGTTAACGCTAGAGGAGTGTCGTGTATTGTCGATGCAAGTTTATACAGCTTTTCAACGCTTGGGGCAAACATATTGTTGCTCTTTAGTCCCTTAATCGTCTTGTAGCTCATTGTGTTGCTATCCCTGCGTAGTTCTTGAAGACGTCGACACTCTTATTGGATATGCATACCAAGTGAGCCTTTTTGAAATTCACGTTATTTGCTACAGTTTGAGACTCTTTTAGTATGCTTTCCTTAGTGGGAAAATCACGGTCTTCAAAGTAAATTGTAGCGCAGGGGATTAAGTTAAACTCTTTAACTTCATGAAATATGTCTCTCGAGAATTCGTTGGCCATCTGCTGGAGGTATTTTCTTATTTGATCGGCAGAGTTTACGTCGATGGTATTCGCATGGTTATACGCCTCACGCCAAGGATTATTCTTTGCATTCTTCCCCGAGACCTTATCTTCAAGATCCTTTAACGCCTCGCGTAGCTTAGTGGCATGGCCGATGTCCTTTGTTGTTATCGAGCCCGACTTGCTTTCCATTATCCATTTTTCATCACCATCCGAGTAATACCCGTCGAAACCTTTTTTCACGCTGTTTTCTTCAAGATTGAAAAACATACATTCCTGAACCACACCCCTTGAGTTCAGATATAGGTGTATGAATATTTCAGCTACAGCACCCATCTCCCATTTGCTGTACTTTTGTTCTTTTTTTGCTTCTTTATTTCGAAAAAGTTTTTGGATCTGTATCTTGATGTCGTCCAGTGCCCAAGTTGCGTTTTTACCAGCGCAAACAGAAACCAGATTTTGGTCTATATACGATGCAAGCTCCGGAGTAAGGGCTCCAATTTCAAGAACGGTCAGTGAAAGCTTGTCACTGATTTGTTCAGTTCTGGCATTAAAAATATCGTCCACTACGATTATAGTAGCACTCTTTAATCAGGTTTATGGTCTAATATAATACTTTTTCTATCGTCTCTCCGCTCATAGGTTCCTGCGTCTCAACACCCGTGATACGGCAGTAGAAGTTATATGCCGAGAGATTAGATATCTCTCCCCGTTCGATGTACGGCTCAAAGAGAGGAAAGAGTAACTCTTCGTCTTTAGGGCTGCCTGTGCGAAAAACAATAACCGTACCGACATTAGCCAGGATGATATTTACCATCTTTTGGTCGTCTTGTTGCTGTGTGCTTTGCTCTGCCATCGTCAGGAATACTTTGTACTTGCGGGCTTCACTAAGCATCTGTGTAAATGATAGGGTAGCGAAGTTCTGAAATTCATCGACGTATAGGTAGAACGCTTTACGGTCTGCCAGCTTTTTCTCCGCACGCTTCAGCGCGGCAAGCTGAAGTTTGGCTAGGATTGTGACGCCAAATAACATCGACGTATCTTCGCCAAGTCGACCCTTTGAAAAGTTACAGATAAGTATTTTGCCGTCAAGGATTTCATCAAAGTTAATCATGGATTTCTCCTGCTCAAGCATCGCGCGAGCACTAGCCGAAAAGAGGAAGCGACCAATCTTGGCGGTAATGCCAGCGGCCATCTTGACCTTCTGCATGCTACCGGCTTTACCTAGCTCGTTTTTCCAAAATAGCTTCAGGTCTTCGTCTTCAAGGTTCTTGATCGCGTCCTTCGCAAATTTGCCGTCGTTCAACAGGCGGAAGATCGTGAAGAGTGTAGGTTTTTCAAGAGTCAGCGCTGTCTGGATGGCGTTACGCAAGATGTATTCGATACGATGCCCGCCGCTATCGTCTTCTGAAAATATCTTGCGCATAACAGATACAACCGACTCAGTAACACGGTCTTTTTCACGGAGCAAATCGTTGCCCTCCAAGCCCTCTGGTAGCTCAAGTAAGTTGACGCCGATAGGGTGATCTAGGTCATCAGGATTGAGATAAATGAGGTCTTTCTTACGCTCCTCCGGGATATGCTCAAGCAGCTCTTCGGCTAGGTCACCATGCGGGTCAATAACCGCCAAACCTTTGCCGTTTTGTATGTCTTGAATGAGTTGATACTTCAGCAATGTAGTTTTGCCACTACCGGTGCCACCAATCACGAACATGTGACGCTCTCGCTCTGCTTGAGTAAGACCGATAGGCGTCGCTATGCCGTGGTGCTTGTTTATACCGAAAACAATATCGAAGTTACTGCTATCGTGCAAACTGGCTGGTGCTGGTAGCGTGCGACTATGTGAACGAGCCATACCGGCAGTCTTTATAACTCCGACGGGGAAATGAAACAGGGTTGCGAGTTCGCTAGCGCTTAGTACTGAACTATTGAATAGGAATATTGAAGGCAAACGTCCGGCGAATTGTCGATTGCGATACTTGTTAAGCCACGCGCCAAAATAATTCCTGCGAATTTTGAGATATTGGAACCCAGCAGTATTGAGTGGCTCTAGGGAAGATACTAGGTCGCTCACAAGCTTGTTTGAACGCTCCGTTGACTGCACGGCAAGCCGAATGTCTGTTTGTAGTAGTGGTTGCTCTAACTTTGCTGCAACTTCTCCGAACAGTCTTTCCTCGAGTTGTGTAAGCGCTCGTTCTTCCTTGTCCGCGAAAAGGTTCGACACCCAGAGCACTGCAGCAACCGCTACGCCAATTTGCCAACTCTGCACGAGTATCCCTACAAGAACTGCAGGAATCCATATCCAGGCGTACACCATAAGGAAATATTTTAATTTGCCATCAATCCTTGCTTTACCTGTACCTAATAGATGATTATAAATCCGCATCGCCTTCCTGGACGAATAGGGGCGTATCACAAGTTGCATCGTAATCTTTTCGTCTGGCTCGAGCTGCGTCATAGAACCGGCGATATATGCAATCGGATCAGACTTCGCTAGATCTTCATGTGGCTTCAAAGGGTATGCAAAATGCCTCGACTGAGCGATGGTGAATATGGATGAGTCGGAGCCTTTGTCTAACGGCAATTGTTTGAACCGTAGCTCGGGCAAATATGAAGCAAGGTGTTTTTGAATACTATCAATAACTTGGCTCGGTGCGACTATGCGGTATCGAATGCCGTCTTTTTTAGTGCCAATAATTTCTAATGAAACCGCATCATATCTAGCAAGCTGTTGCTGCAGGACAGAGACTAGGTTTTTAGTGCTTTCAGGGTGTATTTCTGATCTTTTGGGAGGTGTAATCTCGAGTAATGCAAGCGCTTGCTGTTTGAATAGGGCGTGAATGTTTACAGCAATAGTAATCATGGGTCTGATGGCGATTCGCCACAGAAGTACAATGATAACTATTATTAGGGCACTATTGACGGCAGTCTCTAACAGAGTGTCTCCAAAGATTCTGATGAACAGTGTCGGCTGTTGTGCGTCCATAATTCTCCTGTCTCGGCGTACTGCGAACTAACTCTATAGTAACTGTTTATCCACAGCTAGCAAATACCTTTACTATTCGGTGGATAATGATTAGTAACAATGAATTATACATATGGAGGAATGATGGCAAATACAAGAACCGTTGCGTTCGCTCGTGTATCGAGTAAGGCGCAGGAAGAAGAGGGATACTCCCTCGATGCGCAGCTAAAAGTACTCAAACAGTACTGTCGTGAGCACAAGCTCAACGTGGTCACAGAGTTTCGTATATCGGAAACGGCCTCTAAGAACGAGCGCCGGACGGTATTTCGTGAGATGCTCCGCTATATCGAAAAGAATAAAATCACAAACTTGGTGGTTGAAAAAACAGACCGGCTGACACGTAATTTTCGGGATGCACTTGTTGTTGACGACTGGCTAGAAGCAGACCAACAGCGCGTGCTGCATATGGTCAAAGAAGGACTTGTGATTCATAAGAACTCCCGATCCGATACGAAGCTAATGTGGAACATCTATCTATCGCTATCAAAAAAATATACAGATAATCTTCGGGAAGAAGCCATGAAAGGCTGGTACGAGAAATTGGAGCAGGGCTGGATGCCCGCTCCGCCGCCGCCAGGATACAAAACAGCTCTTGCGGATGGCAAGAAGATTCACATACTTGACGAAGAGCGAGCGTTCTTGGTTGAACGAGCGTTTAAGCTATACCTCGACTCAGATCAAAATATCCAAACAGTCACAAATGAGGTGGGGAGGCTCGGCCTGACTAGTCGAAAGGGTAAGCCACTAACCAAGAGTGCGATTCATAAAATGTTGCGTAACACGTTTTATATCGGCACGATTCACTTCAACGGCAAAGATTATCCCGGCGCGCATGAACCATTGCTGAATAATAAATTATTCCATGCCGTGCAAGTAAAGTTGGGTGAGCGGCACCAAACAAAAATTATCCGTCACGACCCTCTTTTTAAAAGTATGCTAAGGTGCGGTCACTGCGAGGGAGTGATAACTTGGCAATGCCAGAAAGGTCGATACTACGGCAGCTGCCAGCGTCACAGGCAAGAGTGCAAAGGCCGTCGATTGTTACGCGAAGATAGGTTAGAAGAGAGTCTTCTAACCAGACTAGATGAGCTTGATGCGGGTAGCGGTAGTCTTGCACTACTCCATGCGCTCACCGATGTTCTTCAGGCGAGGGGACGGCCTTATATCGGCCAGCATCGTCAGTTAGTAATGAAAACGATTGAGCAGCAGTTGCGTAGGCTAGAGCGCATGGAAGATTGTTTGTATGACGATAGACTAGCTGGGCTCGTAAGCGACGAAAAATATAAGCAAAAGCTCGAACATTTGCATAATGAAATCAACTACCTAAGAATACGCCTTAGTCGGCTTGAAGAGGTTGAGAAGGGTATTTCGATTATCACAGAAAAGCCAACTTCACTTCGTAAGCTGTACGATGGTGAATCAAAGGTGGGTAGAAGAATAATTATGCGAGAGTTGTTCGTGATGACTGTTTTTGATGGTCATGTAGAGTTCGCCACTCTGAGAAAATAGCATTTTACGTGGTATTATGGTCTCATGAGTAAAATAGAATTTCCTGATATTACTGCAAACCTATCTAAGTTACGAAAGCAGCTTCGCTATACTCAGCGTGAGGTAGCCGAATTGGCCGACCTAAACCCTAATTACTATGCAAAAGTCGAACGAGGCACATCAGTACCGTCACTAAAAACGATATATAAACTAGCTAAGGCACTCAAAGTATCCGCTTCGGACATTCTTGGCTTTTAGACAGACTCTGAATCTTTTTTAAATTCTTCCATCTCTTTCAGGAGTAGTATTTCGTCGATTCGTCCTAGCTCTCGGTACATGAGCTTCATTTTAATGAGCATTTGTCGTGCATAAACGGGGTTTGCGTTTTCAGGATCATTTTTCTCAAGGTCGCGAACCATTACGGCAATTTCTTCATCGGTTGGTATGTAGCCAGTCATATTCACAGTATAACACCTCTAATATTTCCGTTATTGTTTACCCAAAATGCCAGACGCTTTCTGTCGATCAGCGCGCACTCATTCCCGGCAGCAAGCTTCTGTGCGGTCGTGCTGTAGGTGCTGTTAGTTACTACCATCGCACGATCGCAGCCATACAATTTCAATCCAGTTACGACTTGGCGTACTGCGCTAGCTTTAACTAGTCCCGAGTAAAGCTTGACTTGCACGCCCCAGCGTAAGCCGTCCTTCTCTGCGATGATATCCACCCCCATGTCATATTTTTCCGTAAGCGAAACATTACGATAGCCGTTATTCCTCATGAGTATTGCGACATATTGCTCAAATTCAAAACTATTCATACTGTCTATACTCCTGAGCCCCATGATTCGTCGATATGCAAAATACTTCCAGCCTATTCGCAATACAAGAGCGCAGCCTAATAAAGCCAACGCAATAAACGCGATGTGTTCGAGTACCGCCCGGTGTGTCCATGCAGCAGCACCGACAAGGACGACGATGACAAAAGTCACGTCAGTGCCTTGAGTCCGCGTGTGCCGCGACATATCAAACATCCTCCTCAGGAATTATGTCTTGGAAGCCTGCATCAAATCGCTCCAGTTCTTGCCAAAAGGTGTTCCAGTTTTCCCCGAGTAGGGTCACCAAAGTAAAAAGCTCTACCGAAAGTAGGGCTTTTTACTTTGGTAGCTCTCGTTCGAGAGCCGAACCCGGAGGGTGCGATGATCAAACGAGACCGAAGGAGCTTGCTCATTCGCAGCTCGCGCAGATTATACCTTAGTATTCCCGGTGCGACCGTAATATGTGCTTTCAGCATTCTTTCAAATAAGCCGAGTACTATAGGGGTTATAAGAAAGGACATATATGTCAAATAAGGATGATTTAGAAAAACTTGATAAGTCAGAGAAGCCGACTGAGGCTGTAGTTGAAACGCCCACTCGTAAACAGGCGCCAGCTTGGCTGCCCTGGGTGCTTGGTGGTGCTGGAATAGTAGTCTTATTACTCGTAAGCTACACCGTTGGTGCACAGGTTGGTAAGCGCCAAACAGTATATGGCCAATTTAATGATAACGGCCAAACCCGCAATATGCCTGGTGGCATGATGGGTGGTGGATACGGCGGCAACGACCAGCGCGTAGGCGGCACACGTAGCGGCATGATGGGCACAGGCGGGCAGGTAACGGCCATAAGCAGCGATAGTATTACGCTAACTGATACTACCCGTGGCGGCAGTGTAACCTACAAGATCAATAGCAGCACAACTGTTACTGATGCGAGTGGTAACACTAAGGCTATTAGCGACATTAAGTCTGGCAATACCGTGCGTATTCAGGCTCAGTCTAGCGATACCTCATTTGCGGGTACCATCCGAATTACGAATGCTTAATTCCTGATATATGAAAAACCACCTCGCGCCTCCCCTTGGCAAAGCGAGGTGGTTTTTCAGGTAGTTTACAGGAATGACAGTATAATAAGAGATATGAAGATATTAGTTGTAGAAGATGAACGAACCATTGCTCACGCTATAAAAGAAGGCCTAGAGCAAGATGGCTATGCGGTTGATGTAGCTTATGATGGCGAAGAGGGTTATGACTCTGCGAGTGCTGATGAATATGATTTAATCGTCAGCGATGTCATGATGCCAGAGCTAGATGGGCTAGGCATGGTAGCCAAGCTACGGGCTGATGGTTTTAAATCGCCGGTACTGCTACTGACTGCCAAGGGCCACGAGAACGATATTGTGAAGGGGCTTGATACGGGCGCCGATGATTACCTGGCTAAGCCATTTAGCTTTAATGTATTATCTGCCAGGGTGCGGGCGTTACTACGCCGTCCACACGCTACGCTTGGCGAGGTTTTAGTATATGGCGAAATTAGCTTGGACCCAGCTGGTAAAACTGTGGAGCGGGCCAAAAAACAGCTACAGCTAAGCGCTAAAGAGTTTGCTATTTTAGAATATTTTATGCGTAACCCCGAGCGTATTTTGAGCAAGAACAACATCTTAACCCACGTGTGGGATTTTGATAGCGATGTGTTACCGAACAACGTAGAGAGCTTCATTAAACTGCTGCGTAACAAGATCGACCGACCATTCAAAAAACCTTATATCCAAACGGTGCGAGGGTTTGGATATAAGCTGAGCGAAAAGGCATAATCATGTATCGCCGGGCAGTTGATTTTACAAAAACCCGAACAGGGCAGCTAGCCCTTACATACCTTGGCATTATTATGGCCTTAACGCTGGTGTTTAGCCTGGTAATATATGGCGTATCATCGCGCCAGTTTGACAGGCCTTTGCCAGAACGGGCTATGATGATGCGTAGTATCGATGCGGCGAATAGCACCTTGCAGCAAGAGTTTGACCAGCGCGCCACCGATGCTAAGGGTGACTTACTAATTAACCTATTGCTACTTAATTTAGTCGTGCTTAGTATTGGGGCCTGGTTTAGCGTGTTTTTGGCTAAGCGCACCATGGCCCCTATAGAGGAAGCTATGGATGAACAAGCCAGGTTTATTGGGGACGCCAGCCATGAGCTGCGCACGCCCCTAACGGCCCT
>JAVTWQ010000002.1:19570-29331 GCA_032229905.1 Saccharimonas sp. (SeqCode)
AAGCCAGGTTTATTGGGGACGCCAGCCATGAGCTGCGCACGCCCCTAACGGCCCTAAGGACCAGTAACGAAGTAGCCCTACGGCGGGGTAAAATTACTGATAGCGAGGCGCGTGAACTAGCCGGTCGGAATGTCCAAGAGATCGATAAACTACATTCTTTAACAGTGTCGCTTCTGGGCTTAGTGCAGGCCGGTCAGGCTGGGCCGCAGCTAGCCCCAGTTGATTTACAGGCCGCCGTGAGCGATGCCATGGAGCCTGTAGTCGTGGCCGCTCAGGCAAACCGCATTACAGTGCAAGACGAAGTGCCGGCTATAACCGTGCAGTCTAGTTACGACCAGCTGGTGCAGGTTATTAGGATTTTGCTAGATAACGCCGTTAAGTATTCTGACCCTAAGGGCACCGTGCGTATAGCTGCTAAGGTGGCTGATAACTCTGTAGAGCTACAGGTTATTGACACCGGAATTGGCATAGATAAGGCTGATTTACCAGCTGTATTTGACCGTTTTTACCGGGCCGACCAGTCGCGCACTAAAGGCAAGCGTGAAGGCTATGGCCTAGGCTTATCAATCGCAAAATCTTTGAGTGATCAGCTGGGTATGGATATACATGCCAAAAGCAAACCTGGCAAAGGTAGCACTTTTACCATCACGCTACCTATACACATCGCCTAGCAGTGCCCTATAATAAGTAGTATGTCTAATAAAGAATCTTCTACTAATGGAGCAGCCTCTGTTGATGTGTTAAATAAGCTGCGCGCGAGCGTACTGGGCGCTAACGATGGCGTTGTTTCGGTTTCAAGCATACTAATGGGTGTAGCTGGCGCAACCGATAATACTGGCGCGATTTTTACGGCTGGGTTGGCTGCGCTCGTAGCTGGCGCTTTAAGCATGGCCGTGGGCGAATATGTCAGCGTGAGCAGCCAGAGTGATGCCGAAAAAGCCTATATCAAGCGCGAAAGGCAGCTCTTAAAACAGGATCCAGAAGGCCAATTTGAGGAGCTAGTGGAGGCATACGTGAGCAAGGGAATCGACCAAAAGACCGCCCATAAAGTAGCAACCGAACTAAGTGGCCAAGATGCCTTAAAAGCCCACTTAATGACCGAATTTGGACTAAACGAAGATGATGTAGTGAACCCAATGCATGCCGCCGTGGCCTCGTTTTTGTCATTTAGCGTAGGTGGTATTATTCCGTTTATAACAATCTTAGTCGCGCCCTTTAGTTGGCGCATTTCGGCAACGGTAATAGCTGTCGTTGCTGCCCTAATTGTTACAGGCTACCTAAGCGCCAGTGTTGGTGGCGCTAGTAAGCGCCGAGCCATAGCCCGGGTGGTGTTTGGCGGCCTGCTTGCCATGGTTATCACCTATTGTATTGGTAAGTGGTTTGGCACGGCTGTAGGCTAAGTATATGGCAGCACTCCGCGGGGTTAACCTGGGTGGGTGGCTCATTATTGAAGATTGGATGACTCCGAGCTTATTCAGTGGCGTATCAGCTAATGATGAGTACGGCTTTATGCAAATAAAGGGGGCTAGAGCTAAGCTTAGGCGCCACCAGCATGAGTTTATTACTGAACAAGATTTCGCTTGGATGGCTAGTAAGGGCGTGCAGATTGTACGTATACCGGTAGGCTACTGGGTTTTGCATGGCGATGCGCCGTATGTATCGGCCATCGGCCGGCTAGACTGGGCCTTTAAAATGTGTAAAAAGTATAAAATACTAGTTTTACTAGATATTCATGGCCTACCTGGTTCGCAAAATGGCAAAAACCATAGTGGCAGGGTCGGTAAGCCTGCATGGGCTAATAGTAAGGCAAACGTAGCTAAGGGTTTTGATATCACTATGGAGCTAGCTAGGCGTTATGTTAATAGCCCAGTGCTTTGGGGTGTACAGATAGTGAATGAGCCACCAGTTGGCTTGTTGCAGCTGCGAATAAGGAGGTATTATCGCCGGGCCTACCGTGAACTTGTTGCGATACTACCGCCACGAGTAAGGATAGTTTATTCAGATGGTTTTACGCCGCGCTTAATGAGCGGCGCCTTACCCACTAGGGCCGTTATGGATATACACTGGTATCATTTTGTAGCTTGGCCCTTTTTAAGGCCGTTCTTGTACAGATTTATCATTAGCTTACATAGGCACACGCTTAGGGGCTTGAAGCGCTGGAACGGTGTGATTATTGGTGAATGGAGCGGGACATATTCGCAAAAAGTGTTTGATATGTACCCGGTTGCACATCACGCCACTATGGTTCGCGATAGCATAGCCTGGCAGCTAGCAGCCTATGACCAGGCTGATGCTTGGTTTTATTGGACTTATAAAACCGATTTACCGGGTGTTTGGAATTTTCGTTCGCTGGTTGATGATGGCATATTGCCGTTAAAATAGGCCAATATTTTATAGCGTTTAAGCCCTAGGGCAATACTACACTCGCCACACCCTTTCGCGCCAAGAATTTCACGTGTTAGCGATGTAAATTCTTGGGCTGCAGTCCGCCTAAGTGCGGTGAGTGCAGTATTGCCCTAGGGCGGTCATTAATTAGTTGGCGATAGGCTATGTATCTGTTATACTAAGCTAAAGCGTGCTAGGCACTTACTTTGTTTAGCCAATATAAATAATCCTAAAACTTTAAGGAGACGCCCCATGAACACTGTGTTCAAAAGGACTAAAATTTTGGCCACATTAGGCCCAGTTACTAATTCACCCGAAAAAATTGAAGAGCTTATGAGGGCCGGTGCTAACGGGTTCCGTTGCAACTTTAGCCACGGTACCTACGAAGAGCGGATTGACCAGATCCGTTGGGTGCGCGAAGCTAGCGCACGGATGAACCGCCCCGTAGCAATTTTGATGGACTTACAGGGTCCAAAAATCCGCCTTGGTGCACTTAAAGATAACCATTTTGATGTTAAAAAAGGCGATCTAATTACCCTAGATAACGCTGTGGCCGAACACGATGGCAGTGCAAACCTACCGGTGCAGTATAACCTAGCCGAGCGCATGAAAGTTGGCGAGAGCCTAAGCTTATTTGATGGCAAGATTAGGGCTGTAGTACGTGAAATCCCAACAGCTACCGCGGTTGTTATTGAAGCCCTAAATGACGGCTTTTTGATGAGCAAAAAAGGCCTAAACCTACCTGATACCGATTTTGGTGGTGATATTTTGACCGAAAAAGACCTAGCCGATATCGACTTTGGGGCCGATAAAGATTTTGATTACGTTAGCTTAAGCTTTGTACAGACCGACGAAGATGTACATGCCCTGCGTCAAATCCTAGTCAGTAAGGGCAGCGACGCCATGATTATGGCTAAAGTTGAGACAAAATCAGCCATAAAAGGTGATATGCTAGAGCGGATTGTGCTTGCTAGCGACGCTGTAATGGTAGCGCGAGGCGACCTAGCGAGCGAAGTTGGCCCAGAGGTGGTGCCTGTAGTTCAGCGCCAAATTATCGCTCTGTGCCGTAAGCACGGCAAAATCAGCATCGTAGCCACCCAGGTAATGGGCAGCATGGTAGATAACCCTGAACCAACCCGGGCCGAGGTAAGCGATGTAGCGACTGCCGTACTGCTTGGCGCCGATGTTGTAATGCTTAGTGATGAAACTGCTAACGGTAGCTACCCTGTAGAGGCCGTGGCCGCTATGCGTAACACCATTAAGTTTACTCAGGAAAACTGGCCAATTAACGAGGCTGAAGATGAAGTAGTAACAGAAGACGGTGATTACCGCCAAGCAATCGCACATGCCGCTAGTGGCATTGCGACCGAAATTAAGGCCGTAGCAATCATTGCCGAAACCAAATCTGGTTCAACGGCTGCTCGTATTGCTACTTGCCGGCCAAACCTGCCAATAGCGGCCGTTACAAGCAGCCCACGGGCCGCTCAGCAGCTAGCCCTAACCTACGGTACACGCAGCTTTATTCGCCCCGATAGCGAAACGGCCGGCCTTGACCTAGCTAAAGAGCTAAAAAGCCAAAATTACTTTGGTGAGGTTGACCCATTTACAGTAGTAGTCGTTAGCGGCAAGCAACCCGGCCTTACGGGCGGCACTGACACTATTGGCGTAAGAATGATACAATAGTTTTAAATATGGGTGGGCAAATAAAACGATCGGTCAGCAGTTTACCGGTGCATGGCCAGGTAGTCTTGGTACGGGCTGATTTAGATGTGCCAATTGTGCATGGTTCGGCTGATCCAGATAGCCTCCGCCCAGTGGTCGCGACTGTAAAGTATTTGCTTAGCCGCCACAATAAAGTAGTGATAATGGGTCATATCCAGCGCCCAAACGGGGCTGACCCTATGTTTAGCACTAGGTTACTCGCTAAAACGTTGGCGAATTTGCTAGCCAACCCTGTTCACCATGTCGGGGCAATTAGTAGCCATAAGGCTATGATGGCTATAAAACAGGCGCCTTTAGGTAGCGTGGTACTGCTCGAAAACCTACGGTTTGACCCCCGTGAAGAGCAGAATGATATGACACTGGCGGCTGAGATAATCAAGGCTACTGGTGCTAAGTATTTTGTGCAGGATGACCGCCGAGCGGTTGCTCGCACGACCACTTCAACAGTCGCCATTACAAACCTCGTTCCTAGCGTGGCCGGGTTTAACGTAATAGATGTTTGGGCTGGGCCAGGCGTCAAACATTTGCTGGACGCATAAAAATAGAGTACACTATAGAGCAAGAAACCATAACCATTTATGATAGCGTGGGCAAAAAATTAATTATCGGTAACTGGAAAATGAACCTCACCATCCATGAGGCGAGTTTATATATCCATAAGCTTAGCGATTTAATTAAGCCGCAAAAAGACGTAGAAGTAGTGCTAGCGCCAACTTTTCTAGCCATGCAGCCTATATCTTTACAGCTCCATAAGACTGGCTTTAAGCTAGCGGCTCAAGATTTTTACTGGCGTGATGATGGCGCCTATACCGGTGAAGTCTCGGCCCATCAGCTGCACGGCTTGGTGCATTATGCGCTGGTTGGCCACAGTGAACGCCGTAATGTATTTGGCGAACACGGCCGCGATATCCGCTATAAGGTCCAGGCGGCGTTCCGGAACGATATTATACCGGTTTTGTGTGTAGGCGAGACAGCTTCTCAGCGCGCTGATGGCGAAAACGCAGATGTTTTACATAGCCAACTAGTTGAAGGGCTAACGAACATTACTTCAGAAGAAGCCTCGAGCATGGTTATAGCTTACGAACCTATTTGGGCGATTGGTAGTGGCAAAACCCCAGTGCCAGCTGATGTTGAGGCCGCCACAAAGGCTATTCGTAGCCAGGTGAGCCACTTATTTGGTAAAAAAACCGCCGAAGAAGTGCGGGTACTATATGGCGGTAGCGTAAGCGTGGATAACGCGACTGGGTTTTTGAGTGTTCCAGGGGTTGATGGCTTATTAATTGGCGGAGATAGCCTGGACGCACGCGCTTTTGCAGGAATTGTAACCAAAGCCCATGGGGTATAAAAAGGGGAAATATGACAGAGCTTGATTTTGAAGAACTAGATAAAGCCGTAAATGACCTAATGACAGATAGTAATATTAGCGAAGTGGCGGCGCCTCAAGCCCCGGCTTTAGACCAAGTAGTGCCTAGCCCTAGCGTTACGGCACCGCTTGTAGCACCATCCGAGTCAGTAGTGGCTCCTGTGGCTAATTCTTTAGCGACAAAGCGCCGCGGCCAGTTTATGGATATGGTCCGTACGCCAACTCCAGCTGGTCAACCCGCCCCGGCCCCACTTACGCCTGTTAGCCGCGATGGAGCTACTATACCAGCTCCAGCACCTGATAATTCAGCAAGCGTTGGTGAAAACCAGCCGGCTGCGCCTGAAGAGCCTGAGCAGACCGGTGATTATGCTTCGCACCCTGGTTCAGCTACCGATTGGTCTAGCTTTAATGAACCAGCCGAAGCCGAGCAACCTGCAGCGGAGGCCTCGGTGGACAATACCGCTATAGAGCCATCTGAGGCTACTGAACCTATTGAACCTGTTGAACAGTTAGAAGCCCCAGCCGTAGAGGCCGTGGAGCCCCTTGCCGAGCCGGTCATAAGTGATGAGCCAGTAGCAAGCGAAGAGCCAGCCCTAGAGGCCGAAACTGTTAGTGAACCAGCCGAAACAGCGCCCGAAGCGGCCGAAGTTGAAGCGCCAGTCGAGCCTACCGAGGAGTTAGCGACAATTGTTCAGCCTGAGCAGCCAGTTGAGCCAGCCGCAGATACAGCCATGGAATCGCCATTTTTGCCAGATACTAAGGTAGAAAAGCGGCCCTTAGGTGGTACGGCTAGCGGCGAGGACCAGGCGAATACCGACGCACCTTTGCCACGCGAGCTTAGCAGTGATTTAATGAATATCGATTCTGACCCCAATAAGCCTCATAGCCAGCCTGCACCAGTGGCAGATGGCGCAGAGCCATCGATTTTTGCCCAGGCCCCACTGGCCCCAGCCCCCAAAAAGAAGCATGGCTGGCTTATATTAGTCTGGATATTAGTTTTATTGATCGTTGGCGCTTGCGCTGGCGCTGCCTACTTTTATTTCACAACACAGCGATAGCCTAAGGGTCGCTATAATAGGTGATAGTGGATATATTAAAGGGGCTTAATGATGCGCAAAAAAGCGCCGTAACCGCGACAAGCGGGCCAGTATTAATATTGGCCGGGGCTGGTAGTGGTAAGACTAAAGCCTTAACGCACCGCATAGCCTATTTATTATCTGAGGAAGCTGTTTGGCCAGAGCAAATTTTGGCGGTAACTTTTACTAATAAAGCCGCTAAAGAGATGCGCGAACGCCTAGCTAGCCTAACCAACCAGCCAAATAGCCGGTCATTTATGCCCTGGATGGGCACGTTCCATGGTATTTGTGTGCGGCTACTCCGCCAAGATGGCAGCGCTATAGGTGTATCGCCGAACTTTATTATTTATGACGAAGATGACCGCCAGGGGTTGATTAAACAAGCTATGAAAGCCTTAGGGGTTAATAGCGATCAAATTAAGCCGCGGGCGGTGAGTGCCGCCATATCAAATGCTAAAAACGAGCTTGTTAGCCCTAGTGAATACGCCATGAGTGCAACCTACGGGTTTCAACAGCAAGTCGCTAAGATATACGCTGAATACGAGGCACTGCGCAAAACCGCCGGCGCACTAGATTTTGACGATTTGCTTATTGAGACTGTCCGCTTGTTCCGGGAAAGCAGTGAAGCGCAGGCCAAGTACCGGGCCAAGTTCAACCATATCTTAATAGATGAATACCAGGACACCAATGCCGCCCAGTACGCAATCGTAAAACTTCTCGTAAACGATCAAAAAAACATTTGTGTAGTTGGGGATGACTGGCAGTCGATTTATAGTTGGCGTGGGGCTGATTTTAAAAATATTTTAAATTTTGAGCGTGATTTTCCGGGCGCTATGGTTATAAAATTAGAGCAAAACTACCGTAGTACCGGCGCTATATTAGGGGCGGCGCATAATGTAATCACTAAAAACATTGACCGTACCGATAAAAAGCTGTGGACAGCGGCCGGGGCTGGCCTGCCAGTGCAGGTGCATAGCGTGTACGACGAATCTGAAGAGGCCATGTTTGTTGCTAGCCGGATCGCTAGTGCCGTATCTATAAAAGTTCGTAGTTACGGTGATTTTGCCGTGCTATACCGCACTAACGCCCAGAGTTTTGCCTTTGAGCGAGCCTTTATGCAGCTGGGTATACCATATCAACTAGTGGGCGGCGTGCGGTTTTATGACCGTAAAGAAATTAAAGATGTAGTAGCTTATTTGCGCCTTATATTCCAGCCAAACGATAGGGTAAGCTTTACGCGCATAGTGAATATACCAGCCAGGGGCCTGGGCCAAGTTAGCGTTGATAAATTTGTGGCTTGGCAGGCTAGCAGCGGCTTTGATATTATTACAGCCCTAACTAACGCCGATCAAATAAATGGCTTGCAGCCAAGGGCTCGCCAGGCGTTTAGTAAGCTAGGTGATCTGCTGCGCAACCTACAAGCTATGGATACGGGTGGGGCTAACCCGTCGCAGCTCATCGAGGCTTTAATTGAGCGTATTAACTACCGTGATTATATAACCGATACATCGCCCCGGGCCGATGACCGTGATGCTAACGTAAGCGTACTAGTAAGCGATGCCAAGTCATTTGCTGGCCTAGCCGACTTTCTGCAGGAAGCGGCCCTCATGAGCAGTACCGATACTGACAGCGACCAGGCGCATGTTACCTTAATGACCCTACATGCCGCCAAGGGCCTTGAATTTCCGGTGGTGTTTATGGCCGGTATGGAAGATGGCTTGTTTCCTAGCACCCGGGCTTTAATGGAGGGCCCAAAACAGCTCGAGGAGGAGCGCCGGCTCTGCTATGTGGGTATGACCCGCGCTAAAGAGGAGCTTGTACTGACTTACGCGCAGTCGCGGGCTCAGTTTGGCCAGCGTAATTACGCCATGCCATCACGCTTTTTAGAAGATATGGGTTATGAGCTAGCTACTTTTGGGCCGGCCACCCCAGCTCAGCCGCCATCTGATGAGCATGATTTTTACAATATATTTGATATTGGCGACCAGGTGCGCTCAACACAATTCGGCACAGGTACGGTTATCGATATAGATGGCTTAGCTGTAACGGTACAGTTTACGGGCGGTGCAACAAAAAAGCTTAATACCGAGTTTGCTAGGCTAACAAAACTTTAAAAAACACAGCCAATTTGCTATACTAAAGGTTAGCGTGCCGCGAGGCGGAGTGGAGCCCCTGGCCATGCGTTTTTATGATTGCATTTACACCAAAGCATACAAACCGGAAACGTCTTATTATAGCCACTGCCTTAACGGTGGTATTGGCCTTTGGGCTTAAAATGACTACCAGCCTGGCTTTAGCTGCCGGCACTACTCCAGTCGCTGGTGAAAAGATTATCACAATCCATGATGGTGGTAGCCAACAAGGGGTAGTAACCACTGCTACGACTCTACGTGAAGCCCTGCAGCAGGCTCATATTAGGCTAGATAGCAATGACTTAACAGAACCCGGCCTTGACGAGCCACTGGTAGCCAGTAGCTACGAGGCCAATATTTATAGGGCTCGCACAGTAGTAATTCAAGATGGCGCGGTGCGTACTCGTTTAGTTACGGCTTACCGCACCGGTAAACAGATAGCAAAACAGGCTGGTATTAACTTACTCGATGCCGATACCGCTAGCCTAGCGCCTTCTAAGGATATAATTTCGGATGGAGCAGGTGAGGTGCTTAGTATTAGCTACGCTCCACGCATAACCTTTGTCTTTTATGGTAAAACTCTGCAAACCTCGACCCGCGCTACCACTGTAGGCGATATGCTTAAGCAAAAGGGCATTACTGTTGCAGCTGATGACACCTTAAGCGTGCCGCTAACAACCCCAGTTACAACTGGCCTTAAAGTAGAGCTATGGAAAAACGGCAAACAGACCGCTACTACAGAGGAAGATATTGCCTTTACCACTCGCCAAATCCAAGATGCTAACCACGACCAAGGCTATAAAGAGGTTCAAACCGCTGGTGTAGCCGGTAAAAAGACTGTAACTTATGAAATTATAATGCAAAACGGCAAAGAGGTACAGCGCACGGTTGTTAATAGCGTAATAACCAAACCGGCTGTTGAACAGGTTGAGGTGATTGGCGTAAAGGGTAAATACACTACTCCAACTGAAAACGAGGTTATTACCTGGAACTTCTTGATAGGCAAGGGTTTAAGTCGTGAACAAGCCGCTGGCATAATGGGTAACCTTATGCAAGAACATGGTTTTAACACCACTGGTGATG
>JAVTWQ010000002.1:29431-49566 GCA_032229905.1 Saccharimonas sp. (SeqCode)
GCTGGCATAATGGGTAACCTTATGCAAGAACATGGTTTTAACACCACTGGTGATGGCCTAGCTCAGTGGACGGGTAGTCGGCAGTCTCGCCTGCGCAGCATGTATCCGACCACCTATGATACTATTCAGTCGCAGCTAGATTACCTTTGGTATGAGCTGTCTGGCCCGTACGCTTCGGTGTTAACAGCTATCAAGGCCCAGACTACTGTTGCCGGGGCAGTAGTAGTGTTCCAGAACCAGTTCGAACGCTGTGGTGTATGTGTAGAGAGCCGCCGCATTCAATTTGCTCAAAATATCTTAGCGAGCCACTAATGCCAAAAAAAGAGCTTGGCCAACACTGGTTGCGCGACCGTAGTGTACTAGCCCAGATTGCGGTGGAGGCTAATATCAGGCCAGGTGAAACAGTGCTTGAAATAGGCCCAGGGCTGGGTACCCTAACCAGCGAATTGTTGCGCTGCGGCGCCAAGGTTGTAGCAGTTGAATACGACGCTGATTTAGCCCGCAAACTACCAGGCCAGTTCCCAGGCAAAGATTTAACAGTAGTAAATTCTGATATATTACAGTTTGATTTAAGCACCTTACCAGCTGGCTATAAGGTAGTGGCAAACGTGCCCTATTACATTACAAGCAAAATAGTTGATGCATTAGTAAGTGCCACTAACCGCCCGACGGTCGCGGTTTTACTAGTTCAAAAAGAGGTAGCCGAGCGGATAGCAGCAAGTCCTGGTGATATGAGTTTGCTTGGTTTAAGCGCCCAAATCCACACTACGGCGCGCCTGGGTGTTTATGTGCCAAGGGGCCTATTCACACCACCGCCCAAGGTGGATAGCCAGGTAGTGGTACTGACTTTTAGGGATGAGCCGCTGGTTGGCGCTAGCCAGCAAAAAGCTTTTTGGCGCCTAGCTCACGCTGGGTTTGCCGGTAAGCGTAAAAAGCTGCGAGGTTCCATTGCGGCTGGTTTACATATCACCAAGCCTCAAGCTGAGACCCTGCTTAATGGTTCTGGTATCGATCCAAATTCACGGGCAGAGGATCTATCTATTAGCGATTGGCTCCGTTTAAGTGATGGCCTATGATAGCCCACGATCAGCCAACTTGCTTTAATGGCGCCGTATTAGCCGCGGTATCTTCAAAAAGCGATGGCACCATGCTTGATAGGGCGATAGGGGTGCATAATGGCAGTATAGTCTCTAACCGGACTTTGTTTTGCCAAAAACTAAAAGTTGATTATGGTGATATTGTATTCCAGCGTATTATTTACGCAGATAACCAAAGCTATAAAGATATGGCAGAGGTTGATGATCGCTCAACTACAAAGAACCTTAGCGAAGTGGCGGCTGATGCGTTATATACGACTGCTTTAGGCGTTGGGTTATTTTTGCCGGTGGGCGATTGCGTGGCTACGGTGTTATACGACCCTAAGCGCAAAGCCTTGGCCCTAGCGCACCTGGGCCGGCACTCTAGCTACTCTAAGCTAGCCCGGGGTGTTACCGAGCAGTTTATATCACAAGGTAGCGAGCCTAAGGACATAGTTGTTTGGATGAGCCCACATGCTAAAAAAGATAGCTACAAACTAAGCTGGTTCGATAAGGCTGATGACCCAGACTGGCAAGGTTTTTACGAGGTTAAGCCTGACGGCACCTACCTGGACCTAGCCGGGTTTAATGGCGGCTTGCTAAAGGGGGCTGGGGTGCTGCCTAGCAATATTCACGTATCATCAGTCGATACTATGCAAGATAGTAATTATTTTTCACACGCAGGCGGCGATACAACTGGCCGTATTGGCGTAATAGCAATGATGAAATAGGCTATTTAACAGATTCGTAATATGATATACCATTGCCACTGTATAGCGTGTCGCCGTAGTTCGTGCCAGTACAGCTGCCATCGGTGAACTTTGTTTGTGGGTTGCCCTCAAACCGCCAAACTAGCAGGTACCACTGGCCGGCTACTCGGCCACAGTTATTGCCAGTGCTGCTCGAGTAATAGGCGTAGCCAAACATGCCGGCTACGGTAGGATCACCGGTGTTCTTAGGGTCGCTAGGCATAGTGGTGATATTGTTCGCCAATGCGGTTTTAAAGGTTGTCCATGTTGCATCTTTAGTGTAGTACCAGTTGCTGGCCGGCACCGGGTAGCTGCCGTTATCATCGTAATAGGTCTCCAGGGCTTTTATTAGGCTAGCTGTATCAGACTGCCTGGTGGCATCGCGGGCACGGCCCTGGGCGCCGCTATAAGTAACAATCACAATAGCCGCTAATATACCAATTACAATCATTACCACGAGTAGCTCAATAATGGTAAAACCGCTTGTGGTTTTCTTCATGCCTTTAGTATATCGCAACCGGTGGCCTAAATGAAGCTGCCTCTGATATACTAGGGTCAATGGGAAAGAATTTATACATTACTACTGCCATTCCATACGTTAATGGTCCGCCGCATATTGGCCACGCTATTGATTATTTGCTGGCCGATATTTGGTCGCGCTACCAGGTACAAAACGGCAAGACGGTTAGGTTCCAGGTGGGGACAGATGAGCATGGCAATAAGGTGGCCGCAAAAGCCGCCGAACAGGGGGCTACGCCTCAGGCTTATGTTGATTCTGTAACCGAGCAATACCAGGCATTTATTCGCAAAATGAATGTTAATTACACTGATTTTATCCGCACCAGCGACCCGGCCCACATGGCGGCCGTTCAGTATATCTGGCAGCAGCTGCAGCCCTATATCTATAAAGGTACGTATGAAGGCTGGTACTGCCAGGGGCACGAGGCCTTTTTTACCGATAAAGAGGTCCAGGCCACTGGCGGTGTTTGCCCTGACCACCAAATGCCATATGAGCGTATCTCCGAAGAAAACTACTTTTTGAAGTGCAGTGAGTTTACTCAAAAAGTCCACGAAGCTATCGAGATAAAAAAGATGGAAATCGTGCCCGATTTTAGGGCTAAAGAGTTTTTGGAGCTAACCAAAGACGGCCTAAAAGATGTGTCTATTAGCCGCCCCGTTAAGACCCTAACTTGGGGAATACCAGTGCCAGGCGACCCAACCCAGGTTATGTACGTGTGGCTCGATGCCTTGGCTAATTACATCACAGTACTTGGCTATCCCAACACGCCAGGTTGGCAAGATTATTGGCCAGCTGATGTTCAAGTGATTGGCAAAGATATTTTGCGGTTCCACGCTGGTATTTGGCCACCAATGCTCATTGGGCTAGGGCTTAGTTTGCCCCGCAAAATGCTAGTTCATGGACACGTTAACTCTAGCGGCAGCAAAATGAGTAAAAGCGTCGGTAATGTTGTAGATCCTAACCAAATCATGGATGAATATGGCGTCGATGCGTTCCGTTATTACTTTGCCCGCCATATTCCAACCCAAGATGACGGTGATTTCACCTGGGAAAAGTTTGAAGCCGCTTATAACGGCGAACTTGGTAACGATTTAGGCAACCTAGTGCAGCGCGTGGCAAGCATGACCCTGCGCTACCAGGCTGGCGTAATTGGCGGTGCCCTCACGGCTGAACACGACATGGGCCCATATCGCACAGTTATGCAGCAGCTACAGTTTGACCGAGCCCTCGATGAAGTTTGGGAAACCATTCGTAGTGTTAACCAATACCTCGAGCGTGTTAAGCCGTGGGAAATTGCAAAAGCTGCCGAGACAATATCAGATGAAAAAGACCACCTAGAAGAGGTATTAACCTATGCCGCCAGCATGCTCATTCAGGTAGCCGATCTTATCACGCCGTTTATGCCAGCCACCGCCACCGAAATTAAGCGTATATTTGCAAGTGGTGTGGTGCCAGCTGATGCACGGCCGCTATTTCCACGTAAGTATATTCATACCCCAGACCCTCGGGCGCCAAAGGCCTAAGTATATGTTAGTCGATACCCACTGCCACATCCATGACAGTGAGTTTTACCATGATAATAAGGAGCAGGCCTACCAGGCATCGGTTAAAGCTGGTGTTGCTATGGTTTGCGTAGGTACAAGTGTCGCAAGTAGCCAGCAGGCCCTAGAATTTTGCAGTACCCACGCCTTAGCATGGCCAGTTGTCGGGGTTCACCCGCACGACACTAAGGATAACGATGTAGCTAAGATAGCTGACCTGCTAAATAATTCGCTTAAAGGCTCAAAAAACGGCCCAAGCACCCCAGTTATAGCTATAGGCGAAATAGGCTTAGATTATTACTACAACCATAGCCCAAAGGCTACTCAAGTAGCTGCCCTGGAGGCTCAAATCCAGCTAGCCCTAAACCATAATTTGCCAATAAGCTTTCATGTTCGTGATGCTTTTAGTGATTTTTGGCCAATTATTGATAATTTTACAGGTGTTAGGGGCGTGCTTCATAGTTTTACCGATATCCGGGCTAATATGGAGCAGGGCCTAGCCCGTGGGCTGTTTATAGGGGTGAATGGTATTAGTACCTTTACTAAAGATGCCCAGCAGGCCAGCTTACTCACATCAGTTCCTCTGGGCAAGCTACTACTAGAAACTGATGCACCATTCTTGACACCTATACCATTCCGTGGTAAAATGAACACACCAGCATATGTGGGTAGCGTTGCCGAGTATCAGGCGCGTGCCCGCAACATGCCTCTCGAGACTGTGGTTGCCGCTACGACTGCAAATGCTACGGAGTTATTTGGAGTTAAATTTAATGAATGGCACCAACAACCAGCTACTACTGAATCGCCCGGATGAAAACCTGGCTATTCAACTTGACCCAGATGGCGACATCTATTCTTTATACAATCAGATTCTTATAGAACGACAGGCGATAGCCGCAGAAAAAAAGGCCAACCCTAAAGTGCCGGCCATTGCAGCCAGGCTTGGCTTTAGCCATTTGTCAAAACTACCTGAACACGCTACAATTAGCGTAGATACTATGATAGAAAACACTAGCAGTATGACTGAGATTATTCAACCTGGCAAACCATTAGAGGATGCCCTTAGGGAGGCTACCCCCACCCAAGAGCTTGATATACAAAAGCTTTTTTCTCCTATTAATGGGCCTAGGTTCGAGGAAGTACCTCGATGGGGCGCCGCTGCACTTAAGGCTGAGGCCATTACTCCAGAGGCAGAGATTGTTCCAAAACCAGGGCAGGCTATTGGTAGCACTCCCGTACCGGCTGGTGATAAACTCCAACAACCATTATTACCGTTAGAAACCTTGGCCGTTCAGTCTGCACAGTTAGCTGGAGCCCGTAAGGCCTTTGTCGGCGCGAGGGCCAAGTAATGGCTTTTCGCAACCTAATCACTGCCCTTATTGGTGATGTTGATGATTTATCTGGCTTAAAGTTCAAACTGCCAACCAAAAAGCAGGCACACGTTTATTCTGAACGCGAGCTACTTGATATGGAGAGCAAAATTGGCGCTCAACTATTTGGCCCAGTACCGGCTGGTCGCCGCCGCGAATTCTTTTGCCTAGATGAAAAAAACTGGATCTGGTACGAAGAATGGAAAGATGAAACCGGCAAAATGCAAAATACCACCGTACGATACGAACTACATGATAACGGGGTGCTAAAAGTGCAGCCAGGTGGACGCTATAGCTACCTTGAGGGTGCCGAGTTAGATAATTTTATGCGTGCTACGAATGCCTACTATGAGCAGGTAATGAACGCAATGTACCAGCAAATACCAGCCGCCGCGTAATATAATAGTATTATGGCGCCAAAGTTTATTTACCTTGACCATGCAGCGGCCACACCAGTGGCTGATTTTGTGTTAGCTGCCATGGAGCCGTTTTTAACTAATGATTTTTATAACCCAAGCAGCCCATACGCACCAGCCATAGCCGTGCGCCACAGCTACGAGGCCGCTAAGGCTAGCTTGGCTAGCGTAATTGGCGCAAAGCCAGATGAAATCACTATGACAGCCGGCGCAACTGAGTCAATAAACTTGGTTTTTAATAGCGTAACTGGCCACGTTGTAACGAGCGCTATCGAGCACCCAGCTGTGCTGCAGGCCGCCAGGAGCCACCCGCATACCCTTGTTCAGCCGACTCCTAAGGGGGTTATTACGGCCGAGTCGGTATTAGAGGCTATAACACCAGATACTCAGCTAGTGAGTATCGCTCTAGCTAATAACGAACTTGGCACTATTCAGTCGCTTAATAAAATCGCCGCCGTAGTGCAGGCCGAACGCCAAAATCGTATAAAAACCGGCAACAAAACACTGATTTATTTTCACACCGATGCCTCCCAGGGAGCCGGCTACCTAGACTTACACGTTAGTCGCCTAGGGGTAGATGCCATGACCTTAAACGCTGGTAAGGTGTATGGGCCTAAGCAGGTGGCTTTACTATGGGCCCAGCCGAACATGCGGCTAAGTCCACTAATTATGGGTGGCGGGCAGGAACATGGCCTTCGTAGTGGCACCGAAAACGTGGCTGGTACGATTGGGTTTGCTACGGCCCTAAAGGCGGCCGATGCTGGGCGCCGGGCCGAAACCGAACGTATCGCCAGCCTGCGCGATAGCTTGCAGCAGCGTCTAGTAACGGCTTTCCCAAGTGCTGTTATATCGGGCAATCCTAAAAAGCGCTTACCGAACTTTTTGCACATATCGTTTCCGGGGCTTGATGCTGAGAGGCTATTATTTGCGCTAGAAACCAAGGGGGTATTGGTCGCCACTGGTAGCGCCTGTGCCGCTAATAAAGGCACTCGCAGCCATGTGCTTATCGCAATTGGCCTAGCCTCTAATGTAGCCGATGGCAGCCTGCGCATGACGCTTGGCAAGCTAACTGATCAGCCCGAAATAGCGGCTGCAGGTGATATTATAGTTACAGTGGTAAATAGCGAAAAGAAACGGGTAGGGCAGTGAAGTTATTCAAGCTGATATTAGCGCTTGTTATAATGTTTTTAGTCTCGGCCCTATTAATTGGGGTTTATTTAGGGCCAGATAGCCTTAAGTTTTGTGGTGCAAAGGTGGGCACGAGCGGTGATTGTGCCCCGGCCGACGCTATTGTCGTTATAAGTGGTGGCGACACCGCAGCACGCACCGATGAAGCCATAAAATTATATAAAAACGGCTGGGCGCCCATGATTATATTATCGGGCGCAGCGGCCGATACCTCTGGTCCATCGAACGCTAAAGTGATGCAGCAGCGGGCGGTAGCAGCTGGTGTACCAGGCGAGGCGACTTTACTAGATGAAACCAGCCACAATACCAACACTAATGCTTCAAATAGCGTTAAATTAGCCCGCAGCCAGGGCTACACTTCGCTAATCGTGGTAACGTCGGCCTATCACGAGCGCCGGGCCTTAATGGAGTTTAGGCGGGCCGGTAATGGCTTAACTATCCGCCCGCACCCCGTGTCTGAAGATAAAGATTGGAACCGTTTTTGGTGGATGACCCCTTGGGGCTGGAACCTAGCTCTTAGTGAATTGTCTAAAACTGCTATTACAGCTACCGGCGGAGTAGAGAGCACGTGACCCGGGTTTATGTTGGCATGAGCGGTGGGGTAGATAGCAGCCTGGCCGCCGCCCTTTTGGTGGAGCAAGGCTACGAGGTAACAGGGGTTTATATGAAAAACTGGAGCCAAGATATGCCGGGGCTTCGTTGTCCGTGGGCTGATGACTTAGCCGATGCTAAGCGTGTGGCCGTGCAACTTGGTATCGATTTTAAAGTATTCGATTTTGAACAGCAGTACCGCGATAAAGTGGTGCAATATATGATTGATGAATATAGCCTAGGCCGCACCCCCAACCCTGATATCATGTGCAATCAGGAGGTAAAGTTTAGGTTGTTTTTAGATACAGCCTTAGCTGATGGCGCCGAGATGATTGCGACTGGGCACTATGCAGTAGTTGACCACGGCGTGCCGGTCCGCTCGTCTCCACCAAATCGTGTGTCTCCCGCTAACGCAGGAGACGGGGGCAACGATTTGGAAGAGCAGAGCGGACATGCCCGCCTTTTGCAGGCTGCAGATACACTAAAAGACCAAACCTACTTTTTATATAGAGTTACAGGTGAAGCGCTAAATAAAACACTATTTCCGCTTGGTGGTTACCAAAAAGCAGAGGTTCGCCAGATGGCAAAAAGTCGCGGCCTTTGGACGGCTACAAAAAAAGATAGCATGGGCGTATGCTTTGTAGGCCAAGTTGGTATGCGTGATTTTTTGGGCCAGTATGTTACTACTAACACCGGTGATATTATCGAAAAGGAATCTGGCGCTGTAGTTGGCCAGCACGACGGCGCTATATTTTACACCCTAGGCCAGCGCCACGGCTTAAGTGTAGGCGGCGGTTTGCCATATTACGTTGTTGGTAAAAGCATGGATAAAAATGAGGTATATGTTAGCCGCAATATTAACGATGCTTCTATGTGGCGAAATAGTCTAGAACTAACTAACATCCACTGGATTAATGAACCGGCTAAAGAGAGCGAGCCGTTAAGGGTGCGCCTGCGCCACCGCGGTAAGTTGCTCGGCGCTAGCCTTAGTGGCACTACACTGCAGCTAGTAGAGCCAGAGCGGGCCGCGGCACCTGGCCAATCGGCTGTTTTGTACCGTGGCAGCGAGTGCCTAGGTGGCGGAATAGTCGTTTAAGTATAAGATGATTTTAAAAGAGAGCCCCTTATAGGGCTCTCTTTTAAAATAGGTAGGTTTGCCTTTAGTTGCTCTTATAAAGTTTTGTAAAGACTACACCAGATAGGGCTATTACACTAGTAGCAACAAGTATGAATATCGCTATATTCGTGCCCGTGCTAGCGAGAGCTCCTTGGCTAGTGCTAGTTGTGCTAGTAGCTCCAAGTGAACTATCTAGTATATAGACAGGGTCAACAATCTTTCCATCGACCTTACCGTCAACATCGCCAGTGCTACCATCGGCGACTGTGTAGATAACGAAGGTATGCGATACGCCACCGACGTTTTGGTTCTTTATGGTTACCTCTGCGGTAACATCTTTAAGGCTTCCGTTAGATTGATCCTTATACACCTTTAACTGAGAGGCATTATATTGGGCGCCGAGGTCAGTTGTTACAGTAGCGCTACCGCCATTGGCAGAACAGCCAGTGGTAAAGGCGAATGATGTAAGAAGCTGTGCTGCAGATAGTGAAGCGTGTAGGCTTGGGGTACTTGAGCTACTAATCGTATTACAAGTGCCACTTAGACTAACCGAACTTGTAGCGTCATCTGAGTTAGGTGCACTAAATGCCGATACGTTATTAACGTTTAGCTTAATGATAGACGTCGTGGCTGGGGTTGATGGATGAGCGGCATCTGCTGCCTGGAATTGTACATAGTAGGGTCCGTTTGCAAGCGCTGTTGTATCGATTGTGAGGCTATAGCTGCTTGTGGCCGCATCGTAGTTAATGGTACCGGTTAGGGCTGTAGCTCCTGTAAAGTTGCTTGAAGTACTACCGTAGAACGCAGTTGTAGCAATCCCAATATTATCAGTTGCAGTTGCCTTAAGGGTTATAGAGTGGCCAGACACTGTGCTGTCGGCAGATGGTGACACCCAGGCGGCGGTTGGTAGGGCCGTATCTGGCTGGGTGATAGTAAAGCTATCTAGGGTCGCACCGGTATTTGAGAGTAGTGTGCCTGTTAGTGATGAGTCTGAGACTGAATATTTCATGTATCCATTCACAGTCCCATTAACATGTGCGGCAAAGAACCCAGCATCGCCGCTGCCAGCGTTAAATCCATTACCATCGTTAATGCTGCCAGCTCCGAGGTTAATTACCTGAACTGAACCGGCACCTTTTATATATGAGGCATCGCTACCGTCATCTACTACGCAAGCTGCATTGTAGCTACCGCGTGTTACCCCGGAGCAACTTGATCCAAGAGCTAGCTGTTTGCCACGCATATAATTATGCTCATGGCCATCAATAATCAGGTCGACTTTTTTACTAAGGGCAAGATTGTATACAGCTTGCTCTTGTGCTGGCGCGACATCTGGCCCTATGCCACCACTACCGTGCCTACTGCCTGCATTTAAGTAAGGTTTATGGAAGGCCAAGACCACCCACTCTCCACTTGTTTTAGCGGCATCGATTGAACTTGATACCCAGTTATAACGGGCACTACCACTAGAATAGTCGTAGTATGACCCCCCATATAGTAACTCGGGACTGACGGCAATGATACGGAGCTTGGGATTGGTTGCAGGGTAGTCTACATAATAATCCTGTAGGTAACTTCCACCCTGGAATGCGGATATCGCACCAGTTGTCGTTGGCATAGCACATCCACTAGTCGTATAGTCTCCAATTGAGTAGCCTGGGCCACCATCCTCAGTGTCATGGTTTCCACTTAATATAAATGTTGGTTTATTCACATTGCTCTGTATGTTAGAGCAGAAAGTTGCCGCTCCGGGTGGGTTCCCTTGAGCTAGGTCGCCATTCAAGAAGGTAAAGGCAGCGTCCGATTGGCCCATTGCAGACATAGTTGCAAGGGAGGCTGACTGGTGGCTCTCTAGGTCGAAATCATTCGCTACCGCAAAAGTAAATGGAGTGCTCGTTGACACTGCAGTTACCACTTTAGTGGCGTTTAAATAACAGGCGCCTCCAATAGCAGCCCCAACCATTAGTACTGGTAATGCGCGTACGAAAAACGTACGCTTTGATATTTTTCTCATTGTTAACTCCTTTTTATTTCTACTCACTGCGTCGCTCTAGCTCTGCAATATACCTGTAATTTTAGCATAAACTTTTTATGAGTCAATACTTTTTCTATTTTATTTTTATAGTTAGTGATGGATTAGGATAGGTTCTGCTATAATTAACAGATATGAATGCACAAGATATCCGCAATGCGTATTTGAAGTTTTTTGAAGATAGGGGACACGCTGTTGTATCTAGGGCGCCGCTTGTTTTGCAAGGTGATCCAACTACGCTATTTACAGGTAGTGGCATGCAGCCAATGATCCCATACCTCCTTGGCGAGCCGCACCCTAAGGGCAAAAGGATTGTTGATAGCCAAACATGTCTTCGCGCTCAAGATATCGATGAAGTGGGCGATAATCGCCACACCACCTTTTTTGAGATGCTTGGCAACTGGAGCCTGGGCGATTACTTTAAAAAAGAACAAATTCCCTGGATGTTCGAGTTTTTGACTAGTGTCGTGGGGCTTGACCCAGCTAAACTCTACATCACTTGCTACATTGGTAACGAACAGTTTAATATTCCTAAAGACACCGAAGCCGCCGAGCTCTGGGCTGGTCTTTTTGCCAGTAAGGGCCTTAGTAACGGGGTAGCCGATATTGGTAGCGAAAGTGCCGGCGCAAAACGGGGCATGCTACCAGGCGAGCGCATATTCTTTTACGATGGCAGTAAAAACTGGTGGAGCCGTAACGGCAGCGAAGCCAGCACCCCTATTGGAGACCCATGCGGCCCTGATACAGAGATGTTTTATGAATTCGATTTTATTACACATGACCCAGCTTACGGTGAAAAATGCCACCCAAACTGCGATTGCGGTCGCTACATGGAAGTCGGTAACAATGTGTTTATGGCCTACAAAAAGGTAGCCGAAGGCCAATTTGAGGAACTAGCCCAAAAGAATGTCGACCAAGGTAGTGGCCTAGAGCGCATCGCCGCCGCCGCAATTAATAGCCCCGATGTATTCAAAATATCACTCATGTGGCCAATTATTGAAAAGCTCGAACAAATTAGCGGCAAAAAGTACGATAGCCACACTGAAAGCATGCGAGTTATTGCCGATCACCTGCGGGCTGCGACATTCCTAGCGGTCGATGGCTGCGTGCCAAGTAACAAAGAGCAAGGCTATGTCATGCGACGGTTAATCCGCCGGGCTATCCGTTATAGCTTCGATCTTGGCGTTGAACAGAACTTCCTTGAGTCGATTGTGCCAGTTATTGCAGATTTATACGTTGACGATTTTCCAGAGGTGGCCGAAAACCGTGATAACATAATCGCCGTACTCGTTAAGGAAGAAAAGGCTTTTCGCCAGACGCTCAAAAAAGGCATTATCCAGCTCGATAAGTTAACTATTGAGTACTGTTTTGAAGGTGATAGAGAAAATGTGGCTGTAGGACGTTTTCCGGTTACGACAGAGCCGCTTATTGATGCAGATGGCGCAAATCTATCTAAGCACACTATAGTGGAGACAGGCAGAAGGGTATTAAATGGCGAGGCTGCTTTCGTACTGTACGATACGTATGGGTTCCCAGTTGAGCTATCCGTTGAAGAAGCTTTTAAACAGGGGGTAGAAGTGGACCCGGACTGGCGAAAGCAATTTGACAGGCTTATGGAGTTACAAAGACGTAAGAGTCAGACCGCTAGTAAAGGAACCTTTAAGGGCGGCCTTGAGGGCCACGATGATATTCACTTAAAATACCATACGGCTACTCATTTGTTGCAATCGGCTTTAAGGCAGATATTTGGCGATACGGTGCGGCAGCACGGTAGCAATATCACGACTGAGCGCCTGCGGTTTGATTTTAGCCTTGACCGCAAAATGACAGCAGAGGAGATTAAGCAGGCCGAAGATTTAGTGAATGGCTGGATAGCCGAAGATAACCCCGTAAAATTCACTGTTTACCCAACTCAACAGGGCCTAGATATGGGCGCTATTGGCCCATTTGGCGAACGCTATGGCGATACGGTTAAGGTGTACCAAATGGGCACAGATGACCATATTGTTAGCCTGGAAATATGCGGCGGGCCACACGTTGAGCACACTGGCCAGCTAGCTGAAGGCGGTAAAACCTTCAAAATTACCAAAGAAGAAGCCAGCAGCGCCGGTATTCGCCGCATTAAAGCCGTTTTACGTTAAGTTATAGCCCTTAGTAAAACCGCCTAATTAGCCCGTAACAGTGATATAATAGTACTACTTATGGTTTTTGATAACATACGCAAAAAAGTCCAAAATCGCTCAACCGGGGACTATTTACTAGGGCTAGATATAGGCACCGAGTACGTAAAAGCCCTAATTGCTAAGCTAGATGGCGAAAATATAGAGGTAGTAGGTGTTGGCCGGGCTCACCAGCAGCTAAGCGATATGCACAGTGGGGCAATTTCAGATATTGCCGGTGTGGTTAAAAACTGCGAAGAGGCCCTAGCTCAGGCTGAAGAACAGGCCGGCTTGCAGGCTAAGCGCTGCGTTATTGGCATTGCCGGCGAACTAGTTAAAGGCGTAACCAATACTATCCGCTACCGCCGCCCACAGCCCGATAGGCCGCTTGATGAGTCCGAAATGGAATTTATTATCGAAAAGGTTCAAGATAGGGCCGCCCAAAAAGCTCAAAAACAGATCGCTCTTGAAACTGGCAACGAAGATGTCGAAGTTAAGCTGGTCAACAGCGCTCTAGTCAGTATCCATATCGATGGCTACAAGGTCAGTAACCCAATTGGTTTCCAAGGTAAGGACGTGGCAGTGCAGATATATACAGCCTTTGCCCCCATGGTACATATTGGCGCTCTAGAGCGAGTGGCTAATGAACTAGCCCTCGAACTTATTGCCGTAGCGGCCGAGCCTTTTGCCGTTAGTCGCAGCGTACTTGGCACCGATGCCAACAGCACCTTTACGGCGATACTCGCCGATGTTGGTGGTGGTACCACCGATATTGCGGTTGTAAACGATGGCGGCGTAGAAGGCACCAAAATGTTTGGCATTGGTGGGCGTATATTCACAAATGCCATAGCCAACGACCTTAGTATTAGCTATGAAAACGCCGAAAAGCTCAAGCTGAACCTAGACCGCGCCGAGGTAAAGGACACCGTTAAAAAGGATATCGCTAAAAGTATCGATAAAACCCTAGATGTTTGGGTGGCCGGTGTAGAGCTAGCCCTGGGTGAATTTGATAGCGTGGATCATTTGCCAAACCGTATTTTATTATGCGGTGGTGGTAGCAGCTTAAAGCAACTTGTTGCGGCCTTGCAATCACGCGATTGGTATAAAGACCTGCCATTTACTAAAAAGCCAACCGTTCAGCATATTGGCCCCGAGGATATTGTAGGCATAACCGATCCAACCGGTGAAGCCAGCGACCATACCTTTATTACCGCCATGGGCCTGCTAAGGGTGGGCTATGATACAATGATAGGCAGTCAAGAGCAAGGCACACTTAAAGACAAACTCAACCGAATGCTAAGGATATAACACCGGTGCAAAAAGACGTTATTTACATCGATACCGAAGACGATATTACCGCCATTATTGGTAAAGTTAAGGCTAGCAAAAGTAAGGTAGTGGCTTTAGTGCCGCCAAAGCGCGTTGGGGCAATTCAAAGTGCTGTAAACCTTAAACTTGTTCACCGGGCTGCTACTCAGGCTGGTAAGCACCTAGCGGTTGTAACTAATAATCAAGCCCTTACGGCTCTTGCTGGTAGTGCTGGTATACCTGTAGCTAAAAACCTAGAGAGCCGCCCAGAAATGCCCGAGGTAGCTGCCTTAGAGGTAGATGATGAAGATATTATAGATGGCGGCCAGCTACCGGTTGGTGAGCGCGCCGATGCAGCCGCGGCTAGTGGTGATCCAGAAACCATAAGTAGTGCTGGCACTGCTGCCGTGGTCGCGAATGATCATAAAGATACAGAGCCTCGTAGTGCTTCGGCCGCTACAGCTGCTAAATCACGCTCAAAAGTACCCGATTTTGGTTCATTCCGTAAAAAACTATTTATTGGTGTAGCCGGGCTAGCGGCTCTTATTGCGTTACTCGTGTGGGCTATTGTGTTTGCGCCCCAAGCGACTATAGCTATTACGGCCAAAACCACGCTTAGCGCCCTTAATTCTAAGGTTACAGCCGGCACGGGCCTTGCTACTAGCCTAAAAGATGGCACTCTAAAATCTGAACTAAAAACTACCACCAAAGATGTATCGATACCTTTTACGGCTACTGGTAGTAAAGATGTTGGCGCCGTAGCAACCGGTAAAGTAACTATAGCTCCAACCCAGCAAACCATAGTTAACCTAGCTTTAACGGCCGGGAGTGTAACGGTCCAGGCCGGCACGGCTATTACTAGCTCTGGCGGTAAGGTGTATACAACTGATCAAGCCGCTACATTTTCGGCCTCAAATCTGCCTACAACCGGTAGCGGTATTACAGTTGGTGTAACGGCTAGTGCCAGTGGTACATCTTATAACGGCGCCAGCGGTAGCGCTACGGTATCGGGTGGTGGTTTTACGGCAACCTTCTCGACCAGCCCAAGTGGTGGTACCGATAAGACCATTACAGTAGTACAACAGAGTGATATCGATACTGTATCGGGTAACATTGTGCAAAGTGCCGATTCGGATGCCGCCAAAAAAGCCCTCAAAAGCCAGTTCAGTGGTGATTACATAATTATTGATGACACATTTAAGGTAGATTCTAGTACTGTGAAGCCAAGCCCCGCGGTTGGGGCCGAGGCAACCGGCGGCAAGGCCTCCCTAGCTGGCAAAATCACCTACAGTATTATGGCGGTATCAAAAACAGAGGTGGGTAAATACCTTGATGCTTACTTTGCCCAGCAAGTTGATGGCAAATCTAACCAAAAAGTCTACGATAATGGCCTCTCTACGGCTACCTTTAGCGCTTCAACGCCAGCTGATGATAAGTACGCCACGACTATCACTGCTAATGGCAAAATCGGCCCAAATATTAACGAAAACGATGTAAAACAGTATGTTAAGGGCAAAAAATCTGGTGAAATCCAGGCTTACTTACAGGCTGTTAATGGGGTAGATAAAGTTGATGTATCGTTTAGTCCGTTCTGGGTTACTGGTGCGCCAGGCGATGTCAACAAAATCAAGGTCCAGTTTAACGTAAATGGCTAGCACTACGGTGTATATGGCGCTCGATGTTGGCGAGCGGCGCATCGGTGTAGCGCTTGCCGATAGCCAGGTGGCTATAGCCGTACCGTATGATTTTATAGAGGTAGATGGAACCGAGTTAGAGCAGTTAGTTAAACTAGCTAGCTTTGAAAAGGTTAACCAGCTTATAGTGGGTTACCCACGTAACCAATCGGGCGAACCAACCGCTCAAACCGCTAGTGTGCAGGCCTTTACCGGTAAACTAATGGCGCTACTATCTATTCCAATGGCCTACCAGGATGAATCAGTTACGAGCGTTCAAGCCGAAGCGCACTTAAAAGCAACCAACAAACCATATACTAAGGGTGATATAGATAGTATGGCTGCTAGTATTATTTTGCAAGATTACCTGGAGCAGCACCGTGGACGGGTTTAAGCGCCCTAAGCCACAATTGCGGCCGCCTCAGCCTGCGTCTGTAGCTATTACGCCAGCGCCACTGCCAACCGCTGAACCAGGTTTACCGCTTGACCCACTAGATATTGAGCCAGCCGGAGACCCCGTTGTACGTAAAAAACGCCGTTTGTGGCTACGTATTCTCATTGGTTTTATACTTATGTTAGCTATTGGCGCCGGCGCCGGGCTATTTTGGTACAATGCTCAATTGCAGCCAGTCGACCCTAGCGATACTTCACCACGCTCGGTTGAGGTAAAATCAGGTGATTCCATTAGCGCTGTCGGCCTCAAGCTAAAAAGCGTCAATCTAATCCGTAACCAGCTGGCTTTTGAGATATACGCTCGTTTAGCTGGGGCCAACCTAAAAGCTAGCACCTGCCGCCTGACCGCCTCGCAAAGCGTCGCCCAGATTGTTAGTAAGCTAGAACAGGGTTGCACCGATTTTAAAGTGGTTACGTTTTTCCCAGGCGCAACTATCGAAAAGCCATTATATAAACCAGCTGGCGCCACCCTTGACCAAACTATGTACGTCAAATATCGCCTAGCAAACGCCGGCTACACTACAGGCCAAGTAGCAGGTGCGTTGAGTAAAACATATTCTGGCCCATTGTTCGCTGATAAACCAGCTAGCGCTGGCCTAGAGGGCTATGTTTTTGGCGAAACCTATTACCTAAAAACCGATGCAACGGCCGAGGATGCCCTGCAGGCCAGCTTTGACCAAATGTATAAGGTAGTACAGCAAAATGATCTAGTAGCTAAGTTTAAGGCCCAGGACCTTAACTTATACCAAGGTATTATTATGGCCTCGATTGTGCAACGTGAACTAAACTGTGAAGGCAAACCCACCGAGGAGCGTAAGCAGCGCTGCTACGGCTATGAGCAAACCATTGCTCAGGTATTTTTAAAGCGTTACCACCAGGGTACAACCTTGGGTTCAGATGTTACCTTTATATATGCGGCCGATATGCTAGGGGTAGCGCCGGCCGTGAACCTTGATTCGCCCTATAATACGCGGCTTTACCCTGGTTTGCCGCCCGGGCCTATTGCTAACCCTGGTGAGCTGGCCCTAAAGGCCGTAGCTAACCCCAGTAATACCGATTACATGTATTTTATAGCTGGCGATGACGGCTTAATCTATTTTGCTAGCACTGAGGCCGAGCACCAGGCTAACATCAAAAACCACTGCCAACAGCTGTGCGGTGATCTGTAGGGCCCTTGGCCAAGGGTTGACTTTTGACCCCTTTTTAAAGTACAATTGCCCGTAGCAACTTGGTAAGTAGAGTACATAGTTTTAGGAGGTTTACCACTTAAAACGGGTGCGGGCACACTACCTACTAAGGAGCCTGCCTTTAACTGTCGTACGGATGCCGAATAACACTAACTAGTAGGTCGACACGCGCATTCCTTTCCACGCATACATGTGGAGAAAGACAAAGTGAGGTAGTCGTACCCATAGCAATAAGGGTGCAGGAGAATTATATTCGTAATCAACCCGTTGCCGAGGTAATACCCCAGGCTAACGTAATAAACCAGGTCGCTTTGACCACCGAACCGCGCGTTAAGCGCCGGTCTTCGCGTAAATCAGTATCCGCTAGCAGTATCGCTAGCTATTTAGGCGTATTTTTACTGATTGTTGCTCTAGTAGCTATTAGCTACCAGCCGCCTAAAAAACAGACTAGTTTAGCCGCCGTAAACCAGACATCAGAGGCCGCAGCCGGCAATACAGTCGCCAGTAGCAGCGTAGATCAGCTCCTAGCAACCAATGTGGGGGCAAACTTAGCCGATACCACGGGCTTACCAGTGGCCAATAACGTAGCTAACTTATCACAGTCGCTTGCGACCGAAAGCACCCTGGCGCAAACCACTACAGATATTGTGTCTAAGCCGCAAAATGTTGCTTTAGCCGCTAATAACCGGGTAATAAAGCAATACGTAACAGTAGCCGGCGATACTGTCCCAGCCGTGGCCGCCAAGTACGGTATAACCGGCCAGACTGTCCGTTGGGCTAATAGTCTTACCTCTGACGCCCTTGAGCCAGGCAAAACGCTTACCATACTACCGGTTGATGGTATCTTATACACCGTAAAAAGCGGTGATACTATCGAAAGTATCGCTAGCAAATACCAGGCCGACGTGGATGTTATGATTCACTACGGCGACCTTGAAGCTGGTTTAACGGTTGGTCAACAGATTACTATCCCTGGCGCTGTGTTGCCAGCCAATGAGCAGCCAGGTTACGTAGCGCCACGTACTGCCACCACAAGCTATTACACCAGTGGTGCCGGTACTAGCACTAGCTCTAATTTATCAGCCAGTGTCGGCAACCGCTACGCATGGGGTAACTGTACGTGGTACGCCTATGAGCGCCGCCAGCAGTTGGGCCGGCCAGTTGGCAGCTTTTGGGGCAATGCCAGTACTTGGTCGTATAATGCTAGGTCAGCTGGCTACGCCGTTAGCGGCACCCCGGCCGCTGGTGATGTCATGGCAAATGGTGGCGGCTATGGCCACGTTTCTATAGTTGAATCTGTTAATCCAGGTGTTTCTATACATGTATCCGAAATGAATGGTTACCGATGGGGTGGTGGCTTTAACCGGGTTGGTAGCGGTGATATCTCATGGAGTGAAGCCGTTAGCGGCATGTATCAGTACATTCACTAGGCCTTGAAACAGAACTAGTTTATGTTATAATTTATATATGTTATTTTACCAAAACCTAAAGTTTAAAAGTGGTACCGCCCAATGTTTGTAGATACAGCTAAAGTTTCAGTTACAGCCGGCAAGGGCGGTGATGGTTCAGTTAGTTTTAGGCGCGAAATTTACGTCGATAAAGGTGGCCCCGATGGCGGCGATGGCGGCAAGGGCGGTGATGTCATATTTGTGGCTTCTACCAGTGAAAACACCCTACTAAACTTCCGTTACCAGCCAAACCTAAAAGCCGCCGATGGCGGAGCTGGCAGCAAGCGTGATAAGCATGGCCGGAGTGGCGATGATTTACTCGTCAAAGTACCAGTCGGTACGGTGGTTAAACGCGATGGAGCTATTATTGCTGACCTAGCTAAAGACGGCGAACAATTTGCTGTTGCAAAAGGTGGCGACGGCGGCTTTGGCAACGCTCACTTTAAAAGCAGTATCCGCCAAACTCCCCGCATGGCTGAACTTGGTGAACCAGGCGATAGCTTTGAGGCCGAACTAGAGCTTAAACTCCTAGCCGATGTTGGCTTAGTTGGCTTTCCAAATGCCGGTAAATCTACCTTTTTATCAGTGGTTAGCAATGCTCGCCCCGAAATTGCCGATTACGCCTTTACCACCCTTACGCCCAACCTAGGCGTAGCGCAGGTGGATGATGGAACATTGCTTATTGCCGATATACCAGGGCTAATTGAGGGTGCCAGTGAAGGCAAGGGCCTAGGCGACGATTTTCTGCGCCACGTCGAACGCACCGGCGTTTTGCTGCACCTTATTGATATATATAGCGATGATGTAGCGGCTAGCTACCAGACTATCCGTAGTGAGCTACAAAAGTATAACCCCGCCCTGGCAACACGGCCTGAGGTAGTGGCGCTTACTAAGTCTGAGGGCCTAGATGCCGATATTATTGATATGCAAAAGCAGGCCTTAACTAAGGTTATTGCTAAGGGTACACCGGTATTTGTTATTTCGGCTGTTGCCCATAAGGGATTAACTGAGGTGCTAAGGGCTTTACGCACTAAAGTGCAGGCCTACCGGGCCGCTCAGGCCGAAATTGTACCAGAGTTACCTGGTGCAGGTGATATGGAGACTATTACGCTTGGCCCCGAGCAGCTTGATGACAAGTGGGATACTTACTACGATAGTGCCGAAGAAGTCTGGGTAGTAACAGGTGCTAAGATAGAAAAGTTTGCACGCCGGACTAATTTTGACCAGTTTGAAAGCGTCAATCGCCTCCGCGATATCATGAAAAAGATGGGTATTTACCACCACCTAGTGCGTGAAGGCGCTAGCGG
>JAVTWQ010000002.1:49666-76397 GCA_032229905.1 Saccharimonas sp. (SeqCode)
TTTTATAAAATAGTATTGACTTATAATACACAACGTGCTATAATGCTATTATCCTTGGTTGAGGTAGCGTAAGCTGCCTCCCGAGCGAGCATTAACATGTCGGATAGAGTTTATTCTTTGTCGCATACAGTCCATAAAACTTGTGGCCCGTATGCGACAAAGAAACACTAAAAGTTTACTTTTGTGCCCTGTTGTAGGAGGCGCCTACTAGGAACAGCAACGAGAGGCCGAGGTGCCTAGCTGTTTCATTGACTCTGAAGGGATCAACCTTGATGTAGGTTTGGGGCTACCCGCCCCGTATCAAGGGAAGTTTACAGAGATGTCGTCAAAAACTATTTAGGAGTAGTGATGATGGTTTGCAACCGCGCCGTTGAGGTCGGCGTATGGAGCGGCCTGGCATAGGCTAGGCATCGGCTATGGGAATGGGTGATTCACTGCCATGTATTTTTCTTCAAGATAATACTGCAGGCTAACTACGCCCTTGGTCCGCATTTGGACTCCCAGCCAGGACCTTAAGTCCTGCGCAGCTGAAACAACTTAATAACGTAGCAGCGGTGGGCACAAGTACGTAGCGTAAGCTACTAGCTAGTGCCCACCACGGCAAACAACTCTATCCGACATTAAATCAACCCCAATAAATAAGCCCTTTAAGGGTGTTTTTTGTTATTATGGGGTAAGTATGGCAGCGACATTCTTTTTTTACGACCTCGAGACAAGCGGTTTAAGCGCCCGTAAAGATAGGGTAATGCAATTTGCCGGCCAGCGGACTAATATGGAGCTACAGCCTATTGGTGAGCCGGTAAATGTGCTTGTAAGGCTAAATGACGATACTTTGCCCAGCCCCGAAGCTACGCTTGTTACCGGTATCACGCCCCAACAAACCGTGCAAGATGGCTTAACCGAAGCCGAGTTCGCTAAAATGCTGCAAACCGATGTGTTTACGCCCGATACAACTACAGTTGGGTTTAACAATATTCGGTTCGATGATGAATTTATACGCCACCTGTTCTGGCGTAATTTTTACGACCCTTATGAGTGGGCTTATAAAGATGGCCGTAGCCGGTGGGACCTATTAGATGTCGTACGCATGACCCGCGCCCTTAGGCCCGAGGGTATAGAGTGGCCAGTGGTTAACGGAGTGCCAGTTAATAAGCTGGAGCCTATCGCAGCCGTAAACAACATGGTGCATACCAAAGCCCACGACGCCCTGAGTGATGTTGAGGCGCTTATACAAGTTACCCAGCTTATAAAGCAAAAGCAGCCCCAGCTATACCAGTACTTATTAGATATGCGCACTAAAGATAGGGTAAAGGGCCTAGTAAACCTAGATGACAAAAAGCCCTTTGTTTACGCAAGTGGGCGCTACGATAGCCAGTTTAATAAAACTACCGTAGCGTTCCCACTTACGGCCGGCAAGAACGGCAACATAGTTGTATACGATTTACGCCATGACCCGGCGCCGTTTATCAGCCTAAGCCTAAATGAGCTTAAAAAACGCCTATACGCCCCGTATGAGGAGCGTAAAAAGGAAGGTTTTATACCAATCCCGGTTAAAGAGCTGCAGTATAACCGCGTCCCGGCCGTAGCACCTTTAGGCGTTTTGACTCAAAACGATGGCTGGAGTAAGGTGCAGATTGACTCAAATATGGTCGAAAAGCATAAAAACTTGATTATATCGGCCCCACATTTTGCCGAAAACATCCGTACACTATACGAACAACGGCCAGAATACGCTAAAGGCACCGACCCTGAAGAGCTGCTATATGATGGGTTTTTGAACGACCGCGACAGGCTACGGGTAGAGACGGTGCGTAACGCTACCGAGCGGGAACTAGCTGATTTTAACCCCGAATTTACCGATGAGCGCCTACCTGGTTTGCTGCTGCACTATAAGGCCCGTAACTACCCACGTACACTTAGTGAAACCGAAATGCTAGCCTGGGAAAAGTGGCGGGCAGGGCACTTGCAGTCCCAGCTGCCTGGTTTTGCGGCTTCGTTACAGCGCTTGGCGGCCACAACGACAGATGATTCTAAGCAGTTCTTACTCCAAGAGCTCCAGCTGTGGGCTGAGAGTATAATTGAACCACCCGAGCTATAAGCCTAAATATGGCTGTAACGTCGCCGTGGTAGCCGGCTAGCCTGGTGCTTTTTAGTAAACCGAGCTTCGAGCTCGTAATCTACAAGGTAAGTTAGCAGTATAAAACCGGCGATACCAGCGTATATAGTAAACATGCCCCATACGGGTACGACATAGGTAGTGCCACTAATTAACCCAGTTAGCATAAATACCAGTATGGCTTGGGCCAAACCGCCCACTAATATACCAAGGGTCACAAAAACCAGTGCGCCTAAGATGATGTTATGTAAACCGGTATACTTGTTTTTACGTGATTTTGCCATATTACTCCGCCTTTAATATGCGCATTATAGCAAAACCTAGCCAAAAAGTCAATATGCTGTATAAATATACATAACCAACATGGGCATACATAGTATTCGGGCGGCAGGGCGGGGGTGGCAAAATATGCCAAAAACATGTATACTAGTTTGGATTATTTGGAGGTTATTTTGAGCGATTTTATTAAGGTTCGTGGTGCCCGTGAGCATAATTTAAAAGATATAAATATCGACATTCCGCGCGATAAATTAGTGGTAGTAACGGGGCTTAGCGGCAGCGGCAAAAGCAGCCTAGTGTTTGATACTATTTATGCCGAAGGCCAGCGCCGCTATGTAGAAAGCCTAAGTAGCTACGCTCGCCAGTTTTTGGGTATTATGGATAAACCCGATGTCGATAGTATTGAGGGCCTAAGCCCGGCTATTAGCATCGATCAAAAATCGACTAGCCGTAACCCACGCAGTACCGTGGCCACCGTTACCGAAATATATGATTATTTGCGCCTGCTGTATGCTCGTATTGGCGTGCCACATTGCCCAGTTTGTGGCAAGGCTGTCCAGCGCCGTACGGCTGATAATATCGTAACCGAGGTAATGAACCTACCAGCTGGGGCAAAGTTAATGGTACTAGCGCCGCTTGTCAGCCAAAAAAAGGGTGAGTTCCAGCACATACCCGAACAGTACCAAAAGCTTGGTTTTGCGCGCGTAAGGGTTGATGGCGTAGTGTATGCGCTGGATGAGTTCCCCGAACTGCAAAAAAGCTACAAACACGATATCGAGCTAGTGATTGATCGCCTAGTTATGAAACCAGATGCCGTTAGCCGCGTAAGCCAATCTGTAGAACAAGCCCTGGGCTTAGCCGATGGCGTGGTGCAGGTGCTTAATGTTGATACCAACGAGCTTACTACACTAAGCCAGCGCTACGCCTGTGTAGACCACCCGAGCGAAGAAATCCCCGAACTTGAGCCAAGGCTATTTAGCTTTAACGCCCCCCAAGGTGCTTGCCCAACCTGCACCGGCCTAGGCTTTAGGATGGAAATAGACCCCGACCTTGTTTTGAACCCAAACTTAACCATCGCCGAAGGCGCCATTAGGCCCTTTAACCGTTTTAACGCCGATGCTTGGTACATGAAGCGCCTAGCCGAAGTCGCCAGGGAGCATGGGTTTGACCTTCACGTACCTGTTAAGCAGCTTAGTGAAGACGCTATTTATACGGTTTTATATGGCACTGGTGAGCAAAAATACCGCATTAAGCTAAATGGTAATAGGTTTTATGATTCGACTTATGAGGGTGTTATCCCTAATTTAGAGCGCCGCCACCGCGAAACCGACAGCGACTTTATGAAAAAGGATATCGAGCGGTTTATGCGTGAGCGTAAGTGCCATGCTTGCCACGGCCGCCGCCTAAAACCAGTTGTGTTAGCCGTAACCGTGCATGGCCAAAACATTATGGATATATGCGATTTAAGTGTAGGCGATGCCTTAGCCATTGTAGCCAGTATGAAAATGACCGATGAAGAGCTGTTTATCGCTAGGCCGATTATTAAAGAGGTGGGTGCGCGCCTAGGGTTTATGAATAATGTGGGCTTAAATTACCTAGAACTAAGCCGGGCTGCAAATACATTAAGTGGCGGTGAGGCCCAGCGTATTAGGCTAGCTACCCAAATTGGTAGCAAGTTGCAGGGCGTGCTATATGTGCTAGATGAGCCGAGCATTGGCCTACACCAACGTGATAACGATAAGCTTATTGGCACCCTTAAAGAGCTACGTGATCTAGGCAATAGTGTGATTGTAGTTGAGCACGACGAAGATACCATAGCTAGTGCCGATTACTTAGTGGATGTTGGCCCTAAAGCCGGTATACACGGCGGCCAGATTATTGCCATGGGCACACCGGCCGAGGTAGCGGCTAACCCCGATAGTATCACTGGCCAATACCTGGCCGGCACTACTAAAATTGCCGTGCCTAAAAAGCGGCGGCCAGTCCAGCTTGACCGAAAACTAGTAGTAAAGGGTGCCACCGAAAACAACCTAAAGAGCATCGATGTTGAGTTCCCGCTAGGCCTGCTTACAGTTGTGAGCGGCGTTAGTGGTAGCGGTAAAAGTACTTTGGTTAACGATATTGTAGCTAACGAGCTATCGGCCCGTTTAAACCGGGCCCAAACCGTAGCTGGGGCTCATACCGATATGCTGGGTGTTGAATTACTCGATAAAGTGATTGTAATTGACCAATCGGCCATTGGCAGAACGCCGCGCAGTAACCCAGCCACCTATACTGGTGTATTTACGCCAATCCGCGAGCTGTTTGCTAGTATGCCTGAGGCCAATATTCGTGGCTATAAGGCTGGCCGGTTTAGTTTCAATGTTAAGGGCGGCCGGTGCGAAAACTGCCAAGGTGATGGTGTTATTAAGATAGAAATGCACTTTTTGCCCGATGTATACGTAACCTGTGAAGAGTGCCACGGCAAGCGCTATAACCGTGAAGCACTCGAAATTAAGTATAAGGAAAAGACTATCAGCGATGTCTTAAACATGACAGTGGAGCAGGCTTTTGAGTTCTTTGAAAACATCCCATCTATTAGCCGCAAGCTCGAAACCTTAGTGCAGGTTGGGCTAGGTTATATTACCTTGGGCCAGCCAGCTACCACCTTTAGTGGCGGTGAGGCCCAGCGTATCAAAATCGCGACCGAACTTAGCCGCCGTAGCACCGGCAAAACCTTGTATATACTGGATGAGCCAACTACTGGTTTGCACACCGCTGATGTTAAAAAGCTACTAGAGATACTAAATAAGCTGATTGAGGGTGGCAATACCATGATTATAATAGAGCATAACCTTGAGGTTATAAAGTGTGCCGATTACATAATAGACATGGGCCCAGAAGGCGGCCAGGGCGGTGGGCAAGTAATTGCCACCGGCACGCCTGAGCAAATCGCTAAATCAAAAAGTAGTTATACTGGGCAATACTTAAAAGCTTTGCTTAAGTAAACTATTATAATATAACTATGGCAAAATATTCAGTTGGCGCTTTAATCCCATTTAGAGAACCTGGCCTTAGGCCGGCCATTAAAGAGCTTAGCGAGAACAGCCAGGTGATTAATGATTTAACTCATATCGAATTATGGACTGAAGAGGCTGAGACCTATTATGATATTCGTAATGTACGTTTAATTTTAGGGGATTTAGGGCTACGTAGCACCATTCACGCACCATTTACTGATTTTTCATTGACTACTAAAAGAGGCATATTTGCAACTGGATCTGTTGATGTGTTGAAAAGAACAATTAATATGGCGGAAGGGCTAGGCTCCGAATGCATCACAATCCATCCAGGTGAGTATATGGACTATGAGGGTAAAATAACAGCGATGGCGCGGCTAGCAGAACGACTCTTTGAGCTTCAGGATAAAACGTCCGTTTTACTTGCAGTTGAGAACCTAAGGCCAAAAAATACGGGCGTAAAAAGAACGCTTTTTTCGTCTAAAAAGGACATGGATGATTTCCTCGGGCTATATCCTGGCGCGTACTTCACTCTTGATACAGGGCATGCTATGCAGGCGGGCATAGACATTGCTGATGTGCTAAATAGCGAACTTGGTCGGCATATCGCTTCCGTGCACTTGCACGAGGTGGGTGATAATGGCCGTAGTCATCAAATGCTTGGTTCGGGGAGTCTTACTGATGCAGATCTGGGTGCTATATTGAGACACCAAGAGGGCCGTCCTATTACGCTCGAGATGCTGTCTATGAATGATATCGAAGCCTCTCTGGGTTTTATAGCTGCACGCACACAATATTTAGATAGTTAGTTGATATTACAGATAAAGCATTAGGCTTTTTTCCTAAAAATCGTACGAGTTTGGAGCTTTATGGCGCTCCAAATTGCCTGGCGGCGCTCTTTATCCTTAAGGGCGTGGTAAAGCATAGGTGAAATACTTAGCAAAATTATAAATATGGCGGCGACCTCTACATTTATACCCATCTTTTTAAGCTGGGCACCGGCAAAGTAACCTAAGTAGGTGAACCCGGCTGTCCAAAGGGCGACGCCAAGGATGTTATAGGGTATAAACTTGCGGTAATCCATTTTGCTGATACCGGCTACTAGCGGCACAAAGGTGCGTACAACTGGCACAAATACGGCAAGGACAATGGCTAGTGGGCCATGTTTTTTGTAAAAAGCTTCGCTTTTAGCTAGGTATTCTTTTTTAAATATTTTGCCATCGGGGCGGTTTTGTAGGTTTTTGCCAAAGCGGCGGCCCCATAAGTAGCCGGTGGTTTCGCCTAAAACCCCGGCAATGAATAGTAGTAGTACGAACATGTGAATGTTAATAGGCAATAGGTTTTGTTGTACCAAAAACCCAGCGGTGAAAAGCAAGCTATCGCCAGGGAATACAAAGCCAACCAAAAGGCCCGTTTCGGCAAAAATCACCAATAAAATTGCCACAACACCAAAGCCGATAATAAGGTTGATAAAGCCTTCCATTACCTTTATTGTACCATCCTTGATATAATAGTAGGAACAGTAACTCCGTAAAAGTATCCTGAAAGGAGAGATATGGGAGATAAGATTAGTTTAAAGATCGCCAAGCGCGAATTACATGGTAAAAAAGTTAAACAATTGCGCAAGCAGGGCTTAGTACCTGGTGTAATTTATGGCCCTGGTATGGAGCCTGTTTCTGTACAAGCTGAAGCTGGCGAAATGCTACGCGTAGTGAGTGCTGCTGGTAAACACAGCCCGGTCATGCTAAGCGGCGCCGAAAAGCGTATCGCCATGATTAAGGATGTAGAGTTTGACCCGACCAAGCAGGGTATTGTGCGCCATGTATCGTTCCACGCTGTTAATGCCAATGAGCCTGTTGAGGCCGAGGTGCATATCCACCTAGTGGGCGAAGGCGAAAGTGCCGCTGAACGAGCCGGCCTAATAGTACTACAGAGCTTAGAAAAGCTACAGGTTAAGGCCCTTCCAATGGACCTACCTGAAAAACTAGAGGTTTCTATAATTGAACTCGCTAGTGCTGGCGACCGCGTAACAGTGCGCGATATTGTAGTACCAGCTGGTGTAGAGCTAGTAGACCACGAAGATCACCGCGCCGAAGAAGATGAAGAGGAAAAGCCAACTATATTTGACCTTGTTGTGGCTACTGTATACGAGCCAGGTGCCCTGCAGGCTGCTAACGAAGCCGCCGCTGGTGATGCCGAGAGTGCTGATGCAGAAGATGTTGCCGTAGAAGGCGAAGCTGAAGCCGAAAAACCAGCCGACCAAAAAGCTGAATAGACAGGCTAAGACTGGTAGTAAGACTCACCTGTGTGGCGCATTCTCTCTAATATACTATTAAGATATGGGTCTAGATTGGGTGATTCGTCTTGGGTATAGTTCTGCAATAGATACTCAAGATCAGCAGTTGAAATACCAGCATCGCGCGCAACAGCTGCTAGTAACACGTCTGCATCTTGTTCATCACCGAATAATATATTAGCCGGGTCTGATGATCCGTCGCCTACTCTTTCGTGACGAGGAGTTTTATAAAATCCATAATCGTCTAGTGATACCGTATTCCAGACCTGTCTCCATAAATTATACTGTGCAATAGCTTCTAGTCGTTTTTTTTCGTCAACTGGGTAAAGAATGTAGTATGAAAGCCATACACCGTCAGAGATGCGTGATGGTTTATCTGATAAACTTTCCATGGCTTTTTGGGCAAGTGCGGTAGCGTTGTGTAGATTATATCCAACAGCTAGTTGGATAGCGCAGGCTCGACTAAGCCCCATAGCTGTTGTTTTATCAATGACAGCTTTATATCTAGCAAGAGCAGAGATTGGGTCGCTAGGACTTACGAGGGCGGCTTTCTTCCTGACCCAGTAAGGAAAATATGATTCAATTACAATTTCGTTTAAGTTAAAATGCTGTACTAGGTTTTCGTTTGATAGGTCTGTAGCAAGCGCATTTAAGTAACGCATTGCGACTTCGATTGGTTTTTTCTGTTTTGAGAAATACTTCAATTCAGAAGTCAATATATTTCTTCGTACATAGTCCGGATTAACCCCAGATTCTATAAGCGTAGACATTAAACCGTTTGTGTTTCTTACGTATTCTGCAATTCTTTCGTATAGCTTATCTTCAGAATAATATGTGACGAATCGTTTGAGACTGGATGCATCTACTAATTCTATGACGGTGTTAACTGGTACGGTGTGGTTTAAAATTTCTGCTACTCTATTTGGATCAAATGTAGAAAGCGACTTAATCCTACTTTCGTAAGCAGATTCTGGGTCTTGAGGTCTATATAAGAGCAGGGTGCGCATTGCGCTATGTCCTAATCTCCAGGTTGAGTTACCTTTTCTATCTTCAAAGTTCCCGCCAAGCCAGTCGTCAATCCACTGAGGTGAATGGTATGTAATTGGAGTATGGGCTTTGACTGTGTGAGGATTGCCCATCAAGTACCAGGCGGTTTCAGCAGTAGCTGCTAGTATTATCGAAAAGTCTCTACGCAGCGCGTCCTCAGATTTAAGCTGTTCTATAGGTAGATCAGGGTCCTGGAATGATGAGTGGCCGGTCGCTCTAACCTCTGCCAACTCCCAACGTGCTATAGTTCTGCCCGACTCTCGAGTTATATGATCAATCAAGGTATTCTGTTCATTTGAAAGTTTTTTCAATACAGGTACGCTAAATGTATTATTTGCTGAACCTAGTATGATATTTCTTGAGGCAACTTCGAATTCTTTTTCAGATAACTGTATCGACTTTGGGGTGCGACCTCCATATGTTTGTCGAACGCGAATGCGCAAGGTATCTAAACTATCCTGTATATCTGGCGATTGTGGATCTCGAAGTTTTTCGTAGTCAAGTGACATAAGTTCAAGTATAAAGACGTTACATTGTAATTAAAACCATATGTATTTTCATCAACTAAAGAAAGACCAAACAGCTGCTTTTTAAGTGCAATAAATACATATAAACATAACGTTTCGTCCCTCCGGTGTTTTAAACCGGAGGGACTTTACTACTAAACGTTATTCTTCCAAAAACCCGCCGCTTTGGTGTTTCCAAAGCTTGGCGTATTCACCATTCATAGCAAGCAGCTGGGAATGAGTGCCTTGTTCGGCAATTGCGCCGTTTTTAAGCACGATAATCCTATCTAGCTTTGCGATGGTTGATAACCTGTGGGCAATCACAATCGAGGTACTACTGCTCATTAGCTTTGCCAAGGCATCCTGGATTAGCTTTTCACTTTCGCTGTCTAGCGCACTAGTGGCTTCATCGAGCACAATAATGTTCGACTTTTTTAAGATAGCCCGGGCAATCGCAATACGTTGGCGCTGGCCGCCGCTAAGCTTAATACCGCGTTCGCCGACTAGTGTTTCAAGGCCACCGGGCAGTTGTTTAATGAACTCCCAGGCATTAGCCTTTTTAGCTGCTGCAATGATTTGTTGACGCGAAGCAGATTGGTTGCCGTAAGCAATGTTTTCTGCCAGGCTGCGGTGAAACAACAGCGGCTCTTGTGGCACATAGGCAATTGATTCGTGGAGGCTCTGTTGAGTAACCGAAGCAATGTCTTGATTGTCGATTACAATTGAGCCAGCCTGGATATCTGAAAACCTTAGCAGTACACGGACAAGGGTTGACTTGCCCGAGCCACTGTGCCCAACAAGCCCAATACGCTCACCAGGTTTAATAGTGAGGTTAAACCCACTAAATACCTTCGTACCTTTGCCATTATCATGCGCAAAAGACACATCGTTAAAACTAATCGCTCCAGCCGTTACGGCTAGCTTGGCGCTAGTTGTATCAACTAATTGGCTCGGGGCGGTTAGAATGGTGGTCATGTCGTAGGCATCGCCCATTATCTTGCTATATGTTCGCATGATACTGTTCATTTGCCATAGCTGCTGGCCCACAAGCATTGTGTAAGTGAGCATTAGGTACACAGTACCTACGCTAACCCCAATTGTACTTGCAGCTGTGATCGCAAATAACAGGGCACCAGCATTAATCGCAACAATTATCGATGAGTAGCTGGTGGTGGCGACAATAACGCCACGCATAACTCGGCGTGAGGTTACCGCCCAATTGTCTACGGCGCCAATTGTACGTTCGGCCTCGGCCTGTTCACGGCCAAAGGCCTTAACTGTGGTGATGTTTGTTACCATATCGGAGATATGAGCGGTGATGCTGGTATCGGCTTGGGCTTCGCTTGTATTAGCCGGCACTAGCAGCTTTGTTGATATGGCTGCGGCCGCCGTAAACACAACACTAAGGCCTAATATAAACAGGGCATACGGCCAGTAGTAAAAACTCATTATTACTACAGTGGCTGTAATAGCTGTTACCATGGGCAGCACACTCCAAACCATCGTGTCCCAAAGGTTTTCGCTTGCATGCACAAACTTATTAGTTTGGCTTACGAGTGATCCTCCAAAACGGTTAGCGTGGAAATCTAAACTTTCATTTGTCAGTTTGTTAAAGATCGTTTGGTATGTGTCTCGCATAACCTTTAGGTCAAAACGCCAGATCGCATAAAGGGCTAGCCGCCAGGCTATAATTTGCCCCAATACTTCTGAGGCTACATATAGCCAAACTAGCGAACCACTATTAGCCATACTTACTGTTCCGTGCTGCAACTGGTCCAGAAAGCGCGATAGTATCAGCGGGCTGATATACCCAGTTAGTAGCGTTGCAATTATCGGGGTGATAAGTACAAGAGCAAGCCAACCGGGGTATTTACGCGCAAACTGCCAAAACAGCACAAGTGTTTGCTTTTGCATACTTACTCCTTAAAATTGTAGTTTGTTTTTGCCAGCAAATGTAGGTGCTGGCTATAGTTTTACGATTGTGAGTAGCGCACAGGAATGGCGCCAACAAAATTCTGTAAAGCTTTTATCATCATTGCGACACCTTTCCATTAACGTTTAGTAGTGCTTTATTTTATAACACGTTAATTTTTATTATGCAAGTGTTTTTATAAAAAATATTATTCCTCTATAAACCCGCCGCTTTGGCGCTTCCATAACTTAGCGTACATTCCATCTTCTGTAAGTAGCTCTTGGTGCGTGCCATCTTCGATTATTTTTCCTCCATCCATGACAATTATACGGTCCATGTGGCGCAGGGTACTTAGGCGGTGGGCCACTACAATACTTGTTCGGTCGGACATTAGTGTATTGAGTGATTGTTGTATGAGTGCTTCGCTTTCGCTATCAAGTGCGCTGGTTGCTTCATCTAGTATTAAGATAGGTGCATTTTTTAGAAGTACCCTTGCAATAGCTATGCGCTGGCGCTGGCCGCCACTTAGCTTGATGCCACGTTCGCCAACGATCGTATCTAGTCCTCCAGGCAATTTGTTTATAAATTCCCAGGCATTGGCTTGCTTTGTCGCATTTATTATATCGTCTTCGCTTGCACCTATGTTTCCATAGCTGATATTGTCGCGCAGGTTACGGTGAAACAGCATTGGCTCTTGGGGTACATATGATATTGACTGGCGTAAGCTATGCTGAGTTACTTTGGCTATGTCTTGTCCATCAATACTTATCTCGCCACTATCTATATCATCAAATCGCAGGAGCAACCTGGTTAGGGTCGTTTTACCCGCGCCAGAATGGCCAACTAAGCCGATTTTTTGGCCGGCCGGGATAGTCAGGTCGAAGTTTTTGAGTACACTTGTGTTTTTGTCGTCCCGGTAGGCATAGTCTACGTTAGTTAAATCAACTTTTCCGTATATTATCTTTAGCGCCGTGTTTGAGCGATCTGTAATAAGAGACGGCTCAACCAGTATCTCGGTCATTGGAGCCGTACTCAACATAACTTTATCATAACCAAATATTAGCTCACCTAGCACGAACAGCTGTGTAGCTAGGCGCTGTAAGTAGGCAACGGTAAATATTGCAATACTCAGATCAATTTTCCCCGCCACAAGGGCGCCAGCGATGAGGAATATTGAGATAATTTGAGTGATATGCATAAGGCTCAAACGGCCTGCTGCTTCATTTGTCATCCACCTAAAATCACGTAAGTAGGCCCTGCGGTATGCATCATTTAATATTTTAAAACGTTCTAGTTCATAGTTTTCTTGGGCAAAGGTTTTTACTGTGGTGTTATTTGTGATAATATCCGCAGCGGCTCCATTAATCTCGGCAATGAGGTGCTTACGTTCGGCGCGGATATTTTCGCGGAGGCTACGCGATATACGTATCATGGTAAAGATTGTGATTAGTAGTAGGGCTATAACTATAGCCAGCGTGGGTGTGTGCAATGCGATAAGTACAAGGCCAAGAACTAGGTTAAAAACGAATGTGGTAATACGTATGATAATCAGGTCTTGCAGCTCGACATGGCCATTAATATAATCGATAAATTTACCATTGAGCGCGCCTATCTTTTGGTTTGTAAAGAAACCTTGGTCTTTTGCGAGTAGTTTTGCCAGGGCACTTTGCGCAATTTCACCCCGAACAGCAGATTCATGCCAGATAGCCGACTTATGACCAAGCATGTTTAGGGCTATGCCAACCGCTGCTATACACGCAGCAAGAATGAGGGTTTGTTGTAGTCTATATGAATCGCCCGCGCCAAGCGACCCAACCGCCATAGATAAGAAATACGGCACTATTGTATCGAGCAATATTGATGAAAGCGGTATGGCGACTGCCATCATAACAAACGATACTTTATATTTTTTTACCTGTTCCCAGTACAGTTGTATGGTTTCTTTTGGGTGGGTAGACTTTGTTTTAACTTTTTTAACCAAAATAAAACTCCTATCTAGTTTTTAGTTTATAACTTTATTAATTGTTGCGCCATTGGTTAGGCCGACCTAACGTATGCGCATAGAGGAACCACGCGGGTTCATAGTGGTAGTTACTATAACTCATAAAAGCGGTATAATGCAACTATATGCAAAAGATTTTATTATATTACAAGTTTACTCCTGTTAGCGAGCCGGAGCTATTAAGGCTATGGCAAAAAACTTTGTGCGATGGCCTTAATTTACGCGGCCGTATACTAGTCAGTAAGCAGGGTATAAATGGTACGGTTGGCGGCGAGCTTGAGGACTTAAAAAAGTACGTAAAAGCTACCAAAGAATACCCAGGTTTTAAAGACATTTTATGGAAATGGAGCGATGGCGGCCGTGAGAACTTTCCGCGTATGAGCGTTAAGGTGAAAAACGAGCTTGTTGCCTTTGAAAGCTATGATGAGGTAGCGGTTGATGAAAATGGAGTGGTAGGTACCGGCCCGCACCTAAAGCCACACGAAGTTAACGAACTAGTTGAAAAATACGGCGATGACGTAGTGTTCTTTGACGGCCGCAACCAATATGAAGCTAAGGTTGGCCGGTTCAAAAATGCGGTTGTGCCCGACACGCGAACGAGCCGTGATTTTAAGCGTGAGCTAGATAGCGGTAAGTACGATGACTTAAAAAGTAAGAAAGTTATCAGCTATTGTACCGGTGGTGTGCGTTGTGAGCTACTCAGTGCCATGATGAAAAACCGTGGCTTTAATGAGGTATATCAAATTGATGGTGGCATAGTGAAATACGGCGAAACTTATGGAGATGATGGCCTATGGGAGGGCCAACTATATGTATTTGATAGCCGCATGGGCATGGACTTTAGCGACCATACAAAAGTGATTGGTGAGTGCGTGCACTGCAAAGGCAAAACTAGCAATTATGAAAACTGCGCCGAGCCAAGCTGTAATGACTTGGTGTTAATTTGTGAAAACTGCAAGAAAAACCCAAGGCTATTATTTTGTAATGCACAGCATATAGAGGTATAACAATGGAAAAAATATCTCCACGTTATCGTAATGATTCAAGTGAGGGACTTGACCCGAAAATTCGTAATTATTTAGACAGAGAGTACTTCGCTAACCTCGAGCACGTAAATGAGCAAAACCCAAAAGTTCTCGTAGTATTCGCCGGTGGTAATGCGGTAGGAAAGTCAACTTTATCCGATAGGCTCAGTAATGAATTCCACGGCCTTAGAATAGAAAACGACGGCGTTAAGAGGGCAATATTAAAAGAACGACCAGAGCTAGCTATGACAGATGAGCTTCATCAGACTACGTGGCGTTATACAATGGATTTGTATCAGCGCCTTCAGACAATAACAAGAAATGGACTGGTTATTCGTGACGGAATAATTACTTGGTACTATGACCGTATTTTACCTATATTTGAACAGCAGGGTTATAAACTATTTGTGATAGGTTACGATTTGAGCGAAGAGAAAATGCGTGAGCTTATAAAAAACCGTGGTGATACAGAAACATCGACCGAAAAAAGGTTTTTAGAACTTATTGAAGACCAAAAGATTCACCTTGCGCGATTTTTTTGGGGAATACCAAGCTGATATTTTGCTCACCGATGATACGGTGTTTGACCACGATGCGGTAGTGGCCGCCCTCAGGGACAAACTGCGAGAAACACAGTATAATATACCCAGTGAATAGCGAGCTAAAGGAAAAGTTAAAAACGCTACCAAACTCTCCAGGTGTGTACTTTCATAAGAGTGCAGCTGGTGAGATTATTTATGTTGGCAAAGCGGCGGTGCTAAAAAACCGCGTAAGGCAGTATTTTCAAAGCAAAAAAGATTTCGACTTAAAAACCCTGGCATTAGTAAACGAAATTGCCGACACCGATTGGCTAGAAACTGAAAGTGAAGTCGATGCATTGTTTTTGGAAAGCGAGATGGTCAAGCGCTATATGCCGCGTTACAACATACTACTCCGCGACGATAAAAGCCAGATGTTTATACGGGTTGATATGAAAAGTGAATGGCCGGCTGTTTCGCTTACTCGTAACCCAGCAGATGATAGCGCCGAATATTACGGCCCTTACTATAATGGTTTTGCTGTTAAAAAGGCGCTACGCTACCTAAGGCGAGTGTTCCCTTACTACACAAAAGCACCACAAGCTCCCAGGACACCAGATTTAGATACGCGCTTAGGACTTAGCCCCAGCCTCGAAACTACTAGCGCTGAGTATAAGCACGAGCTTAAAAAGCTAATCCAATACATAAAAGGCAACAAAGTTAAATTAGTAAACGAGATAGAACAGCAGATGAAAACGGCTGCAAAAAACCAGCAGTTTGAGCTTGCGGCCATGCACCGTAACCGCTTGGGCAACTTGCGCGAGTTGCAGCGTAAAATTATGTTTGGTGATAAAGAATTTTTGGATATAAGTAAGGATATGGCGCTTGGCGGACTTAAAAACTTATTAGGCCTACCAGCCGCGCCAGCCAAAATAGAGGGCTACGATATTAGCCATATTAGCGGCACTAACGTAGTCGCTAGTATGGTGGTATTTAGCAATGGCGTGAGCGATAGGGCGGCGTACCGTAAGTTCAAAATGCGGCAGCAGCGTAACGATGATACGGCAAACTTAAAAGAAGTTATTACGCGCCGGTTTGATGCTAAGAATATCAAAGCCTGGGGGCTGCCTAATTTGCTGTTAATTGATGGAGGCAAGGGCCAGCTAGCTGCCGTAGCAAAAGTTTTAGAAGAGCATAACTTACGAATACCGGTTGTAGGCGTAGCCAAGCGCGATGAAGAACTAGTTGTCCATAAAGCTGGTTCGAATATTGACCTAGTGGCTATAGAGCAGTTGCTTAAGCAGCCTAGTGGCGGCGTAGCTATAAGGGATGAGGGCGATTTTTACATAATCAACCTGCATGCCGGCCAGCTAAATGCTAGCGGCCACAGCCGCAACTTACGCGGGAGTGATATAAACTATATGTATAGTGATATAACCAAGTTATTCCAGCGGATTCGTGATGAAAGCCACCGTTTTGCTATAAGCTACCACCAAACCCTAAGGAGGGCCGAGCAGACTAAGAGTGTCCTAGATGACGTGCCGGGGATTGGGCCTGCTACGCGTAAAAAGCTTATTAAACGGTTTGGCAGTCTACGTGGATTAAAAGAGGCGACCGAGCCTCAAATTGCTGCTGTAATAGGGGCAAAAAAGGCCGCTACCTTAAGCCAGTACTTAGTTACAAAATAGTGCTTATGCTATACTAGCCAGTATGAAAGCACTAACACGTAAGCGAGGCTTTACCATCGTTGAAGTGATTATTGTGGTCGCTATTATAGGTATACTCGCGGGGCTTACTATATTTGCAATTGGCTCTTGGCGGGCCCGCACCGCTAAAACCGAAATGAAAAATGAGCTACAGGCCGGCTACAGTACAGCCAAAAACTATCGCACTTTTAACAATATTTATCCAAACACAAAAGCTACATTTGATGGTTTATACTCACCAAAAAATAGCGTTGTGCTAACTTACAATACTACTGATAGCGGTGTAACATATTGCTTAAAGGCTACCAGCCCAAACGACAGCAGCATATGGTATGTGAGCGGCACCGTAACGCAGCCAACTACCACAGCGCCATCAGCTAGCTGCCCGTAGTGTAGTGTATAGTAAAAGTATGTTCCATGCTAAAAACCGAGAGCGCGTATACGCGAGGGTGCAGGGTGTGCCAATTGTTGCGGCGGGTTATGATGCCATGCAGCAGACTGGCGATATGGAAGCGCCATTTATTCAAGAATCGAACTTTTGGTGGCTGACTGGTATTGAAGAACCAGGCTGGCGGGTGATTATCGATTGCAACCGAGCTAAAGTAACCCTAGTGCGCCCGCAGCTAAGCGCTGTAGAGAAGGTTTTTAATGGCAGCTTAACCGACGTTGAGGCTTTAGCTATCAGCGGGGCAGATTCAGTGATAAATGAATCAGATTTTGCAGCGTCCTTAACCCAAATGGCCAGGGCGCACCCGCTAGTTATGACCATTGAGAATAAGCATGAAGGCATGCACGTTAACCCTGCCCAGGGCAAGGTGGCTGCACTACTAGGTCGTACTTTTACAAGCGTAGAGCCTTGCAACAAGCAGCTAGCAGAGCTAAGAGCTATCAAGCAACCGGGTGAAATAGTGCGTATTAAAAAGGCTATAAAAGTTACAACCGATAGTTTCAAAGAGGTAAGGGCAAATTGGGCCAAGTACACAAAAGAATACGAGGTTGAAGCAGCCTTTACTTATAGTTTTAAGAATCTCGGGTATGACCATGCTTATGCACCGATAGTGGCGGCCGGTGCTAATGCCTGCACACTGCACTATGTCCGTAATTCGGCAAAAATTAGCCCAAAAAATTCAGTTGTTATAGATATTGGTGCCCGCACGCTAGGCTACGCGGCTGATATTACCCGCACTTATTGCCAGGCGCCAACAGTGCGCCAGCGGCAAGTGCATACCGCCCTAGAGCAGGCCCAAAAGCAGATAATCAAGCTACTTGGCCCAAATGTTTTGGTATCTGATTATATAAACCAATCTGACGAAATAATGAAGCAGGCGATTGCTAGCCTAGGTTTGGATACCGATAGGTATCGCGATTATTTCCCGCACGCGGTTAGCCATGGTCTGGGGGTAGATGTGCATGATAGCCTAGGTGGGCCGCGCTACTTTATGCCAGGGATGGTACTAACGGTAGAGCCGGGTATTTATATCGAGCATGAATCAACCGGAATGCGCCTAGAGGATAACATATTGATAACAGATACCGGCGCTCAAAACCTAAGCATTAGCTTATCGACAGATCTATAAGGTTTCGGTATACTATAATTATATGAAGCGTCAGTTTTTCGTGTTCATCTTTCGGTGGCTGCTTAACTCGTTTGGCTTATGGATAGCGGTGAGGCTGTTAGGCACAGGTTATAACCACGCCGAGGTTGGCTCACTACATGTGTTCTTATTTGCTGGGTTCATATTTTCGATTGTGAACGCAGTGCTAAAACCAATCATCACTATATTATCGTTGCCGGCTATACTATTAACCCTGGGGTTATTTACAATAGTCGTGAACGGGCTGATGGTTTATATTGCCGTAGGCCTTAGCCCTGGCATTGCTATGACATTTGAGCACTCTATTCTTACCGGTTTGGTGCTAAGTCTGGTAAACTATATAGTAAGCAACGTGCTGGAACTGAGTTATGCGAGTACGGCTAATCCTAAGGAGAGATTATGAGCACAAATTCTACATTGCAAATAATTATGATTGTTTCGGCAGTACTAATGATTATATCTATACTTTTACAGCAGAGGGGCGCAAGCCTTGGCGCCGGGTTTGGCGGTAGCAGCGAGCTATACACGACTCGCCGCGGTTTTGATAAGAACTTATTTGATGTAACGATTGTTTTTGCGGTTCTATTTGTAGGCTCGATTATTGCTGGATTAATGCTGGGTTAGGGGGCTAACGCAGCGGTGGATAACAATAAGCAGGGTGGGTGGAATTCATTCCGGGGCATCGGCTTTGATAAACGAGCGGTGCTTAGGCGCATAAAAAAGGCCGAGCTTGCATCGACCCGCCATGCTCGCCGTTTCTTGCTTGGGCGCCTAGAAAACGCCAAACTTGTTCGTAAAGAAATCAGCTTATGGGCGATATTAGTAGGGTTAATTATTGCCGGCATGGGCGTGCAGCTTGGCATGAGCCAGCAAGGCTATATGACAACCGCGCCAAAAAGTGGCGGCACTTACGCCGAAGCCATGCTTGGCCCGCTAACCTCGCTTAATCCTTTATATGCGAGTAGTAGTGCCGAAACCAGCTTAGGGCGTTTGGTGTTTTCATCGCTGTATAATTACGATTCAACTGGCCGGTTACACCAAGACTTAGCTACTAAGCTAAGTGTAGGTGATGGTGGCAAAACCTATACGTTATCTATACGTAAAGATGCAAAATGGCATGACGGCGAACCGCTGACGGCCAAGGATATAGCTTTTACGGTTAACTTAATCAAGAACCCAGCAAGCCGGGCGGCGGCGCTGCGTATGAACTGGGTAGACGTAACGGTACGCGCGGTCGATGACTACACTGTAGAGTTCAAACTACCCGCCATATCGGCGGCCTTCCCGCATGCGCTGACATTCCCAGTTTTGCCAGTGCACATACTAGCTAATGTGAATGCTGGGGCGCTAAGAGAAAGCCCATTTAGCCAGGCTCCAGTTGGCAGTGGTCCATTTGAATTTAAGCTATTGCAGCGTGCTGATGCTATAACTAACCATGAAGTTGTGCACCTAGTGGCTAACGAAAAGTATTATGGTGGTCGCCCAAAACTGGACCAGTTTGAGATATATGCCTATAGCAACCAGGCAGATATTCGGACAGCCCTAAAAGGCAACGAAATAAATGGTGCCGTAGATGTGTCAAACGTAACGGCTGATGATATAAAAGGTAACTATGCTGTTGCCGCCGCGCCACTGGATACTGGTGTATATGCAATATTTAACAACCTAAACCCTATACTAAGTAATCAAAAAGTTCGTAAGGCCCTGCAGGTTGGAACAGATTACGCTAAAGTTCGCCAAGTGGCTGGCGGACAGGTGCAGCCGCTTTCATTGCCATTTATCGATAACCAAATATGGGGTGATGTGCCTAAGTTACCGGCCTTAAACACGGCGCAAGCGGCTGTGATGCTAGACGATGCTGGCTGGAAACTAAATGGCGCTGTGCGCTATAAGGATTCTACGCCTCTAGCTCTCACAATCACGACCACAAAAGACCCTCAGTATATTGCGGCGGCAGGTGAGCTTAAGCAACAGTGGGAGTCGCTAGGCGTTAAGGCTAATGTCCTTACGGTAGACGCCACAAGTGTATCGGCAGGGTTTGTTCAAAACGTTTTGCAGGCTCGTAACTTTGACGTACTTGTGTATCAGCTATTGATTGGGGCCGACCCAGATGTTTATGCCTATTGGTATTCATCACAAATTGGCCAGAGCGGCTTTAACTTTGCTAATTATTCAAATAAGAATGCCGATGCAGCCTTAGCTAGTGCTCGCTCGCGTAGCGAGCCTGAGCTCCGTAACGCTAAGTATGTAGCATTTGCTAGGCAGTGGCTTGAGGATGCACCCTCGCTTGCGCTCTATAGGCCGGTCGTAGAATACGTCAGTAATAAAAACGATAGTGCGGTTATGCCTAATACTCAGCTAGTATCCATGACTGACCGTTATTCAAACATATTGTACTGGTCGGTTGGTACTGAATCAGTTTACAAAACTCCTTAGGTTAGCTATAATCACACCTGATATTTACGGTGTTTCGTAGGTGGCAAAAACTATTAATAATTCAAATTATAGGTATGCGGCGGTGGCGAAATTGGTAGACGCGTCAGCTTGAGGGGCTGGTGGTTATTGCAACCGTGGAGGTTCAAGTCCTCTTCGCCGCACCAATAAAAATTGAGGTCTTATGACCTCTATTTTTATTGGTATGTATGGCTTGAATCTCCACGAGCTCGTGGAGGTGAGAACTGCCAGTCGGCAGTTCGCAAGGAAACCTTCCGATGAAATCTATGATTTCAATCGTGAAGTTTCGGGGTCGCGGAACGTGACCAAGTCCTCTTCGCCGCACCAAAATAAATAGCCTCGGTTATGCCTAGGCTATTTATTTTTAGTACGATTTAACAGTCGGCTTTTACAATTGAAAAGCTATATGAGTTTTGAGAATCTGCTACTATATAGGCATATTCAAGTTTAACGTTCTGATTAAGAAGTGTAGTTACGCTTGTATCACTGCAGGCTTTAGCGCTAACAGATTTCTTTAATGATTCATTGGTTAGGCTGTCTGTATTAATGCCAGATATAGTGTACTGATATTTGATAGCACCGTTATCATTAGTGACGTCAGTAAGTGTAGTATATTCGTCGACTTTTGTTGGCAGGCTTAGCTTTGTTTTTATATCTGACACAGTCTTATCGACGTTAACAGTATTACCAAAGATGTTTCCTGATATAAGCCTGAATCCAACAAATGTAACAAAGAACGTAACTATTGCGACAGTAGCGGTTAACATAGTTTTTTTGTTATTTTTAGTGGGTCTTGTATTTATTGGGTTATTGCTTGGGTTCAAGGTAAGCTCTTTCTACTATAAGTACTAACATTTATAGAGATTCTAACATAGGCTAGAGCTAAGATATATGTTTAACAGTCATTTTATAGATTTTATTGAGTGGTTTGTGCTTAAATAGCATAAACATGAATGAAACAAAGCCAGGCCCGATTGTCGTACCTCCGCCCTATCAAAGTAGCGTAGATTTAATGGCTCAAAAAACACAACTACCAGTTGAAAAAGTTGCTGAAAATAATAATTTAGCAACAGCAACACTTATCATAGGCATTATTGGTTTTATGCTAAGTCTATTCTTTATTGGTGGCATCTTTGGAGTTGTAGCCGTGGTTTTAGGCATAAGGGCCTTACGCCAGGGCCAGGCCCGACGCCGAGCGGTTATTGGGGTTGTTTTAGGTGTATTGGCGGTTATTATTGGTGTTATTAGCTTAATATCATTTGCTAATTTAACTAATAGCTCGAGGCAGCAGAATAGTAGTCAAGTAGTCAGTTTGTCCATGGATGACTTCACCACTTATAAAGAGTCGTCACCAGTTTCATACATTTATCCCAAAGAATGGTTAGCAGAGACGGATCAGTACGAAAGTTCAGCGACTGTTATTAATAGATCATATAGCCACTACACATCGATACAGAAAGGTATCCTAGCAGAAAGGATGGTGTACAGTTATTCATTTGGCTCTGTTCAATCTATTACGCAAGATCAGCTAGCGGCTTATGCTAACAAAGCAAAAGCTAGTCCCGATCAACTTAAACCTGACATTGCAGCATTTGCTTTATGTAGTGGCGTTAACGTTACCTCAACTAGTGATTTCAATCAGAACGGGCTAAGAGGCGCCCAGCTTAATTTTAATTGTAACTTTACCCCTGATAATGGTACGAGCAAGGTAGCGGGTTACTTTATAATCGCAAAAGATACTTGGAATGTGCAACATGAATTTACAATATTTACTACTGGCGGCAGCCTGCAGTGGCAAGCCAACAAGCCCATATTTGATTACATGGTTAAAAATATTACTTGGCGAGACACTGGTGGCGATGGCGGGTCTCAATGCAGTGGTACGCAAACCGGCAATTTGTGCGTGACTGGCGGCAAGTCTTGAATAGCGCTAGGTTAGTAAGCATTGGCTAAGGGTGTTAGTTTGGTATAATGGGGTAGATGGCGCGTTGGCGGAGCAGTTACGCAGCGGTCTGCAAAACCGCGTAGATGGGTGCAACTCCCATACGTGCCTCCAAAATATTTAATAATTAGTAATATGCGCGGATGGCGGAATAGGTAGACGCGAGAGACTTAAAATCTCTTGACCACAAGTCGTGCGGGTTCGATTCCCGCTCTGCGCACCAAGAACGAACTTTTTGAGAAATTTGAGCGCAAATGCGCTCTTTTTTCTTTGGTTTTGCGGAGCAAAAGCCAAATGTTTTCAGGGGGGAGAAAAGAACTTTGGGCAGCCGTAGGCTGCGCCTTTTTGGAACTCAAAAACAGGTTCAACCCGTCAATTTTGAGAAATGCGTCCTTTATCGCCGCAAAGTCGCCGCTTTTTGCGATTTCACAGAGAGAAACGGCTTGTTTTATCCACTGGCGCATAGGTTCAACCCAAGCTTTGCCCGCAAGCGTCAGCTTGCCGATTTGTTCTTCCAGCGACTTCTTCTCGCTCATTAGTTCGCCCTGCCTAGTGCGGTAAGTTTGCTGGTCAATATCTTGGTCTAAATAACCGTCTAAAAGTCGCTGTAACTTGCCTTGCAAGTTCGCAAGGCTGTTTCTGGCGTTAGCCACAAACACACTGGCAGACTGCTCGGCTTTATGTTCGTCCTCGTCTAGCATTTTGCCCAAAGTCGTTGCCCAACTTTCAGGCAGGGCGTAGCCCTGCAAAATGTCCGATAACTGCGCTGCAAGGTCTGGTTCGGTAACTGGTGGCTCTTTGCAGGTAATAGTTTTGTGCTTTCTTGTGCAACGGTAATAGATATATTCGTGTGTGTTGCCGTTTTTCTGGTGTTTTATCTTTTTCTCGGCGGTTATCGCCATATTACAAGTTACACAAGTCAGTAAGCCGCAAAACACTTGCGGCGCAGTTGCGCCTTTTTGCGGGTGGCAGCGTTTGGCAATCACGGCTTGTACTTTGTCAAACAGTCGTTTTTCAATTATTGCCTTGTGTTTGCCCTCGTACACTTCGCCACAATAGCGGAAATGGCCGTAGTAAAAGGGGTTCGTCAATATGCGCTTTATCTGGTCTTTGGTCAGTTGTTTGCCGCTTTTGGTGGTAACGCCTTTGGACTTCATAAAAACGGCGACACTTTCAACTGTTTGGCTACCTTGTGCATATAACTCAAAAGCGGCTAAAACAACAGGCGCAAGCCGTTTGTTTACAATAACCGTTTTACTGCGGACATCATTTATGTATCCTACCGGGGCGTGGCTGGGGTACAGCCCCAGCCGTACCTTTTGGCGCAGTCCTCTTTTGGTGTTCTCGGACAAGTTGTCTACATAGTATTTGCTCTGTCCAAAGGCAATAGACAGCATAAACTTACCCTGACTGGTATTCTCAAACCAAAAAGACGGAAATTTGAGCGTGCCAATTTTGCCAGCGTCCAAAAGGTGCACTATTTGTCCGCCGTCCACGCTATTGCGTGCAAGGCGATCAGGGTGCCGCGCTAGTATATTGCCGCCGTTCTTTTCAATTTCTGCCAGTAATGTGCCAAAAATAGGGCGACCAGTGGTTTTTGCAGATTTCTTTTCTATAAACTCGGCGGCAATATACAAGCCCTCACGCTTGGCAAATTCTCGCAGTTCTACGAGCTGCGCCTCAATAGACAATACTTGTTTGTCCTCAACATCTGTACTCTTACGAGCGTAGATATAAAATTTGTCTTGCATAGTTGACCCCCTCAACTTAAATAGCCGCCCTGTTGCACACAATTCAGGCAAGCCTAAGTTGTACAGGACGGCTATTAAAGCCAAGCAAAAAGCCTGCCGAATTTGAATTGTGTGCAGTTGTATTTTACCAAAAACCGCCTATGGCGGCAAAAAGGCGCAGCCTACGGCTGCCCAAAGTTCTTTTCTCCCCCCTGAAAACATTTGGCTTTTGCTCCGCAAAACCAAAGAAAAAAGAGCGCATTTGCGCTCAAATTTCTCAAAAAGTTCGTTCTTGGTGGAATTTTACAACTCCGCTAGAACCTATTTTGAGGAAAAATGCTGAAAACTGCAAAGCAGCGGGCAACGCCCGCCCCGCCAGAAAAACAATTCTTTTTCAAATCCAAAAAAGAAATTCGGCGGGGGTAAAACTCAAAAAATGCAAAGAATTGTTTTTCTGGAAGACCCTCTTTATTACTAGCATGTTGAAGAGACTGCTAATAGCGCAAAAGGTTACTAAATGTTGCCCAGTCAAATGAAAAAGGGAGCGTTGACTGTTGGCTGGTCGGCCAAGAATCGCTGCTCCCATACAAGAAAGGTAGTGCTGTGCTGCATGACGACAAGTCGTCGCACGTAAATCACAGTGAGAAGGACTCACACGCTCAATATAAGAGCAAACAGGTGTTGCAAAGGCTCTAGTATGAAACTAGATGCTGCCGTCCATCGTGTAGTCGGGACCGATTCGGGTCCACTCTGCACCAGCTGGCACGCGCCAGTTGTACGGGTTGACCGCGATGTCGATGGTTCGGTGACCATGAAGTCGCTCACTAGGAGCCGCCTTGTAGACCGCGATGTCGACCAACCCCGAGTTTCCGAACTCGAAGTTGAAGAAGTCACAGTAGTCAGCATCAACACCCTTGAGGGCGCGGACGACTGTCAGCAACTCTTCTCGCGTCTGAATCACAAACTTGTTGGGCTCTTCGACCCACTCGGTGCTGCCCAGGAAGATCGGCGAGTAATGTCCGTCGTCATCCATGTCCTTCATGCCGACCTGAATCGGCCTCTTTACCTTGACGGCGACCGTGATGATGTCACCACGATCCAAGGTCGCGAGAGCCTCCTGTCGGGAGATTTCCTTCTGAGCCATAACAGCTCTCCTCTCAAGGTTCTCTACTGAGCTTTTCAGCAGATAATTACATAATAGCATAGGTTTAATAAAAAGTCAATATTTTCTACGCTTATCTCATTGTTCACATCTGTTGTATCTCCAGAAAAACAACTCTTTCCCAAATTCAAAAAAGAAATTCGGCGGGGGTAAAACTCAAAAAATGCAAAGAATTGTTTTTCTGGCGGGGCGAGAGTTGTCCGCCACCTTGCAGCTTTCAGCATTTTTCCTCAAAATAGGTTCTAGCGGAGTTGTAAAATTCCACCAATTAAATAGACAGGCTTCATGCCTGTCTATTTAATTTGTTCAGAATAAGTCGAACCCGCATGCCGTTCGTTATCGCCTGGCTGTATTATGCAGCAAAGGCGCAATGTATCTTAGTATTCCCGCCCTAGGTTATTAATCATTCTTAGCATACGCTGGTATAATAATAAGAGGTAATATGCGATGAATATTTTTCACCCTTGGCTTAGGCTTTTAACCTGGAAAGACGGGCTAGTTATGCGTAAAAACGCATTCTTGCAGCGCCGCCCACACCGTAGCTTTAGGCGTACACGCCGGCGTGATTATAAACGTGCCTTGGTACTACCTGGCTACTGGTCATTTACATCTCAGGTTTGGAAAATGTTATGGCGTAACCGCCGACTGTTTGGCTTGCTTATCTTTATGTATGCGTTTATCACCCTGCTCGTGGGAGGGGTAACCAACCAGGGCACTTACCAGCAAATTAACGATTTGCTCAACCAATCGTTTGGCGAGGTTATAAAAGGCGCCTGGGGTAGTGTGGGCCAGGCTGGTTTACTGCTCTTTTCGGCTTTTTTGAGCCCAGGTACAATCACGCCACAACAGCAAATGTATTTGACCATATCTGGTGTAATGGTATGGCTTATCACGGTATGGCTACTGCGCGAACTAGTAGCCGGTCGCCGTCCAAAGTTACGCGATGGTATATATAGCGCTGGCTCACCTATAATCGCTACTCTCTTAGTCTGCCTTGTGGCGGTTATCCAGCTTATACCACTTGGCCTAATTGCCCTGGCGTATACTGGCGTTACAGTAACGGGAGTGCTGAGCGAAGGGCTAGGGATGATGTTTTTGTGGTTATTAATCGGCCTTGTTGCATCGTTGGTGCTATATTGGATGACATCTACCTTTATTGCCCTAGTGATTGTTACTCTACCCGGCATGTACCCTATGCGCGCTGTGCAAATAGCAGGTGATATTGTAACTGGTAGGCGGCTACGTGTACTATACCGCGTACTATGGATGGCTCTTATGCTACTACTTGGTTGGGTGGCGGTTATGATCCCAGCTATCTTACTTGATATGGGGGTAAAGCACTTATGGCCCGCCCTAACAGATGCGCCTTTTGTACCTATTATGGCAAGCCTAATGAGCGCGGCATCAGTAGTATGGGCATCGACCTACATTTATTTGCTATA
>JAVTWQ010000002.1:76497-105047 GCA_032229905.1 Saccharimonas sp. (SeqCode)
AGCTCACGAATACTTTACTGATATAAAAATGGATGGCCTGGCCTGCGCATTGGTGTATGAATATGGATTATTAGTCCAGGCTATCACAAGGGGTGATGGGTTTGTCGGTGAGGATGTTACGCAGAATGTGCGCACTATTAAAAACGTGCCCCTTAGCTTACGGCAAGCAAGCGGCTATGAACAATTTTTACGCGGACGCACCGAAATACGTGGTGAAATAGTTATGTTAAAACACGATTTTGAAAAATTAAATGAGCGTATGAAACTTGAGGGCAAGCCTGAATTCGCGAACCCTCGCAACCTAGCAGCTGGTACGATCCGCCAACTTGACCCAAAGCTTGTAGCAGAGCGCCCGCTGACGTTCAGGGGATATGACCTAATAAGGGATGACGCGAGCGAGGTGCCAACAAATATGTATGCCTACCAGGCCCTAACAGCCCTTGGTATCACGCGTAATATGCAGGCTAGTGTGTTTACTGACCAAGCTAGTGTGATGGGCTTTGTGAATGAGTGGGATACCAAGCGCCATGATTTGCCGTTTAACACCGATGGATTAGTAGTGAAGGTAAATGACCGCAAGGTATATGACGAACTAGGTATTGTCGGCAAGCAGCCGCGAGCCGCTGTAGCTTATAAATACGCTGCCGAGCAGGCTACAACAGTTGTTAAAGATATTGTTATTAGTATTGGGCGCACTGGTGCCGCAACGCCAGTGGCTGTATTCGACCCTGTGCAGGTGGCCGGGACCACCGTACAACACGCTAGCCTACATAATGCCGATGAGATAGCTAGGCTGGACATAAGAGTAGGTGATACGGCTGTGATATTTAAGGCCGGCGATATAATACCCCAGGTACAAAGTGTTGTGCGGGAGCTAAGGCCCAAAAACGCTATTAGGTTTGATTTTGAGAAAGCCCTGCAGCACCAATACCCAGAGTTGCAGTTTGAGCGGCAGGGTAAAGATGTAGTATACCGTGTGGTTGGGGCAAGTAGCGACCTCATACTAAAACGTAGCTTGGAGCATTTTGCGAGCAAGGGCGCGCTAGATATTGATACTTTGGGTGAAAAAAATGTAACGGCATTAGTTGACGCCGGGTTGACCAAAGACCTAGCTGACATCTATATTATTTCAAAAGAACAGCTACTCGCAATAGATCGGTTCGCTGATATTTCGGCTCAAAAACTTATTGATGGAATCGCCGATAAAAAGCAGCCGCCACTTGAGCGCTTTGTGTTTGGCCTTGGTATTCGCCACGTGGGTATTCAAACAGCGATTGATCTAGTAAGCCGCTTTGAAAGCTTAAACAATTTAGAGCACGCTACTATTGATGAGCTAAAAAGCGTGGATGGGGTAGGCGAGGTAGTGGCCGAGAGCATGGTGGCTTGGTTTGCCGACGAAGATAACGTAGCGTTGCTGCGTAAGTTTGATGAGCTAGGTGTAAAGCCGGCGTATGAAAAAAAGACAGGTGCATTAGTGGGCCTGAGTTTCGTAGTAACTGGTTCATTGAGTGCTATGAGCCGGGACGAGGCAGCTGGTAAAATTCGGGCTAAAGGTGGCATATTCCAAACTAGTGTAGGTAAAGACACAAAGTACCTAGTGGCGGGTGGCAAAGTTGGGGCCAGCAAGCTAAAAAAAGCCGAAAGTTACGGAACGAAAGTAATTAATGAACAACAGTTCTTGGGGATGATATGACATTAAATGATTATCAAAAACAGATTGATGAGTGGGCGCAGCAATTTGACAAGCCTTACTGGAGCCCTCTTAGCCAGTACGCTAGGTTAGTTGAAGAAGTCGGCGAATTTGGTCGCCTAGTTAACCACGTTTATGGCGATAAGCCTAAAAAACAGTCTGAAGCGAAGCAAGAATTCCCCGATGAGCTTGGAGATATATTATTCAATATCATGTGTATTGCTAACAGCCAATCTATCGACCTAGATAAGGCAATGGAAAAAACTATACAAAAGGCAGTAAATCGCGATAGTAATAGATTTGCAAAAACTTCTAGTAAGTAAGCGTAGATTTATCTTAAGTTAGCAACTACAATACTAAATTGATGGCAGAACCAAAAAAACTTAAACCAAAGCAGGCAATTACAGCGCTAGTTAAGGTGTCGCGCCAAGTGTACTTAGCGGCGCCAACGGCGGTTATTTTAAAGGTAGTCAGCGCCCTGATTGATGCCGTTATACCAATAATAACGGCCTATTTTGCGGCTCAGGCAACTACGGCCTTAGCCGATGCTTATACGGGTAAGTCAGGTGCCGGCGATACAGCAGTATTTTACGTTATTTTGGCAGCAGGTATGGGCTTATTCACCCTAGTATGGGGTTCGGCTGTTCGCTATATGAGCGAGGTTGCTCGCGTAAAAATAGTAGATAGACTTGTCGAAACCTTAATGGATCAGTTTACTCACCTGGAGTTTTGGCGCTACGAAGATAAAGAAACGGCCGATACGTATGACAAGGCTGATAGCTTTACTTATTATGCGGCTAATATATTTGATGATATAACACAGATATTCACAAGCTCGGCGCAGCTAATAATTAGCTTGGTAGCGCTAGTTTTTGTGCAGTGGTGGTTTGGTGTGATACTGCTTGTAGCCGTAGCGCCAAGTGCTGTAATACAGTGGAAGATATCGCGCATGCAAACACGGTTTTGGCATGGTAACGTTAGTAAAAGGCGTACGGCAAATGATATTCGTTGGAGTGTGTTCCAGCCTGCAACCCTAGGCGAGACTCGTATGTATGGAGTGGTTGGCTACTTGCTTAAGATGTACCGGGAGCTGCGCAATATCGATAATACGGCCCGGCTGAAAGTTGAACGACGCTACATATTTGGTAGGATTACAGCCAGTGTCATAGAGGCGGTAGGCCAGCTAGCGATCGAATTAATAACTGTATTTAAAATCATCGGTCATGCTTGGCCGATTGGTCAGTATATCTTTGTTCAGCAACTCGTATCGCGTGCTGTGGGGTCGGTTAGCACGCTTAGCTCAACTTTTAACGGTATAGATGATCAGCTAGCGGCGCTATATGAGTATGAAAAGTTTATGGCCTTACCCCGAGTGAGTAAAACAGGTATTGTATTAAAGGATTTTCCGCGCGAGCTTCATATTGATAATGTGTCATTTACTTACCCATTTAGTAAACAGCAGGTTTTAAATAACGTATCATTTACTATAAAAAGTAAGCAGCACATTGCTATTGTTGGCGAGAATGGGGCAGGTAAGAGCACGTTAATAAAGCTGATATCGGGGCTATTTGTACCTAGTAAGGGCGAGATAATGCTAGATAACGTCAATTTACATAACTATACAGAAGACAGCTGGCATAAACATATAAGCGTATTACACCAAGACTTTTTGAAATATTGGTTTACTACACCACTCGACAATGTTTGGTATGGTGATGTTAGCAAGCCACTTGATAAAAAACGGTACAGTGAAGCATTAAAGAAGGCTGGTGCTACAGGGTTCATAAATAAACTGCCAAAAGGTAAAGACACAATCTTGAATAAGTGGAATAACCATGATGACGATACACCGGGGGTAGAAATATCTGGTGGCCAATGGCAGCGCCTGGCGCTGGCTCGTAACTTTTACCGCGATACCGAGCTTGTTATTTTAGATGAGCCAACTAGTGCGATTGATGCTTTGGCCGAGGCAAAAATATTTGACTACTTGTTCAAGGAGACCGATAAAACAATCATCACAATAAGCCACCGCCTGAGTACGGTTAAAAAGGCCGATATTATATTTATGCTAAAAGATGGCCAGTTAGTCGAGCAAGGCACGTACGAAGACTTAGTCAAAAAGCGTGGCGAATTTTATAAGATGTTCGAATCGCAGATTGATTAGCTGATTTGTCCAATTAACTGATATTAGCAGCTAGATAGTAAATCATACGCCGCCACCGCGGAGTGGACTTGCTGGAACCTCACATCGTCTGTGCCGCCAGGCCAGGTGCTATGCATAAGCCAAAAACCTATCATCGTTAGCGCATGGTCTTTATTAAAATACTGCATGTAATCGCCAACAGCTATGCCTCGCTTATGTAGGTCAATCAACAGCGTAGTTGTATCAGAGTTTTGTACCCCCGGTCCGGCCCAGCTCCAGTCTACTACCTTAACTCCATATTCGGGGTGCCAGGCAAAGTTTGATTCCCTAAAATCGTGGTGGCACATCACCATAGTTTGATCAATCGGCGCAATATTAGCAGTTTCGCGTAACTCACTAAGCCCAGTAATAAGGCTGGCTGCGGCTTTTGCTAGGTGCCTATCCTGTACTTGGTCTATGTACTCAGATAGCTTAGTTTTTATTTTAGTAGCTGCTACTTCGCCGTAGGCATCCCAGCCCTCTTCGGTAAACGATATAAACGAAGGCTTTATGTCGGGTTCGTCTGTAACGATTGGTATTTCTGCAAGGCTAGTAGCTGCACTCAGCGCAGATTTAATATAGTCGGTGGTGGTTGCACCACTGGGTGCGCGCCATTTCCAGCCATCCTCCGGCCCATATGCATCCATGGCAAGTGTGCCATCGTAATACTCAGCTTGCTTTGGGATAAAACGGTAGTCATGGCTGGCTAGGTGCGTGTAGGTGTTCGCTTCCTTTTTTAAGTATAGTAATGAACGTTCGGCCCTAGCCTTATCGGTATACATAGCGGGTGCATATTGTTTTACGAACACCGGTTCACCAGTTGGGAGGATATTTATATAGCGTTCATAGCTCATGTGGCCACCGGTGGTCTTAATAATCTCTCCATCATCCTGGTAGTAGTGTAATTTTTCAATTAAGGTTCCGTATTTTTCAATAGCCTCGTCAATTAAAACATTATGTGAGCCAGAAAGCTGCATTGAACGGAGTTCGGTCAGGCCGACCGGTTCTAGTGCTCTAGCGTCATCGCCTGCCAGCAAGTTTTGGAGTTTTAGACTAGTTCGCCATAAAAAGGCGGCAGTGGTTACCCAGCTATACTTGCTGGCACGGCTGTCGTTAACAATGCCTTCAAAAACTGGTAATGCGTCTTTAGGTTCTAGTTCGGCGCCGGTTTCCTCGTGAGCTTCGCGGGCCGCAGCCGCAGCTTTGCTTTGGTCATCAGCATCAATAAAGCCGCCAGCCGAGGCCCAGCTGCTATCTTGCCGCTGTATCAGCAAAACTCGGGGTTGGTCAGCATCAAGTATAATGGCGTCGGCGGCAGCATTTTCGCCCCACTGCCATAGGATGGTTTGGTCTGGAAACTCTTGACCACGTTCATCTATCCATGGGTGGAGTGGGCGGCCCTCACTATCGACTTTGTAGCCTAGGTCCCTGAACGCTTTAGAGCGTTCGGGGGTTGGTAGATTTAAGGTTTCTATCATATTAGGCCGCCTGTCCTATAGTGCTGGCTAGGCGTTCGCCTATAAGTTGCTCGTACCGATTAACGTCCTCGGCTTTGCCCATGTGTTTGCCATAATCATCACTAAACTTTACGGTGCCGTGGCCATTAACTGTTACGGCTTTAGCTACTATATTAGTGCTAGGTAGGCTACGATCACGGCCTAGCCCCATGTTATTAGTGGCATTACCGCCTATGCCAAATTTAACACCAATTTTCCCATCGAAGGCATTTGCTAAATCAACGGCTTTTTGAGGGCTTAGGCTATTGCTAAAGAACAGTGTCCGGGTAGTAGGGTCTACTGCTTTTTTCGCTAACGCCCGAATTATTTTGTTACCAATCTGGTATTCATCACCTGAATCAATCCGGTAGCTCATTATTTGCTCATACTGTTCGGGTGTTAAATCGCGCATAGCAACGTCGCTTGTATAGGTATCGGTGAGTAGCACCGGCATAGTAGGGAAGCGCCTAAGCCAATCAGCCGGCACCTTTTTTGAGCCATCAAGAGGGTTGCCGCCTTCGGCTTCGGCTAGCGCTGCATATACCATAGCTAGTTCGTGGGCGTTAGTGCCAACAGCGGGTATGTTGTACTTTGCGGCTAGGCTAGGGTTTGAAGTGCCTATTAGGTTATCAGGGCACTCGATTGCAAAGCGCTCTACGGCGTGGTCTTGCCAGGCGCTACTAAAACGGCGCCTGGTGCCAAATTCGGCAAACTTAACATGAGGGTTGGCTTTCATAAGCTCAATCATGTCAGTAAGTCGCCTGTCTCCCTCGTTCCATACTTGGTCTAGGCTACCTCCATTAGTGGCGATGTAGCGTGGGTAGTATAGTTCTGTTACAGCGGAAAGCATGGGTATTTCCCATAGCGATGAATCGTTCCATGGGGCAGTCGTAGTGGCCGTAATATCATTGTTATCAGGGTCGATACCAACTTTTATTTCTGGTAGCTTAAATGCGGCGAGGTAGCCTAAATACTCCTTAGAGTAGTTTTTATCTTTCTGGGCCTCTAGCGTAGCTAGTTCATCGGGCGTAAATTGTAGCTCCCGTAGGCTATCGTAGTAGTCTTGAAGCTCTTCGGGCTGTACAAAGTCGGCGACTCGCATGTTTTTGTTACGGTTATGCATTTTGAACGTTACTTCAGCTGTTGGCGCCTGCTCGTATATTAGCTGGCCCATTGGGAACTTATACTGATCTTGAATATTTAGTAGCTTTTCCATATTATCGCTCCAGCCTTGATTTATCTATTACTACGTTGGCCTTTAGCTCGGCTATGCTTATAGCCAGCATGCCAGCTTCCTCGGATAGGGTAGCCATTTTAGCCTCGGCTGCTAGTTTATCGATACTGACCGTAGCTTCAGCTATATAGGCCAGGTCAAAATCTGGACCGATAAGCTGGCTCAGGCTTTCGGCAGTTGCGGCAACACACCAATCACCGGCAATGCCAAATACTAACCCTAAGGTGCGCTTGCCAAGCCCCGCGTTTACCTTGATTACTCTTTCGATGGCGTTAATAACGGTACGCTCATTGCCGGGTAGGTCATTTACAATATCTCCTAGTACGCTGCCGGGTTTTAGTAGGGCTTCTGCGCCTGAGTAGCCGTCATCCACCTTACTTTGGCCTTTATAGGCAATGGCTGCGTTATTCGGCAATACTAGGTTGGGGTGGAAAGCCGCTCCGGTTGTATCTTCAACACAGTGAACTGGCCAGGGGCCACCATTGATAGCAAAATGGGCTGTGTCGCGTGGGTGCCAGTCGCCGGTTGCAACTACTAGGCCACCTTTACTGGCCACCCATTGGTCAATACCGGTAGCCTTTTTGGCAACTTTGGCACCACCTTTAACCTTAAGGGTGCCGCCTTCACAAAAATCATTCTGTATATCGACATTTATGGCGATTACTTCGCCGTAGCTTTGGTTTGGTTTGATTGCGTTCATTGAAGGCTCTCTTTCTGTACTTATTGTACTATATACACTAACTATATTCTTACTCTACCAAACACTTAGTGTAGTGTCAACACTATTTACAAATTATTTTTTATATTTATAATGAAGCATGAATGGAGATGCTAATATGTCTATGCCAAGGGAAATTGTTTTTATAAGACACGGTGAATCCGAAGCCAATATAGTACAGCGAATCGATAGTGATGTTACTGATAGTGCTTATATTGATATGGTAAAAGCTCGGTCCGATTGGAGGCACCGGTTAACATACAACGGGGTACAGCAAGCTATCAATGCCGGGCAATGGATAACCAAAAACTTAGGTGGCATGGAATATTTTGATGTTTGCTACTTTTCACCGTTTATTAGGACCCGAGAAACGGCTGCTTATATCAGTGGCGACCAAGCTGTACGCTGGACCCATGAGGACCGCGTAATTGAAAGAGACTGGGGTGAATATGGCCGGCTAAGCCGTACGGAACAAAAGCAAAAATTCCCATTTGTCGAGCGCGAAAAGCAGCTAAACCCGTGGTATGCTCGCCTGACCGGTGGCGAGAGCCTTATGGATGTATACGCAAGGGTGCGCGACATGCAGGCTACATTAGCCCGTGAATACCCTGAGGGTAAGGTACTGTTTATTACCCATGGCGACACCATGAACGTATGGCGCTATGCCATTGAGCGCATGCTGCCCGAAGAGTGGGAGGCGCTAGATGGCAATTCACAGTATGGGTTTAAAAACTGCAGTGTCTTGCAATACACTCGCGTAAACCCTAATAACCCTAAAGATATCCGTGAAAAACTTCACTGGCGCCGCTTAACTCATACTGTTGAGGAGGCATCGTCGCCAGATAATGGTGATTGGGTTGAGCTGCCCGAACGCCGCCGTTTTAGCCCACAGGACTTACTGGCCCAGGTTGAGATATCCGAACGACTGCTAAAGGGAGGTGATAAATGACAGAAAGAGACCGAATTAAAAGGACGAGCAGGCTTGGCCGGAAAGCCCTACAGCTAGTATGAAATATATACTTATGCCTGGCCGGCACCATGCTATCACTAAGTTTCAAGTAGATCATTTGAGGGGGCTTTTAGCTGAAAACGGCGGCGCGGAGGTTATTTGGGCGGTTACATCGGCCGATCACGGTGGTACGCAGCGCAATCCAATAACTGGCGCACGCCGTTTAGGCATGATTGAACATGTAGTTGCGATTGAAAACTTGCCAAGTGAGGTATTTTTGATACCTAACCGGGGCTATAAGACTAATTTTGCTCACTACTTAGTAGAGCAAATTCGTACCAATACCGATGGGCGGGTTGAACTTACGCCCAATAATACGCTAGTTGTGTGCTCAACCGAAGAAGTGGCGGCTCAGTATAAAGAACTCGGGTTTTCTATAGATAGCGCCGAGAGTGGAACACCCCAGGCTCTGCCGTGGGATGTTGTTGAAGCGGTTGCGGTTAGCGGTAGTGATTGGCAAGACAGTACTTTGGTACGTGAGTATATGCAACCAGAATCGGCTCGATATTATGAACGCTATAACATAGCAGCTTACTTAAAATATATATTCACCGATCCTTTGATAGCAGGTGGCGACGGCGACATAACAACTACTCGCGACTATACTACTTATCGACAGGCTTTTGAGGACAATGCATGGCGCAAGGTAGACGACATCGCGCCGTATGTTAGGCCAGGCAAAATTGTTGATATTGGCTGCGCGACTGGGCAAACCCTGAAGCTTTTAAGTGAGCGCCCAGAACTATTCGAAAGTGATTTTTACGGAGTGGAAGTAACTAGGGCCCTATATGAGATCTGCCAACAGCGCAAAACTAATGGTGAGTTTGGTGATGAAAACATGTTCTTTTACCAGCGTAATATTATGCAGGCCGAGCTGTTTCGCTCTGGCAGCATGGATACGGTTATTACCATGGCCCTTACTCACGAGATTGAATCATATATGGGCCGAGCAGAACTAAAGCGCTTTTTAAAGCGTACCTATGAAATGACTGCGCCGGGCGGAGTATATATCAATTACGATGTAGTTGGCCCAGATGAGCCTGATAAGCTAGTTTATGTACAGTTTACGAGCGATGATGGCGATAACCCGGCTGATTTAGGCTGGCAGCTTGAAGGGGTTGAACTCGCAGGATTTTTAAGGGGGTTATCTACATTGGCCCGTTTTAAGCGGTTTACTAAAGACTTTAGGCAAAGCGAGGGTGATGGCATTAGCATAGAGTTAGTACAAGTAGATGGTGATGATTATTACCGTATGCGACATGCCGATCTGTGTGATTTCTTGGCTAAAAAGGACTATGTAAATAGCTGGAAAAGCGAAATGCACGAACGTTTTTGTTTCTTTTCGCACGAGGAGTGGTGCAGGGAAGTGGGGGAGGCTGGGTTTATTATTGCCGATGGTACGCGGGCTATTCGGAACACTTGGTTGATTGATAATCGGTTTGCACCGGCCGCCAAGGTGTACGCTATGGTTAACGATAAGTTAGAGCCTGTAGAGCAGCCCATAACAAATACTTTGTTGGTTTGCAAACGGCCTGACTAGATATTTTTAACACCCAAGGGGTAGTTTTTGTATAGTTATTGTAATATTTACATTTACTATTTACTTCATATTATAGTAAGTGTTATATTTACACTATCAATGATATGTAAATAACATTGAAGCTTTCCCTGAAAAGGATTGGAGGCGGGCGGAACCAAGCGAGCGACGCATTTGCGGCTCCTTGCAGCTTAACAACTTATTTCACACTAAGGAGGTGACATGAGCGGGCCATTCCAGATTGCAAGTGGTTCGGTTGTTGGACGCGACCACAGAGTGGTTTACAAAAACAATCAGGATGCACTTGCAGTGACTGAATATGAAGGATTGACCATTATGGTTGTAGCCGATGGCTGCAGCAGTGGTTTGAAATCTGAGGTGGGCGCCCAGCTGGGTGTTCGTTTAGTAACTGAGCATATCGCGCGCATGTACGCTTCCAGACGAGCGATCGACTGGAAGCGGCTTGAGCGTCAGGTTGTATCGCAACTTGACGTGATTGCGCAGAGTCTAGGCGGTGATTACCGGAAAACAGTGGAAGACTTTTTGCTGTTCACACTGGTGGGAGCTGTGCTAACGCAAGAAACGGCAACGTTTTTTGCTTGTGGTGATGGTGTCTTGCTTATCAATGGTCAGGTGCTAGCGCTTGGTCCATACCCAGGTAATATGCCACCATACCTTGCCTATCGTTTGCTTGAGTCGGAACTGAGGATTGACCCACGCGAGGTTAACTTGGCGCCGGTCGCCGAAAGGCCGATTGATTCAATCGACTCATTTGTGCTTGGTACAGATGGCGTGGATGATATTGTCCGACACGCTGGGCGTAACTTGCCTGGGCTTGAGGGCCTGGTGGGTGGCATTGATCAGTTTTGGCTGAATGATCGCTATTTTAAGGGCAACCTTGACTTAGTGAGTCGGCAGTTAAGGCTGATGGCGCGGGATTTCCCAGTGGCTAACCCGGAACACGGATTACTCCATGATGACACGACGCTTATTGTTGCAAGGCGAGCCCCATACTAGAAAGGAAGAGTAATGACTAAGGCTGTTGTAAATGGCAAGCTACTCCGCTTTGATGCGGGTAGGCTTGTCGGTGTGGGTGGCGAGGCAGAGATCTACAAAATCAATGCTGACACTGTCTTAAAACACTACAAAGAGCCAGGTCACCCTGATTTTGAGGGTGATATTGCAGCCCAGGCGGCTGCCATGCAAAGGATTGCCGAACAGCAACGTAAGTTACCGGAATTTCCGAGTGGCTTGCCTGCTCAGGTTTTCGCTCCGGTGGCACTAGCCTATGATGCGTCTAGTAAAAATTTGGTTGGATATACTATGCCGTTCGCGGCTGGTATGACGGAACTGATGAACTACGGCGTACGGAATTACCGAGAGAACGGAGGCGTTGATAATAACCAGGTACTAGATGTCTTTAGGGTATTACGGCGCGTGGTGGACCAAATCCACAGTAGCGGCGTTGTTATCGGAGACTTTAATGACCTAAATGTGATGACTGATGGTCGCGATGTGAGAATCATCGATGCCGACAGCATGCAGTTTGGGGCGTACCAGTGCCGTGCATTTACGACAAGGTTTGTGGACCCGTTGCGGTGCCAGTCGGACAGGCTGGCGCTGGCGCAACCCCATAATACTCAGAGTGATTGGTATGCATTCTTTGTGATGTTGCTCCAATCGCTTTTGTATGTGGGCCCGTTTGGTGGTGTTCACCGGCCGAGTAATGGCAAAAGGCTTGCGTTTGATGAGCGTGTTTTAAGGAGGGTAACTTTCCTGAACCAGGATGTTATTTACCCGAAGCCCGCACTACCTTACGCATACATGCCCGATGAATGGCTTGGTTATTTGGAGAAGGTATTTGCGCACGATTTGCGTGAACCTTTCCCAGAGGCGATGCTAAACACGTTGCGGTTTACGATGTGCACAGGGTGCGGGACTTTGCATGCCCGTACTGTGTGCCCACAGTGTAGTGCCCCTGGTGCTACTCAAAAGGTGATGACGGTCCGCGGGCAGGTGTCTGCTCGGAGTATCTTTGCCACCAACGGGCGTATCGTACAGGTTGTCAACCAGGCAGGGGTTCTGCGCTATCTGTATCAGCAAGATGGTGCGCTATACCGTGAAGGCGGGAGGCGCCTCATGTCGGCTGAACTGAGCCCTGAATTACGGTTTAAGATTCAGGGCGACACCACTTATATTGGTGCTGGCGAGACACTTCTAGCAGTTCAGGGGGATGGCGCGTTTGAGAAATCAAGCGTGGCCGTTTATCGTGGGCGGTTACCGGTGTTTGATACCAATGACAACCACTTGTACTGGGAGTCAGCGGGTCAGCTACTGGAGAGTGGACGGCTTGGGCCTAAATATCTTGGTGATGTTTTGTCGGGGCAGACACTGCTCTGGTCGGGCAACCAGCAAGGTTTTGGGTTTTACCGAGCCGGAGACATAACCAGAGGGTTTTTGTTCACGCCAGGTAACACTGGTTTGAACGACAAGGTTGAATTGCCGCCGCTGGTTGGACAGCTGACTGATGCAGTGTGCTACTTTGGCACAGGTAAGGTGTGGTTTATGACTACATCGCAGGTTAAGGGTCAGCTTATCAATGCGTGTTACGTATTTGATGCAGCGGGTTGCTTGATCGCTAGTGAAGTGGCTGGGCTGGGGAGCGATTCTTGGCTTGGCCGCGGGATTCGCGGACATCTTGCTATTTCGCACTCGCTTTTTGTGAGTACAGATGACGGGATTGTACGCTTGATGATCGCAAACGATCAGATTGTAAAGGAACGTGAGTTCCCCGATACTGAGCCGTTTGTCGACAGCCAAAGCTATTTGGTCGCAGGACCAGGTGGTATGTACGTGGTTTCTAGTCAAGATATCACGCTTATTCAAATCAAGTAGGAACAAGAAAGGACCTACCATGACTACCATGAACCTACCCACGTTCTACAACCCGAACAACGTGGTGTCTGATCGTTGGATCGATTACAGCGCACTGCAGACTGAGGCAGAGCGTGTGCGCATTGCGTCAGGCATCAAGGCGGCGGTGACCGACAAGTTCAAGTTGGGTGTGCTCGCCATTGACGTCCAGAACACGTTCTGCAACCCGCAGGGTGAACTGTACGTGGCTGGCATGTCCGGTACGGGCGCGGTGGATGATGCTCGGCGACTGGTTGAGTTTCTATACCGCAACCTGCCGGCCATCACGCACATTACTGCCACGCTCGACACGCACCGTGTGTACGCGATTTTCCATCCAGTTTTTTGGGTGGACGACCAGGGCAGCCACCCGGCTCCGTTCACTAGCATTGGCAATGCTGATGTGGTGTCGGGCAAGTGGCGGCCCAACCCGGTTATGACTTCGGCGCTCGGCATCAGCTTGATGGCGGCGCAAAAGCATGTCGAGCACTACACCGCTGAGTTGGAGAAGCGAGGGCGCTACGCTCTCACTATCTGGCCGTACCATGGCATCTTGGGAGACAAGGGCCACACGCTGGTTTCTGGACTGGCTGAGGCAATGGCGTTCCATGGCATGGTGCGCGGTGCGCAGCCCGGGATTGAGATCAAAGGGACGCACCCGCTCGTCGAGAACTACTCAGTGCTTGGCCCTGAGGTGACAACGCTTGGCAACGGCACACCCGTTCCTCGCAACGTCAAGTTCATCGAAGCCCTCATGACGTACGACGCTTTGGTCATCACTGGCCAGGCAAAGTCGCACTGCGTGGCGTGGACGATCGATGATCTGCTGCGCGAGATCTTGGCAAAAGATCCCGCACTTGCCCGCAAGGTGTACCTGCTAGAAGACTGCACCACGGCCATTGTGGCCAAGGATGCTTCTGGCAACGTTCTGTACGACTATGGGCCCGATGCTGACCAAGCGTTCGACCGCTTTAAGGCGGCCGGTATGCACGTAGTCAGCTCGACCGACCCCCTGGATACCTGGCCTGACCTCAACATCTGAGATCAGTGCATTTTACAAGCTCTTGTAAGGAGAGAAAGATGGATAATACCCAGAATCAGTCCCTGTCTGCCCTTTTGGGTAGGGCAGGGCTCGACGCCTCGGCCACAGCTGCCATGCAATTGACAGTGGACAACCTTGGACCGGACATCACGGCCGGCCTGGGTGATGTTGACTACGACGACTTGGGTACGGCAGAGGTTTTGCTGGTGACCCAGATCGTTGACGACAGCGGTTCGATCCGGTTTGTGGCAGGCAACACCGAAGCGGTGCGCGATGGCCACAATATGGTCATCGATTCCCTCAATGGGTCCAAGCAGTCGGCGGGCGTGCTGATGAGTACGCGGCTTTTGAACCGCGGGCTGCTCAGCGGCTACACAACACTGGATGTGGTCCCCCGTCTGGATGTGCACAACTTCAACCCAAGTGGCGGCACGCCGCTCTATGACACCATTAAGGTTGCCCTTACAACTGTGGCGACCAAGATGGCAGATTTTGAGCAGAATGGCGTGGCGGCTCGTGCTTTGACGGTCATCGTGACAGATGGCGCTGACAATGGCTATACGCGTCCCAAGGAGGTCCTGAATATGATTCAGGGCCTCCTGAAGACCGAACAGCACATCATCGCCGGCGTTGGAGTTGCAGATGGCTCCACCGATTTTGCCCAGGTGTTCAAGGAGATTGGGATCCTTGATGAGTGGATTCTGACTCCCAAAAACACGCCGTCGGACATCCGTAAGGCATTTGGCGTTATCAGCCAGTCTGCGGTGCGTGCCAGCCAGACGGCCACCTTTAGCCAGACGGCTATGGGTGGGTTTGGCGGCTAAGGCGCTGGTGCAGTGTGAAACAAGTTGAGCGATAGTTATCTAGTTGATAGGTAGCTTGGTTTCATCAAAAGGCCGCGGTCCCCTAGGGGGTCGCGGCCATTTTCAATGTAGGGGCAGTTTTAATCAAAATTGCGCGATAAAACCTCGAGGGTTTTGCTATTGAACGCATATAGGGCGGCTGGGCGGTGGGCGCCTTCGCGCCAGTTTTCACCAGTTTCGTGGATTAGGTTCAGGGTTAGGAATTTTTTACGGAAGTTGCGCTTATCTAACTCGCGGCCAAGCACGGCTTCGTAGACAGTTTGCAGTTGGGTAAGGGTAAACTTTTCAGGTAGCAAACTAAAGGCTATATTAGTGTACATAAGTTTATTTGCTATGCGCTCGCGGGCATATTTTATTATATCCTCGTGGTCGTAGGCTAGTACGGGCAGGCTATCGACAGGGACGAATTTTACTTCATGGTTGCCACCGCTAGGTTCTAAGTTAGTCCCGCAGGCCACATAGCTAATAGACACGGCGTGTCCGCGCGGGTCGCGCCCCACGGTATCGAATGTATATAGTTGTTCAAAATAGTTTAGGCTATCCATGTCTATACCGGCTTTGGTTTTTACCTTTTGCACTAAAGCCTCAATTGTAGTTTGGCCAGCCGCACTGTATCCACCGGGTAGGGCCCAGTGCCCCTTAAAGGGCTCATCGGTCCGCTTTACTACCATTACATGTAGCTCATTAGCAATTAAGGTGAATATGATTGCATCTACGGTAACAATAGGCGGCTCATAAGGCGTTTGGTAATTCATAACTACAGTATACCAAGATTATGCATTAGTGTCAATAGAACACTATGCCTTTTAGTCGCGTGGCTGGTAGGCAGTTGGCAGCTCACGTTTATGGAGTGTGGCTATGTATTCTCGCTCAATTTTATCAGCATCGTTAGGATCTATCTCTTTGCCCTCAAGGTAGTCATCGTATGTATCGTAGCTTAGGCCGAGCTCAACTTCATCGGGCTGGCCGGGCCTAGTGTCTAGCAGGTCGGCTGTAGGTGGCTTTTGGATAAATACAGGCGGCACGCCAAGTGCTACTAGCATTTGCCGGCCTTGGCGCTTATTTAGCCCGGCTAGCGGCACAACATCGGCCCCACCATCACCGTACTTTGTGAAAAACCCAGCCACAGCTTCAGCGGCATGGTCGGTGCCAATTACTCTTAGGGTATCCATGCCTGAAGACATATACTGTACGATCATTCGTATGCGGGCTTTTACGTTACCTTTGTGATAGTCGAGTAGTGGGCGGCCCTCCTTTAAAGCAAACTCTTCGGCTAGTGCATCAGTAGCGGTTTTAATATTAAAATCATGGGTATAATCCGGCTTTATTGTGTTGATTGCAAGCAGTGCGTCGCCGCGGTCGGCTTGGTCGCCATACGGCAAGAGGGCGGCGTGGAAACTGGCGCCTCTGCCACTAGCTCGTAGCAGCTCAGCTGCTTGCTGGGCAAGTATACCGGCTAGCAAAGAATCTTGCCCGCCCGAAATCCCTAGGACAAAACCAAGGGCTGATGAACCGCCGAGGTAGCGTGCTAAAAACTCACGCCGGTTGGCTATCTCTTCCTCGGGGTTTATAACTGGGCGTACGCCTAGTTTTTCAATGATTTCTTTTTGTAACGGTCTCATAATACTAGCTCCTCTTAACGATTTATAGTTTTGTAATACTTTGATTGTAGGGAATATTTAAGTAAGTGTCAATAGTACACTAACGATAAAGTAGTCTATATACTAAAGTACGATAGTTACATATTAGGGCTTATAAATATATTTATTTTTGGGTACAATAACCATTATGAGATACCTAAAGCCTGGGCGATTCTACTGTTTTTCGCCGCCCGTTATGATAGCAACTTTTTTGATAGAGATTACCTTAGCAGCCCATACATTGTTTCGCTATAAACTAAGTACCGTAACAAAGATCACAGTAGCGCTATTAGTATGCTTGGCGACCTTTCAGCTGGCAGAATACAATATATGCGAAGGCCGGTGGGGATTAAGTAGCTTAAGCTGGGCCCAGTTTGGCTATATAGCAATTACGTTCTTGCCGCCACTCGGCATACACCTAGCGGCTAAAATGAGTAACGACACTCGCCGGTGGATATACGCCATCCCTTATGGCCTGGGCCTAGCTTTTGCGACTTGGTTTGTGGTCTCTACTAGTAGCCTGGGCTCGGGTGTTTGCTACGGCAATTACGTTATCATAGAGCAGCAGCCCACGCTAGCTTTTATATATATGCTCTACTATTATGGCTTGCTACTCGGCAACATAGTTTATTCGGTTAACAGGGCAAAAGTGGCTCCGAAGCATATTAAAAAGGCCCTATGGGCATTAGTGCTTGGTTATGCAGCGTTTATGGTGCCATCCACTTTGGTCAACGTGATAGATCATAATACAACCAGCGGTCTGCCATCTATAATGTGTGGCTTTGCGGTGATATTTGCTATTGCGCTATGGGCTAATGTGCTGCCAAGCTATAGTAGGCGCCCGTTACAATTTAGCTGGCTTAAACAGGGCACAAAAAAAGAACCCGGGGTTTAACCACAGGTTCTTTTAGGGTTTAGTAGCTAATTACCAGCTGCGTTGGCGGAAGCTGTTGCCACCGCGGTCGCCGCCACCGTTACCGCCACGGAAACCACCACCGTTGCCATCGCGGCGTGGGCGGTCTTCCTTAGGGCGTGCTAGGCTAACATTGATAGCGCGGCCATCAAGTTCTTTGCCGTTGAGTTCGTCAACTGCTTTTTGGTTGTTAGCTGCGTCTACAAATGTAACAAAGCCGAAGCCGCGGCTGCGTCCGCTTTCGCGGTCGGTAGCAACACGTGCGCTTTCAACTTCACCAATAGTTTCAAAAAATGCTTTAAGTGTGTCGTCAGTAGTGGCGTATGCCAAGCTACCTACAAATAGGTTCTGTTTCTGATCCATAATTTTTCCTTTATTCCTTAATCTTCATACTAATACTTGTCAGGTCGACCTTTAGCGAAGATTAGGGAACCAAGATTTCTATTTCTCGCGTGTGCTCTGAACATGACTAGTTAAGCACACTACTGTAAACTTAGCAAGCGGAATAAGGCAATGGCGGCTATAGCGGCAAAAATAAAGTTGAGTATGGCCGGCTGTTTATCTTTTTTAGCCCAGGCCTCTATGGCGACAGCAAGTGAACCAATAAGTGTGGGCAGCTGGAATTTATAATCTGGTTCAATAACGCCAAAACTAAGTAGGGCATAGGCGCCCAGCACTAAAACAACACCGGTCCAGCCCATCATATCTATCCAAATTGGTGTGGGTTTTTGCTTTACCATATCAGCACTATAACATGCTTGTGCTTTTGCGGTAAGTGGTGCATACTACTATTATGCTGGTGCGCAATAGGGGTGCCTATGCGCTTAAAACAAACAGCTGTAAAACAGTATTACACCGTGCCCCGGGTGGGCGCGCAACAGCAACTTAATTTACCCGTTTTTGCGGGTAAATTATTATATTAAATTCGTACCGGCGTAGTATATAGTAAGAGTATGAATAAATATGATGAATCGCTCAAGCAAAATATCCGGCAGCTTAGATCTAGTGGTATGACATATGAAGAGATACAGATAGAGGTTGGTTACATTCCTAAATCATCCCTTACGTACATTTGTAGGGGCATTGTGATGGATGGGGATTATATGCAAAAAATAAAACAGGCTAACATTGAACATCTAGGACGCGCTAGGTTGCTTGCGGGTGATAAGATTAAGCAAATCAGAGAAGGTGGCCTGAATAAGATCCTCGAAGAGGCACGTAGGGTTGTATCTTCTGGGGATAAGATTGACGGTGATAAAGTTAGTTTAGCTATGCTCTACTTAGGTGAGGGACGCAAATCTCGTTCGTATAGTGGTCTTAGCCTTGGGGGTAGCGACCCCGTTACGCTTAAGATATACCTAGGATTGTTAAAGAACTGTTATGGTGTAGATATATCTGTAATTAAGGCGGCGGTACAGTATAGGGCAGATCAACAGCTTGAGGAATTAGTGCAGTATTGGAGTAATGAACTGGGCCTATCTAAATCGCAGTTTTATAGCACTCGTCCGGACCCTCGGACTATAGGAAAGCCAACAATAAGGCCGGGATACATGGGCGTATGTGTTATCACTTGTCGGGGCGCAAATATTCAGGTAGAATTATCTATGATAGCGGAGGAATACGCTAAGAATATTTGGGGCTATAGCTCAGCTGATTAGAGCGCAGCGCTGGCAGCGCTGAGGTCCAGGGTTTGAATCCCTGTAGCTCCACCAAGAATATGGCCCGGTTTTATACCGGGCTTTATTTGTGGGAAGTTTTTTCTGACGGGGTAGTGTAAAATAGTACCTATATGAAGACAGTTCTCGTGTATGGAGATTCAAATGCCTGGGGGCTTATTCCGACTACAAAGTTTGAACGATATGGTTATGGCACTCGCTGGCCAGGAGTGGTCCAAAAGATCATGGGTGACGAGGTGAGGATTGTCGAGGAGAATTTGTGCGCCCGTACGCTTGATAGTGACGACCCACGCCCTGGGTTTGAGGGCCGAAACGGTATGACTGAACTTCCCGTGGCGCTCGATAGCCACTACCCGTTCGACGCCATTATTATCAGTCTTGGGTTGAATGAACTGAAGAGCATTTTCGACTGGACGCCTCATCAGGTGGCTGACAAGCTTCGATCTATGATCGCGTTGTTACGAAGCAGGAAGCCAAATTTTCACGACTTCGAGCCGGTGATTTTACTCATGACTCAACCTATCGTGAAGCATACGGGCCAATGGGGTGAGCTATGGGTCGGTGCGGAAGATGCTTCACAGCAACTTCATGACGAATACGTCGAACTGGGAGAAGAATTGGGACTACAGATCATTGATGTATCAGATATAGTGGTCGACGTCCAAGACGGTGTCCATTGGGGTGAAGTAGCCCACGGCATGGTTGCAAAGCGTGTTGCACAAGCATTGCGCGGCTAATCTGTACAAAACCGTCTTATCATGCTAAAATTATACATAAGGAAGGTCTGTTAAAAAGTACAGGCCGTTATTTTATGAAAGACACTACAAAAATTAGGAATATTGCCATTATTGCTCACGTGGATCACGGCAAAACCACGATGCTTGATGGCCTACTGAAACAAAGCAACACGTTCCGTGATAACCAGGCCGAAATGGGCCAATCGCTCATTATGGATAGTGGCGACCAGGAACACGAACGCGGTATTACAATTACCGCTAAACAAACCAGCATTTATTATGATGATTATAAAATTAACATAGTTGATACGCCAGGACACGCCGATTTTAGCGGCGAGGTAGAACGCACCCTTAATATGGCTGATGGTGTACTTTTGATCGTTGATGCCCAAGAAGGCCCAATGCCACAGACTAAGTTTGTATTAAGCAAGGCGCTGGAGATGGGGCTTAAACCAGTGGTTGTTATAAACAAGATCGATAAACCAGCTCGCCGTATTGCCGAAGTTGAAGATGAACTATCGGACTTATTTTTGGAGCTTGCTACCGACGATTCACAGCTACATTACCCAGTGTATTATGCGATTGGCCGTGAAGGCAAAGCTTGGAAAGCCCTACCCGATAACCCGAGTGAGCACACTGACCTAACGCCTATTTTTGAAGCGATTATTAATGATATTCCAGCCCCAAGTGTCGACACCGCGGGCGCGTTCCAAATGCTTGTAACAAGCTTGCAGTATGATTCGTTCCTAGGTAAATATGCCATTGGCCGTGTTACTCGTGGCCAAGTTAAAAGTAATTTACCAATTGTGCTCATTAAGCGCGATGGCACAGTTAAGGCGGCTAAAATCGACAAGCTGTTTGGTTACCGCGGCCTAGAGCGTGAGGAAATAGCCGAAGCTGGCGCTGGCGACATCGTAGCTATTACAGGTATTGCCGATGCACATATTGGTGAAACTCTAGCTGATAAAGCAACCCCCGAAGCCTTGCCGGTGCTCGAGATTGAAGCGCCAACTATCAGTATGTATCTTGGCCCAAACACCAGCCCAATGAAGGGCAAAGAAGGAGACTTTACAACCAGCCGCCAAATTGGCGATCGCCTGCAGCGCGAGCTTGAAACTAACGTGGCCCTAAGGGTGCGTGAAGAAGGAATAGGTTTTGTTGTATCTGGCCGTGGTGAGCTGCACTTGAGCGTGCTTATTGAGGCTATGCGCCGCGAAGGCTACGAATTTGAAGTTGGCCGCCCAGAAGTTGTAACTATTGAGCAGGATGGCATTACCAAAGAACCTGTTGAAGAACTAATGGTCGAAATTGGTGGTGAATTTGTTGGCGTAATTAGCCAAGAACTTGGCAAGCGTAAAGCCGAGCTTACCCACCAAGAGCTAACGGCTAGTGGCGCAACTCGCATGACGTATAACATTACAACGCGCGCTCTTATTGGCCTGCGTAACGCTCTACTAACAGATACAAAAGGTACGGTTATTATGCATAGCCTGCCCCATGGCTACCAGCCGCTTGGTGCTAAGCTACCAAGCACGCGTAATGGCGCACTTATATCATTTGAGGCTGGTGTTACCACGCCTTATGCGCTCGAAAACGCCGAAAGCCGCGGCGAACTACTGGTTGGCCCGGGCGTAAACGTATATGCCGGCATGATAATTGGTATTAACCGCCGCCAAGAGGATATGGAAATTAATGTTTGTAAGGCAAAACACCTGACGAACATGCGCAGTAGCTCTAGCGATGGTGTGGTTCAGCTGACTCCGTTTACAGATTTGAGCCTAGAACAGTGTATAGACTTTTTGAATGATGATGAGCTGCTTGAAGTTACGCCAAAGAACCTCCGCCTCCGCAAGCGCTACCTAGACGCCAACGAGCGCAAGCGCCATCAAAAAGATATATAGATAAGTTTTGTTGGATTTAGTTGAATATCTAACTAACCAATATACTGAACTATGATTTTTTTGCTTTTCATATTACCTCTTTTTGTTTACCACCGTTTATATCACCATTGTAGCATAAGCGCTATGGAAGTAAATACCAATTTATGGTAACCTGTTAGCAATGAATAAGACAAACACGCATACGCTTGCTTAAAGGTGTGGGCGGTAAAAACAGAGGGGTAAATACATGAAAGCCTGGGCAAATGTAAACGCATTATATCAAATATATCCACGGAGTTTTAAAGATAGCAGCGGTGATGGTATTGGTGATTTGCGCGGGATTATTGATAACCTAGACCATATTCGTAGCAAGCACCACAGCCTAGGTATTGACGCAATTTGGATTAGTCCATTTTACACATCACCCATGGTTGATATGGGTTACGATGTCAGCAACTACTGCGATGTTGACCCAACTTTTGGTACATTAGCTGATTTTAAAGAGTTATTAAACCAAGCTCATGCCAGGGGGATTAAGGTTGTTATAGATTACGTGCCAAACCATACTAGCAGCGAACACCCATGGTTTAAAGATGCTATTAGTAGCACAAGTAGCGACAAGCGTGATTATTATATATGGCGTAAACCAGCTAGTAATGGCAGCGTACCTAATAACTGGGTTAGCGTGTTTGGTGGTAGCGCCTGGGAGTTTGATAGGGCGAGTGGCGAGTATTACCTGCATAGCTTTTTTAAAGAACAGCCAGACTTAAACTGGGAAAACCCTAGGGTGCGCGAAGAAATGAAAAACGTACTGCGTTTTTGGCTAGAACTTGGCGTAGATGGGTTTAGGATGGATGCTGTTAACCATATGGCTAAAGACCTGCACGAGTTTAAGGACGAGCCACTGCGCGAAGGTGGGGTTGAGGGCACTTACGACGGTCATATCCGTAAATATAGTAAGTTTGGCCCGCAGTTGGTGCCGTACTTGCAGGAGCTGGCCCAGGTGGTTGAAGGTTATAAGGACCGTATAGTGTTTTTTGAAGCAATCGTAGATGGCGGCTTGGGGCCAGTGGCTGATCAGTTTAGGCTACTTTATGATGTAAACCCGCGTATTGCTATACCGTTTAATTTTGGCGGTATGTGGCTACCGTGGAGCGCTAAGGCGTATGGTGATTATATCCGTGAGTTCCAGGCTATGATACGCCCGACCGATATAGAGGGCTATTGCTTTAGTAACCATGACCAGCCGCGTATTGCTAGCCGGTTTGGCCGAAAGCAGGCTAGGCTTATTGCTATGCTTTCGCTAACCCTGCCTGGTATCCCGACAGTATATTATGGCGATGAGATTGGTATGCAAAACGTACCAATAAAGCCCAGTGAGCAGACTGATTTATCAGCCCAAGCTGGTATATTTGGTGGGCGTGATCCATTCCGCACACCTATGCAGTGGAATACCAGTAAGTATGCTGGCTTTAGCCACCATAAGCCGTGGCTACCTGTAGCGAAGAACTATCGCAGGGTTAATGTAGATAGGCAAAAGCATCGCCCCGGTAGTGTATTTACCATGTATCATCATTTGCTGGCGGTACGTAACCGCGATGAAACTATGATAAAGGGCACATATAAAGAGCATGTGGTTGATGAAAAGAAAAATGTGTTGGTGTATGAGCGTAGCTACGAGGGGACAAGCTATATAATCGCATTGAATTTTAGTGCCAAAACTCGCCAGGTAAACTTACCGCACGGAGCACACCATGTAGTTATGAGCACGCTTGGCCCTACCGCTAGCCATACTAGCCGGCGAGGCCACGTTGTGCTGAAGCCTTACGAGGGTGTTATTCTTTGCCTGTAGCATTACTGACGCTTGGCGGCAAAAAGCCTTTAGGGTGAGTAAAATCAGCTTTCCATGCATAGCCTTTGCCGTAGCCTAGGTCTTTCATTAGTTTTGTTGGGGCGTTACGGATGTGTAATGGTACTGGCTCGTCGGGGTACTGTTTTGCTAGTGTCTTGGCAGAATTCATTAAGTCGGCAACCTCACGGCTTTTGGCGCTACGGGCCAGGGCAGTGGCTGTGTGGTATAAAATATAATTACTCTCGGGCATGCCAACCCTCTCAACTGCCTGAAAGCAGGCGGTGGCTAGGCTTAAGGCACCGTTACCAGCTATTCCAATATCTTCGCTGGCAAAAATAAGCATGCGCCGGGCTATGAACTTAGGGTTTTCGCCGGCATCTATCATACGGCTTAGGTAGTATAGGGTGGCAGTAACATCGCTGCCGCGCATGCTCTTAATAAAGGCGCTAACAACGTCATAATGCATGTCGCCTTTTTTGTCGTAGCCGGGTAGTTTAGTTTGGGCGGCGACCCTTACCGTGTCCGGCGTAACTTTTTTGCTGTTTATGCTAAGGGCTAGTTCTACGTTGCCAAGCGCTACCCGGGCATCGCCGCCACTGAGTTCGGCTAAATAATCTACGGCCTCTGCGGTAAACACCTTTTCTTTACCGAGCAACTTAATGGCGCGTTCTATTACGGTTTTAACCTCACTTTTACTAAGCGGCTGCAATACTAGCACACGGCTACGGCTTAAAAGTGGGTTTATAACCTCAAAGCTAGGGTTTTCGGTAGTTGCGCCTATGAGGGTGATGAGCCCGGACTCGACGTGTGGCAAAAATGCATCTTGCTGGGCTTTGTTAAAACGGTGGATTTCATCTACAAATAGTATAGTGCGTAGGTTTAGGTTCCAGTTTTGGCGGGCGTGCTCAACCACCTTTTCGACATCTTTTTTGCCACTCGTTACTGCGCTTAACTCAATAAATTCGGCATCAACCTCTTTTGCAATAATACGGGCCAGGGTCGTTTTGCCAGTACCTGGCGGGCCCCATAGTATCAAGCTGACAGGTTCTTTGTTTTTTACAATTTGGCGCAAAATCTCACCATCGGCAAGCAGGTGTGATTGCCCAATCACGTCATTCAAGTTTTGCGGCCTCATTCGCTCCGCTAGCGGTTCCCGGTTCATATATCTATTATAACGCGCTATAATAGATATATAACAAAGGAGGTTCCATGGTTTGGTTTGTTTTAGCCGTAATAGTAGTACTGCTTAGTATGTGCATTAAAGTAGTAAATCAGTATGAGCGTGGTGTTGTTTTGACACTTGGTAAATTTACAGGTATACGCGAGCCTGGCCTTCGCCTCCTAGTGCCGTTTATTCAGACTATGCGCCGGGTGGATATTCGTTCTACGCCAATTGATGTACCAAAGCAAGAGGTGATTACTAAAGATAACGTAACGGTTAATATAGACGCTGTTGTGTATTTTCGTGTTGTTGAAGCCAGCAAGGCAGTATTAGAGACAGTAAACTACACCTATGCGACAAGCCAGTTTGCTCAGGCGGCACTACGTGATGTAGCGGGTACAGCTGAGCTAGATGAGCTTTTATCTAACCGCGAATCGATGTCAGAGAAGATCAAAGAGATTGTTGACTCAGAGACTGCTGTTTGGGGTATTGATGTCGAGAACGTTAAGATCCAAAACATTGAGCTCCCACAGGACATGAAGCGCGCTATGGCTAAGCAGGCTGAGGCTGAGCGTGAACGCCGCGCCAAAATTATTGCTGCCGAAGGTGAGCAGATGAGCGCCGAGAAGCTAGGTGAGGCTGCCGATATTATTGCCGCTCATCCAGTCGCATTGCAGCTCCGTAATCTACAGACTCTTTCGGAGATCGCCGTAGAAAAGAACAGCACAATAGTGTTCCCAGCCCAGATGATGGAGACGGTGGGTAAGCTTAAAGATTTTATGGCTAAGGAAATGAAATAGGTGCCGAGTAAGCTAAACTCCATAGATAAGCATGCAATCGGACTACTGGCCTTACTCGGTATAGAGTTTTTGCTAGGTGTCTGGGCGAGTCTATTCGCGGAGTTCCCCGATAATAGCAACGCAAACCAGCTCTGGAGTTACGGCTTTACCCAGTGGTCCGTGGTTGCTCATATAATAGTTGGGCTGCTCATACTAGCTGGGGCAGTCGCCCTCTTGGTATCAGCCTATAAGCGCAAAAGCCATAACTGGAAAGTAGCGGGCTGGGCTGGCTTCGCCTTCGTAACCATTGCGTTCATTTGTGGTGAGCGGTTTGTTACTACACAGAATGATTGGTTTTCGTTAATAATGTCAGTTGGATTAGCTGGTGTTGCTGGGGCTTACATATATGGCTTATTGAACAACAGGACAACTGGTACTAAGCAGTAACAAATCATATAAAGCAACTTAAGGCTGCATTGGTGCGGGTAGAGAGAGTCGAACTCTCGTTTCTACCTTGGGAAGGTAGCATAATAGCCGTTATACGATACCCGCATATTTAGCGTTCTTAGCTCCGGCCTAGCTTAGTATATCAGAACTAAACCTTAATTTTCCAACTAAAATAGCCGCGGTGTTTAGCCGCGGCGCCGAATAATACGAAATAACCCGAATAGAAGCAGTAGGCCGCCGCCAGCAAATGATGCCGTACCTGCTATTTTTAGTATTGGGTTAGTGGAGTTTGCTACTGCCTGGGTAGCCTGTGAGTTAGTAGTGTCGTTATTGTCAGTTGTTGGTGTTGAGCTGCTTATAGATGGGGTACTTGTTTGGCCTGGGCTCTGCACGTTGGTTGGCAGTGCTTGAGCTATAGGAAGTTTTAAGGTTTTTATGACAGGCCTGTTAGCCATTATGGTGGAGTTTTTAGGTGCGGAATTTGATTGCATAGTGGTCGTGGTCGAGTTTGTTGCACTAGTATTGGGTTGGCTGGTGGATGATGCGACAAGACAAATTGTTATAGGAAGTTCGTACGTGAATGTTCCACCGTCTGGGTTAGTTAGCTTTAGGGAAGCATCTTTCGTGTAGTAAGTGTGTCCATTATATGTACTAGCCGTTACTCCAGCGGTGCCCGGTACCACGCTAAGCTTGTTCGAGTTTATGGCAACGGTGAGGCTAGTCGATGAAGATATAGTTGTAGACATAGTTACGCCGTCTATTGCTGCGGTAATTCCACTAGCGAAATTTGAGCCAGTAACAGATAAGTTAACGGTTGTACCGTCAAGGTAGACTAAAGAGTTATTTATACTATCGGCTGAAGGTGAAGGTGCCTGAAGTAGCAATGTAGTTAAGGCCTGGGGTGTTGTCCATATATTGGCTTCTCTGTCTCCTATGTACAATCTGTCGTTATATATTCCGATAGCTGTTGCAAGGGCACCGTCAGGGATTATAACTCGCCCAATAGCCTGGAAAGGTTCTGTCCACGATGACGTCCGAGCTATTTGGCCATTATCTGAAAGTGTATATAGGTAGTCCCCGTATATGAATAAATCACTCACGTTAGCACTATCGGCATTACTAACACTTGTTACGTTGGTGCCATCAAACAGGTACATAGTTTCACTAAGTCTGCCGCATATAATCTTTCCATCAAACACTAGGGCCTTTGGTAGGGAAAAAGGCGTTGTGCAGTTATCTTGGTGGGGTAGAGTGCTCCAGGTGTTGGTCGTTCCATCAAATACCCGCATTGGTGCGGCTGGTTGGACTGAATCGGCCTGCATGTACATCTTACCGTTAAGTACTGCGCCCCATTTCATTCGCTCGAAACCTCTACTGGTGAACGATGGGTCGTTTGCATCAGTTGCTACCTCAGACCAATTTGCCCCTCCGTCTGTACTGCGCCAAGTTACTGCGACGCCCTCTCCGCCGCTTCCATCCCTAGCTCCAAATACCCACAGGTCCTGGTCGCTATCGTTTAGTGATGCCATATCAAACACATGTACGGCTGATTGGAGGCCGGCTGGGAAGTGACTCACCCATTGTCCGCTGGCATTGGTAGCGTAGCCGCCGCTACCATAGATTGATGGATCGGTTGTAGGTGTGTACAGGTGTCCATTTATCGTTCGGAAGATATTATTAGATTCCGTGCCAGTCATTAATTGTTTACTTGTAAGCCATTGGTTGGTTGAAAGGTCTAGCGGCAATATTGAGGTGCGGGCATTAGCCCCGCCCCATGAATCTGAATTGAAGTTCCAGTCGCCGTAGATAGGGATGAGAGTGTTGCCCTCAAATGCAATCGAGTGTATTGAGCTGTCCCAGTAGTTTCCGTTACTAGCGCTGAAACCAACGGCTGCTTCTGGTTGAGTGGCGATTTTTTGTAATGGTAAATAGCTAATGGCCTGCGCTGTCATTGCGTTGTTGGCTGAAATTAAAAGCCCAACCGTAATGCTAGCTATAATAATTAGGCACTTTTGAGCTGATATCTTATCTTTTGTCGTCCGCACCATTGTTATTTTATGAACTTAGATTAGAGTTATTATGTTTTAGGATCAGTGCCGATACCATAGCACCTAACGCTATAATAGAAAGACCAAATGCGATGTTGGCAAATTCGTTTTCTCCCGTACTAGCAAGCACCCTCCTCCAAACAGTCGCCCCGCCACTAGCTAGCCCTGGGTCCCTAGTTAATATAGCGGTTTGCCCAGCCGCTACTTCGTCAGCAAAAGAGCCATTACCATTCTCATCGTAATAAGCCATTGCTTGGTTCTGGACTGAGTTCATACTAGCTGGCACTGAAGTTGAAAAGGTAATAACCACAGCATTAGGTGAGTTAGCTTCAGTAGTGCCGCCAGCATCTGGAGCAATATTGCCTTCCCAGCGCACTCGGTTTTGAGCCGCATCATAGACACAAGTTGTTGTAACCGAACTACCCTTTGCCGTACAGGCTATTGAACCCACCACGTAGGTCGTGCCAGCTGGCACTGGGTCAAGTACCTGAGTATTAACTGACGATACATTACCATCGTTAATCCATACCATCTTCCAGGTCATAACAGGCAGCTTACTAGCATCTACTGTCTTAAGCCCACTAGGTGGATCGAACACATGAGCTATGCCAACGGTTAGGGTAGGGGCGGAGGCAGTCATGGACTTGGCTGGGTTATTTACATACGTTGCTGTTACCAGGTTGTCTATCTTTGTACCAGCCAGGACGGTTGGGCTTACTGTGGCGTCGTAGG
>JAVTWQ010000003.1:0-62011 GCA_032229905.1 Saccharimonas sp. (SeqCode)
CGGACTAGATAAGCGCTGAAAGCATATTAAGCGCGAAACTAACCTCAAGATTAGAATTCCCTATGAGGACACTGATAGACTAACAGTTTGATAGGCGCAAGGTGGAAGCATGGTAACATGTGTAGCCGAAGCGTACTAATAGTCCCATTGCCTTTTTATGTCCAAGTCACTATACGTTAATGCTTGCATTAACGGTGGTGGCAAGGTAGACTTAACTAGTAATTGGTGCCTACCAGCACCAAGCGTCAATTTTACAAAATATTTAGTGCTAGATGGACGTCGAATTAAGGCTTTTCCCAGGCTGCCCAAGCGGAGCCTCCGAGGAGCAAAGCCTTAGTTCGGTGCCCATGGCGACGAGGAAATACCTGTTCCCATTCCGAACACAGAAGTCAAGCTCGTCAGCGGCGATTATACTGCCACAAGTGGGAAACTAGCACGGCGCCGAATTATAAAAAGACCATCCGAATAGGATGGTCTTTTTCTTTAATTTGATTCCGTTTATATTCGTACCAACACTGTTTGAGGCTAGTGGCAGTGAATTAAAAATCAAATAGAGTGCATAGCGGAAAACAGTTAGGGTGCTACTTTTAGCAAATACCACAGCAATGGGCCATTTAAATGAGCGATACGTTGAAGTGAATTAATCTATTAACCTTAAGTCCTTGCAAATACTACAGCCCATGTTAGCGCACGACTTGCTCGCGGCTGCGGTTTTATCATCTGCTATCGCTTGGCGATAACCACTCTCTTGACCCTTTGAAATTGAGTAGTACACCACTTCTGGTTCGCCACCACCACATCCGCCACAGCCACAGGCTAGGTAAGATTCTTTTACGGTCTGGGTGCTGCCAATAGGGGTATCTTGTTTGACTCTTAGGGCCACAACGATACCAGCTATAACGAGGACTATAAGCGTAAAAATAGTCAGTATGATTACTTTGTGTTTTTTGGATTTTGCTTTAATAGGAGGCATGAGTATATGATATCATTTTATGTGGTCTTAAAAAACGCCCAAGCAGGGGCGTTTTTAATGGTGGATTCTCGGATCTCGCAGAAAACGAGAATCTTTTTTGCTGTGGTGGACCATCGTTTGAAAACTAGGGTCCAAACAGGTGCTTATTTATAATATACCACAGCAAACATAAGTGCAATAGTTATATAACCATAAAAATAATATTTGTAACCATTGACATTTTGAACTGTTTGTGCTAATATGAATTCATACACATCTCGTATGTGATATAAAAACGAGGGTTTTGCACGCTCCTATAGAGGTAGCGGCAGGCCCTTTTAATATTATTTACCCCGAGGTGGGGTAGAAGGAGATAACTAATATGGCAGGAACAAAAGCTGGCGGCCTTAAGGCTGCACAAAAGAACTTAGCTAAAGACCCTAACTTTTACGCTAAAATTGGCGCAAAAGGCGGCCAAAACGGCCGTACTGGTGGCTTTGCTGCTAACCCAGACCTAGCCCGCATAGCTGGCGCTAAGGGTGGCCGTATTAGCCGCCGTGGCAAAGCTAATAAAGCTGCTTAATAAGCTTTTGAGAGGCTTATGTGACAAAATAACCCCCTTAGAGGGGTTATTTTGTTTGGTTAACGCGTTTTAGGCCGCAGGTGCGGGCTTCGTTGACGCTCCAATGGTTACCGCAGCTTAGGCATTGGTAAGCCCTAGGGCCCGTTTGAACGCCTGTGGCGGCGCATTTAGGGCATAGGGAGCGTGCGTGTATCCAATCCCGGTAAGTATCTAAGTGATCTTCCACGGTATCATCTGTTATGTCCACGCTATATTGCAGCGCTAGTTCATTTGCCGCATTCCAGGCGGCTCGCTCCATTTGTAATAGCTGGATATCACGCGTGTAGCCGCTGTGGCCTAAGGTGGCGTGGCCTAGCTCATGCAAGATTAGCTGGCAGGCTAGGGGGTCGGCCGGGTTGTAATATATACATAAGCGGCTTGGGTCCCAACGAAAACCATCTCCCTTGGTGAGAGAGATGGTTTGGCCACTTGGAGTGGCAAGTTTAGCGCTTTGCAGCTGCTTTATCAGCGAGGTAATCAATTCCATAGTAGTAACATCCGTAAACTACGGCTTCTTCAGGGTGTTTAGCCTGAATTATTTTGGGGCAGGGGATATGCTCGGGCAAATGAGAGGCTACAATATCCTTTAGGTAGTCGCCGTAGCGTTCAAAATAAGTGCCAACACTACCGCCAAATATTATATATTCGGGTTGAATAACAGGGATCAGCACTAACAAGCCGCGGCTGATCCTATCGGATATTTGGCGCCATACACGCTTGCTGGTGATGTCGCGCGCAAATTTTTTATACACTTTGACAATCGCCCTACCACTAGCAAACGATTCGTAGCGCTGGACGCGCCCGTTGTATTCGATGAACATGTGGCCAGCTTCGCTTTTACGCATAGCCGGGTCAATCCGGCCATTACCGATGAGGCCTATGCCAATACCAGTGCTGATACTGATATATAGTGCGGTTTCAGGTATGTTGCGCATAGCGCGGGCCTCACCTAGGCCAGCCAGCTTAACATCGTTTTCTATTAGCAGGGGAACACCAGGGAGCATATCTTGCAATAAGCGCTGCACCGGCACATTGACCCAGCCGTGTCCAATATTGGGCGCCCATAGGGCAACGCCTTTATCTATAGCGCTAGGGAAGGCCACAATAATGGCATCGACCTTTTGGTTGCCATAGCGTTCACGCACGACTTGTTTTACTAGCTTGGCATATTCGGCCGGTTCACCTGGGGTGGGAAACTTAATCGATTCACCCATCTTTCCGTCGTGGCCGAACGACGAAATGAGAGTTTTTGTCCCACCAGTATCGATTGTAACTAACATACCCCTAGTTTAGCACGGATTTTATGTTGCAATCACCCTGTAAAAGATGTATAATAGGCTATAGAATCACAAAGTTTATGAGAGGATACTTATGAGAATTCGCGAACAAGGCTCTGTGGTGGGATATGTACTGGGCGGTTTTTTACTGTTTTTACTGCTTGTTGGCGGTGTCTTACTGTTTAAAAATAACCTTGGTAAAACTGGCGGCACAGTCGCTCAAAATGACACAACAAACACTAGCCAAACTAACAGCTCTAGCAGCACAACAGACCAAACCAGCCAAAACGAGGCGGCCCTAAAGCAGCAGCAGGCTGAAGCCGAGCAAAAGGCTCAAGCTCAGGCCCAAGCGGCAAATGGCAGCAGCAGTACTAATAGCAGCTCAAACTCATCTTCATCTGTTATCCAGACTCCCAAGACTTCTACGGTACCAACCACTGCTTTGCCAACTACTGGCCCAGAAGACACCGTATTTAGCGCTTTAGCACTAAGCGTACTTGCCGGTACCGGCGTAGCTTATTACCGCTCACGCGTGGCGTTATAATACCTAGACACATCTGTAAAACTAGTGTAAAATAGATTAGAACTGTAGGCGCTTATTTTAAGACGCCCATAGAATAATATTAACCATAAAGAGGAGTTACGAATGGCAAAAGCCAATGTAACCATGGATGATTTGCTGGCCGGCGACGGTGTAAAGCAGGTCGTAGCGGGCGAAGTTGTTACCGGTAAGGTACTAAGCGTCCGTAAACACGAAGTATTAATTGATTTAGGCGCCCAAGGTGTTGGCTACGTGCCACGCCGCGAGGTTGGCTATAGCCGCCAGCTCGATTTAGGTGATGAAGTAACCGCTAGCGTAGTAGAGGCCGAGTTAGATAACGGCTACAGCCTGCTAAGCTTACGCAAAGCCGCAAAAGACCGTGGCTGGGAAGATGTCCAGGAACGAATGGATGCCGGCGAAATTATTGATGTACAGCCATATGACGCCAACCGTGGCGGTATGCTGATTGAGTACGAAGGGGTACGCGGGTTCCTGCCTGTTAGCCAGCTAAGTGCCGAGCATTACCCACGTGTAGGCAGCGCCGATAAGGACGAGATCTTGCAGCGCTTAAACAGCCTTATTGGCCAAACCCTTAAGGTTCGTATCTTAGATTGTGATCGCAAAACCAACAAGCTAATCTTTAGCGAAAAAGAAGCCGTAAAAGACGGCCTAGCCGCTCGGTTTGAAAAACTAGCCGTAGGCGACGCCGTAAAGGGTGTTGTTACCGGCGTAGTTGACTTTGGCGCCTTTGTAAACGTAGATGGTATCGAAGGCCTAGTGCATATCAGCGAGATTAGCTGGGAGCGTGTAAATAGCCCAGCCGATTACGTTAAGGTAGGTGATACCATTGAGGCTAAAATTATTAGCATCGATAAGGACCGCCTAAGCCTAAGCATGAAGCAGCTTACTAAAGATCCATGGCTTGATGAAGTCGAGAAGTTCAAAAAGGGTGAAAAGACCGAAGGTACTGTAACGCGCATTACGCCATTTGGCGCCTTTGTACAAATAAGCCCAGCAGTTGAAGCCCTAGTGCACATTAGCGAACTTGGCGGCGGTAGCGATGTTGACCCTGAAAAGGTGTTTACGCTAAACGAACGCAAAGAGTTCACAGTACTTGAGATAGATAAAGACAACCGTAAGATCAGCTTGAGCCTTGCGGACAAGAAAAAGAAGTAATGACAACTAATTAATAGTTCGCCACTCGCTTTACTGATTAAAGGGGTGATGGACAGAGAGGAGCCGCCCCTATGGCACAGCCAGATAAGAAAATCTTGGTAATCGCCGATTCGATCACGGTGGGAGAGTTAGCCGAGGCGCTCAACCTGCCCGTTACCCAGCTAGTTGGCGAACTATTTAAAAACGGCATTGTCGCGACTATTAACCAGCGGATTGATTTTGAGACCGCTCAAATTATAGTGGAAGAACTAGGTATCGAGGCCGAGTTGCAGCGTAAGCAGGCCGAAGTTACGGCCGAGCGACACGTTCATGCGCCAAGCGACAAGGCGGTGGAGCGCCCGCCAATTGTGGCCGTAATGGGGCACGTTGACCATGGTAAAACGACACTGCTTGATGCCGTGCTAGACACCAAGGTGGTTGAGGGCGAGGCTGGTGGTATTACCCAACATATTAGCGCTTACCAAACTAAGCGCGGTAACCGGGTTATGACTTTGCTAGATACCCCTGGCCACGAGGCTTTTGCGGCCCTGCGCCAGCACGGTGCGGCCCTTACCGATGTAGTTATTATAGTGGTGGCGGCCGATGATGGCGTAAAGCCGCAAACTATTGAGGCAATCCGCTTTGCACGCAGTGCTAACGCTAAAATTATTGTTGCTATCAATAAGATCGATAAAGAGGCCGCTAACCCTGATATGGTTAAGGCTCAACTAGCTAGCGAACATGGCCTCAACCCAGAAGAATGGGGCGGCGACACTATCATGGTGCCGGTAAGCGCTAAGCGGGGCGATAATGTCGATAAATTACTAGATACCGTGCTGCTTGTAGCCGATATGGAAGAGCTGCGGGCTGATATAGATACCCCAGCTGAAGGCCTAGTAATAGAGGCGCACATGGAAACTGGCAAGGGGAGTGTAGTGAGCCTACTGGTTGAACAGGGTACGCTAAAACCTGGCCATTTTTTGGTGGCTGGTACCACTTACGCTAAGGTGCGCACCATGCTAGATTACGCTGGCCGCACACTTAAAGAAGCTGGCCCAAGCACGCCCGTTACGGTAACTGGTTTTAAGAACATTCCACAGTTTGGTGATGTATTTACGGTTGTTAAGGCTGAAAAAGAGGCGCGCCTATTAGTCGAAAAGGCTAAGATAGAGCGCGAGCGTAATGCCGCTAGCACCAATGTAACAGGGGCAGATTTACTCAAGATGATGACCCAGCAGCACGATAGCCAAGATTTTAACGTGGTTGTAAAAGCCGATGTGCAAGGTTCGCTTACCTCTGTAGTAGATAGCCTGCGCCTGGTTGATACAGCCGGTGAAATCAAGCTAAATATCGTGCGTAGCGGCGTGGGTGATATTAAGGAAACCGATATTAATTCGGCCAGCGCCAGTGGCGGTATTATCTATGGTTTTAACGTATCTATGCCACCAGCCGTAAAGCGCCTGGCCATGCGTGATAAGGTAGAAGTGCGCCTATATAAGGTGATTTATGAGCTACTAGATGATGCCCGCACCAGCATGGAGCAGATGCTTGCACCAGAGGTGGTAGAGACCGAAATCGGCAAGCTGACCGTTAAAGGCGTGTTCCGTACTATGAAAGATGAAGTCATCTGTGGCGGCGAAGTTACCAGCGGTAAGGTGGTGCCAAACGTACTAGTGCGTGTTAAGCGCGGCGACGAGCAGCTGGCCGAGGTTGAAATAACTCACCTGCAGCGCCAACAAGTCGAGGCCAAAGAGGTGTTCGAGGGCGAAATGTGTGGCCTCAGCCTAAAAACCACTAAGAAGCTGCAGCTCGAAATAGGCGACAAGCTAGAGTTCTTTACCCGTGAGTTAGTTAAGCGAACGCTTAAATAACAGATAAAAAAGTAGTAGCCAAACGCAAACAGCCCCCGCAACCGGGGGCTTTAGCGTTTGCATGAGTGGCCTTAAAGAGCGGTCAGTGCCTTTTTAGCTTTACGCGCGGCGGCTTGCTATATAGGCATAGCCAGCGTAAGTCAGCGCACCTGCACCAACTAGGCCAAACACACCCTCAATACCAGTATGTGGTAGTTCGGTTGCGGTTACCGCTACAGGGTGGCATGTTGTGCTATCCTGGTCGGCATATAGGCTAGTATTGCTGTTATAGGTATCTTTATTGATGGTTTTAACAGTCTTTGTGCTTAGCTCACACACGGTGATAGTTTTACACTTATCACTATCTGAGCTGGCGTACTTATCTTTGTGGGCGTTATATTCATCATTTTGGATAGTAATTACGCTACCACTATTGATATCACACACCTTGACCTTACATTTGTCGCTGTTTTTGTCAGCGTATAGGCTTGGGTGGGCGTCGTACTCGCTCTGCTTGATAGTTTTAATGTTACCACTGTTAACCTCACACACAGTTATGTCTTTATCTACAACTGGTGGAGGGGTAGGGGCTGGCACTTTAAACTTAAAGCGTAGGTAGCCGGCGCTGTCTAAACAGCCTAGCCAGTTACCGCTTAAATCGTGGCTGCCCACGGTAACACCAGTGGTAATCACACTGTCGCTTAAGTTAGCGGTTTGGTGGTTGGTATAAAGCATAGCTGAACCCTTTATGTATTCAAGCGTTACTTTGCCAGTGCTGGTAAGTGTAGCGCTATCATAAATTAGCTTTGGGTCGGCGTTGCTGCTGGTTATAAAACCATCAACTGTGTCGCTGCCATCAATGGTAGCCGATAGGGCAGCGCGGGCTGCAACATCGTGGGCTATGGCGGCGCCACTGGCGTTTAGGGTTTCAGATGCATCGTTGTGGATGTATATCTGTACCATGTATTCGTGGCCAGGTATAAGCTGGGTGTTGTGGCTAAAGTTACCGTTGGCGGTAACATCTTTAACAGTGGTGAAGCCACGTTCATCACCGTAGTTTGGGTTGTCGGTAATTGAATCAAACGTAGGGTGGTCAGCCGGGTGAGCCATGGTGTATAGCTGGCGGCTTGGGCCCCACGCATAAGTTGCGCCGGCAATGGTTGCAACGGCTGCAATAACGGTTACAGCACCTGTAATAACAGGGTGTAAACGCATGGTTTTAAGCAGGTTCATATATTCTCCTTTTAGTTACTAATAGTTGTTTAAATAGGTATCATGCAAATGGTGGATTGTTAATGTTCTCATAGCTGAGAAGGGTTATTGCTTAGGGTAGTAGTGTCAAATCATTGTATTTCATGGGTCTTGCCCGGCGCTCTCTTGTGAAGAGCGCCGGGCAGTGTAGTGTGACCGATCCCGCTCATGGTTTGAGCGGGGTAGCCTTCGGTGTTGGCGTCGGGTCCAACGTGGGTGTGAACGACGCGGATTCCGAAGGGTGACCACCTGTTGCCGATGGCGAGACCGATGCCTTGGGGGGCAGGGTCGCCGGCGGCGTCACCGTGGCCGTGGCGGTTGCCGTAACCGTAGCGGTCGCTGTTGCGGTGGCCGTAGCCGTCGCGGTAGCAGTTGCCGTGGTCGTGGCGGTAGCCGTTGTGGTCGCTGTCGCGGTTGCCGTGGTCGTAGGACCAGGCGTCACAACAGTGACAACATCACCCTCACGGTTGCGAGGAATTTCGGCTGCCTTAGGTGCCTTTGCTGAGCCAGTAACCGGCTTTCCGATGCTCGTCCGGGCCTGTAGGTCGCAAAGCGTCCTGAGGTCCAGAGTGGCGGTCGTTCCGTCGGTGTAGGTCACCACGCTCCGGAGGACTGGCGCGCGCGTATCATCGTTGACGATGAAGTCAACAATACGCGGAACACCGTCAACCGTGTTAGTGATGATCCCCAGGGAGTGGTAGCTCCCAGGGTCGAGGGTGGTGAAAGAGTTCTTGGCGTTGTCGAAACTTGCCAAAATCTTGTTCACCATCTCATCCCACTGGCTGTTGTCGCCGGCTTTGGCTTGAGCGATGAGCTCGTGAGCCTTGGCGTCAGCCTGCTCAGGAGTCACCTTGTAGTCCACGTACTCGCGGTACTTCTGCAGCATCCATACCGGGTCGCAGAACGACTCGCTTTGAATGTGCTGATGCGCCTCGGCGATGGTTGTCCCGGTGAAGGGGCGACCATAGCTGTGGAGACCAAGTTTGCCCGGGTCGAGCGCAACGAATGTCGGCCCGCCGTTCAGCCCGCTTACGCGGCACTGGTAGGCAGAGGCAACCTTCGCTTTGCAGTTGTCGCCGGTCAGTTTGGACTGAACGGTAACGTCTGCTTCGACCGGGCTTGTGAGGGCGTAGCCCTTGTCGGGCGTGAGCTGAACATGGTATGAACCGGTTCCGGCTCCGTCTTGGGCGGGCCACCACTTGGACCCCACTTTGTTCTCCCACTTTGTGTGGTCAACCTTCGGCAAGCTCAGCTTGCCATCGGCTTCACACGTGGGGTCGGTCGCGACAGGGATCATGCTGTTGGTGACGTCAATCACCTCGACATGAGTGACGGTTCCACCTTCGCAGGTGAAACCTAGCTGCAACAGATCTGCCTTGTAGCTGGCGATCAGTGTGTCAGAGGCGTAAGACGCCCCGTTTGCGTGATCGAGCTGAAACAAGGACAGGTTCGTGCACAGGGATTGGGCCTGGTTTTTAGCCAGGCTCTCCGCGTTCTGATAGAGGTAGATAACAAACGCTGCCAGAACGATAGCTGCCACCGTAAGGACGGCAAAGATCTTTCGCATGGGTTTTCTTCCTACTAGCGGTTTTCGAACCAGCTGTTGAGCGTCAGCAGGCCGAGGCTCAGTGTGGCGAGGCTGCCAATAGCCGCCGCCATGGTGGTCGGCAGGCTGGCGAAGCCAGTCGAGAAAGCCAGTGCTCCCCAGATGACGAGCGAGGCGATGAGCGCCGCCAACCATACCCACTGGGGCATGGGGTTGGCGCTGTGTCCGATCCGGCTTGCCATCACCTGGATGGGCGAGCCGTTGACGAAGGTCACTTGGGGGCGACCTTTCACTCGGATGACCTTGCCGGCTTCGTCCTTTTGGAGGACGACGCCGAGGCTGTTGAGGGTCTCATCGATGCCATCGACACGGCCGGTGAGCTTGTCGACAGAACTCTGTGAGGCCGCCTTGACGACCTTGCCCTTCTTATTGGTGGCAAGGAAGTTCTTGGCCCACTCCGGCGGCTTTTCGTCGGAGCCGTTGTTACGGCTGCCGGAAGAGCTGCTGGTCGTGCGCGTAGTCGCGGCACGACCACTCGACGAAGGCACCTGGGGCGCCTTGATGCCCATGGCCTTGGCCAAGTCGGTCATCGCGTTCTTGAGCTGATCGACCGTACTGGTCTCGCAGTTGAGGACGCGGTTGGCCTTGTCGGCCGCCCTCTTGATCACATCAATCTGGGGGTTGTCCCGGCCTGCCTTGAGGGCAGCCCTGGCCAGACTGATGTACCTGTCCTTGGCCTTACCAACGAGGTCGGTGAGAAGGGTACGGGCAACCATGACGGTGGCATTCTTGCTGGTGGTCATTTCTTCTCCTTGGAGACGGGCGGCGACCTGCCGCTTTGCTGAATTTTCATCCGATAAAGCGAATGGTCTTCCGCCACTTACAGTGGTTTTGGACAGTAAAGCGATAGTTATGTTATCGCCTTGCTGCCCAAAACCACACCCTAAGGAGTTAAAACTAAATAATCAATCACACTACTGCCTACGCTAGCTACTTGGGAGCAAGCTCACCAGACTGCTTTAAGCGTGGCGTAACAGGGGTAAAATGGAGTTTACGCCTATAACGCCAAGCTTAAATACAGTACAAGTAGCATGTACATAGGCATGAAATAGCATGATTTGACACTATAACCTAAGTTTTTAACGTACCTCACCGTGGCCTAAGAGGTTTACTCGCTTTCCACCTCAATACTCTATAGGCTGTTGATGTATATTAATTTAGCACAAAGTGCTTAAAATGTCAATACTTTTGGCCATATATTAAACATTAACGCAATAGTAAAGTAAAAAGCTATTGCTAAATGGTATATGCTTATGGTAATATCCAAGGTATAAAGTAAGTCAATAAGGTTAAAAATCAAAAAGAGAGAATACTATGAGAGAAGGTGCACCAAATGGTAACTCTGGCTCAGAGAACGAAGATGCTGTTGCAAATGAGATAGCAGCCGCTACTGTAAAGAAGATGCTAGACGCGGAAGCCCTACGCTTAGATGCGAGGTCCCCTAGTCAGTCATTGGCAAACGAGGTGCCTACTGGTAATAACGATATATCCGATGCGCCAGAGGCAAATGAGACTAAGCCGACGTATACTCTCCCTGGTGTAGGTGAGGTGGTTGTTGATGACGATGATGGTGAAGATGCCATAGTCGTAACCGTTACAAGGCCAGACGGGTCAACAGTGACTCAAACACTAAATCGTGATGAGATGAATTTATTAGAGGATACATATGGTGGAAAGCCAGAGCCTGCAGCTGAAGACATTGTTGATCCTAAAAAAGATAGCGTAGAAGAGCCAGATAAGCCGGTCGATGCACCTGAGCAAATAATCCAATGGACGGATATTGATAACCCTCCGAAAGTCGATATGCCTGTGGTTCCAGCGAGCATGCCTGTTCCTATACCACAAGCGGCTACAACTAACCCATCTACTCCACCTAAGCCTGCTGCCGTGCCTATACCTGCTACACCTAAGCCCGAGGGTATAAATACGGTACTTAATCGCTTAGAGGTTAACTTAGGCCTTAAGCCGGATAATAAAAAGCCAGCTAAAGCTGATAGCTTAACGCCAGAGCGCAGGGCGGAACTAGAACAGCTAGTAGCTGAGGGCGAAGAAGCTAAGCAAAAGCTAGATGGAAAGGCCGGTGAGAAGGAACAGAAGAGCCTTGACTCGCTATCTAAGATGCAAAAAGAACTGAGCGATAGGCTCGAGCGCGCTCCTGCTAGCGAGAAGGCTAAAATTCAGGAGCAAATTGACGCACTTGATATGGCCATTAGTTGGCAGGCTGCAAAGTCATCTGATAAAGCCCTAACCGATACGCGTAGGGCTGAGCTTGAAAAGCTAGCTAAAGAGGGCAGGGACGCCGAGGCAAAACTTGGTGGTAAGGGTAAGCTGAGCCCAGAGCGTGAAGCTGAGCTAAAAGACTTAGTCAAAGACGGCGAATCGGCAAGTGAAGAGCTTAATACAAACGGCAATAAGCTTACTAAGCAACGTAGAGCGGCGCTAGAGGCGCTGGTTGCCGAGGGCAGGGCGGCTAGCGAAGAGATTAAGGCTGCTAAAGAATCTTCGAAAAAAGATAAAGAAAAGAATGAGGCTGAGAAGGCCCAGGAACGTAAAGAGCAGTTTGATAGCACTCGTAAAGAAATCCTAGATAAATATAAGAGTGATTACGAGGCTAAGGTTAAAGAGCTGTCAGAGGTAAACGCAAGGCTCACGACTCACTGGTTCGGGCGCCGTAAAAATGAACAGCGAGCAAAAGAACTAAGTGCTGAAATTGCTGCGATTGACCAGCAAGTAAGTAAAGAGTTTATAAAAGCCGGTATGGAGAGTGGCCGGTACGAGACTGATGTAACCGGTTCTAGCAAAAAGGTAGAGGCGGCCATACGCCAAATGAAGATAGACGATGCATTTGACCTATCTGTGCAAACCGCTAGGGAAGTATTCAGCCAGACGAATACTCGCCTGAAAGAACGACAAGATAATTTGAAGTGGTACCAAAAGTTCTCTGCAAAAGTGGGTAGCTGGATTAATAAAGGCAGCGGACGTAACTTTGCTACCGGTTTTGGTGTAGGTCTTGTAACTAACGGGATCACAGCCTTTACGGCAGCTGGTATCCCTGTAACTTCAGCCGTGCTAGCAGTTGCCGGCGGGGCGGGCGCAGCTATCACTTACTTTGGTGCGCGCGAAGATGCTATCGGAAAGATGGTGTCGGAGCGAGAGGGCGCGGATATATACTCCAATCCGGCACTTGAGGCTATTCGTAAGGCCATGTCAGACAAGACGGATGAGTTAATTGGTAAATCTGGGAAGGCCAAGGAATACGCTGGCGTAACGGCAGACTACACTTCACAGTTACTTAGTGGACAGAGCCGCATAAGCGTTGAATCCAATAAAAATATAAATAAGCAGGCCATTAAACGTACTAGGGCGTTCTTGGGCGGGCTTGGATTGGGCGCAGCTGCTGGCAGCTTTGCCGGTAGCGCAATGCATACTTGGCTGAATCCACCTGCGCCTACCCCTCCGCCACCACCACCCCCTCCACCTCCACCCGGGCCAGGGGTAGAACATTTGGCCAACATTAACACAAATGGTGCTCCTGAACACCTAATCCGTGATCTATTGAGTCAATCGCATGCGACTGGCCAAAACCCTGGTGGTTTACTACACGAATTGTTTAACCAAACTGGTGGCAATGTGTTCCAAACCAGTACTGGCCAAAATGTTGCAATCCATAACTTTGGCGGCAAGATTGGTATAGGCTTTGATGCCTGGAACCAGAACCTATCTGTAGGCTGGTCAGAGGCCGCTAAGGCTATACTACGCGCTAAGGGAATTCCGGTCTAGTATGGCAATTACAACAAAAGGAGTGGGCAATGTTTGAAATAAACGATAACTTTTTGGCGAACGTGGGCTACGATTTAGCAACGCTTAGCGATGAGCAAAAGGCCGAATATAAGCAACAATTTGCTAACGATGTAACTGAGAGGGTAATATTAAGGTTATCTGAGGAATTGACAGGTGAGCAAGCCGAAGAGTTCAGCGAAATACAGGATAGCCCAGAGAGGGCTACGCACTGGCTAGATGAGTTCCACTCGGATTACCGTGAGCGCGAAGATTTTCAAAAAATAGCAAAAAGTATTGGTGATGATAGTGATGCCGTAACGTTTTATGCTGGTATCCTGTGGATGAACGATGCCGTACCTCGGTTTGGCGGCTTGTTCCAGGAGGAACTGGATAACTATCAATCAGAGCTAATTGAAAAACGACGGGCGGCTGCGTACTTAGTCGATGATTTAGATAGCGAACAAGCGGCTTAATTTGCGATTTTTTGTAGTTACGTATTATACTTAAGGTAAGTGTTAACAAAGGGAAGGTGTAATGTTTCAACTAGACGATAATTTTTTGCAGCAAGTTGGGCTAGGGGACTTGCCCGAAGAACAAAAACAAGCGTTTTTGGCGTATTTTAGGGAGCAACTAGAGCTACGCGTGGGTACCAAGCTAAGTGATGGGCTAAGCGATGCTCAATTGGCCGAGTTTGAGGCCTTTATTGACCGCAATATGGATGTTACCAACCAGTGGGTATCAGCCAATACAGCCGATTACCAAAACGACCAAATATACCAAAAGCTTAAAGCCGGTGCGCCTGAGGGTGCCACCGATGATGATGTTTTGGCTGAATACGCTAGCTTGCGCTGGTTAAGTATTAACCGGCCAGATTACCGTGATGTTGTATCGGCTACCATGGAAGAGCTCCGCCAAGAGGTTATTAAAAACCGCGATTCTATACTAGGTCAACAATAGGCCTTTTATCCCTAGTAGGTTATTTATAACAAATTGCGGTAGCCAGCCAAAAAGGCGACTATAGGCATATCTTTTTTACCAGCCGGCTTTAGGCTAGTAATTGATAGGGCGCTCGAGCCGGTGTACACAATGAGTTGTTTGCCATCAATAATGTACTCGCCCGGTGCTCCCTGGCCTGGAACTACTATGGCGCTGGTGATGATAACCTCTATGTTGCCTAAGGTACATTTGCTGCCGGGCCAGCCAGTGAAGGCGCGGATATTACGCTCGATTTGTTTAGCTGGCAGGCACCAGTTTATTAAGCTATCTTGCTTAGTGAGTTTACGCGAGTAGGTGGCCCTGTCGGGGTGGGGCTGGGCCTTTGGCTTTAGCTCGCCCGTTAGGTAACGTGGTATAAATTCTTGTAGTAGGGTATCGCTAAGGCTTATTAGACTATCTGTTAGCTGTTGGGTAGTTTCGTTGCCGCTTAGATGGTGAGTGCGGTAGGTTAGTAGCTTGCCGGTATCTAGCCCCTCATCGACCATCATTAAGCTCACCCCTGTTGTTTTATCACCATTTGCTATGGCCCAGGTGATAGGGTCGGCTCCACGTAGGTGGGGTAGTAGGCTAAAATGGCTGTTAATAATGCCAATTTCAAAGCTGTTTATAACCCTGGGGCTAACTATAATGCCAAAATCAATTAGTATGGCATAGCGGCTAGCAAAGGTTTGCTTGCTTAACAGCTCATCAAGCTCAAGCTTATTAGCAGCTGTATATACGGGTATATTATGCTTTGTGGCGGCATCTAGCACCGGTACAAGGCCTTTGTGGTGCGCAGCCCGTGGTTTAGTGATAACCGCCTCGATGCTGGTGTGTCGCAAAAGTAACTCCAATGAGCGGGCCGCTACTGGGCCGCTGCCAAAAAATACTGCTTGTTCAGTCTTGCCAGAGCTCATGGTTGTCCTGCACGTGCTTAGCGTAATCAAGCGGTTGTAGATCGCCATTTGCATCTAGCCGGTAAAACGCGTCGGTTTTGCCCTTTGTATGGTCTATGAACACCGTTCCGTTAGTGTGGTCAACCTCGTGCTGTATTACGCGTGCCAAAAAGCCATCGGCTTTAAAACGGACTTCGTTGCCACTGGTATCGAGCGCTTTAATGCGGATTTTTGTGTGGCGTGGCACCTTGCCATATATATCGCTTACACTCAGGCAGCCTTCGTAATCTTCCACTACATCGCCCTCATATTTTACTATTTCGGGGTTGATTAGGGCCGTAAAGCTGTTGTCGGTTTTATCATCAAAGTTGTTGCGCACAATAACTACGCGTTCTAGGTTATCTATCTGTACAGCGGCTAGGGCGGCGCTGATCTCGTGCGGCCTACTGGCCTCCCAGTCTAAGCTGGCACTCACCATATCATCAACTAGTTTATGTGTTGAGGCATCCACTACAAAAACTCGCTGCGATTTTTGGCGCAGGTGGGGGTTGGGTAGGGTGATGATATCTTCTTTTTTCATAACTTACTTAAATTATAACAGATGGCTAACAGATTAGAGTAATGATATTGGATCTAGGTCGTATTGCCAATTTGGAGGTAGGTTACTAGCTATACCAACTAGTGGCGCGCGCTGAGGTGATTTTATGGTGATTTGCCAGCGGTAGGTGCCGTGCTGGTGCTCGTAAAAGGCTGGTGTTGGTCCTAAGATAGTTATATTAGGGTACTGGCTGCGCAGTTGAGCGGCCAGCTGCTTAGCGTGCTTTATGGCTACGGCTTCGGTCTTATACACGCAGGTTAGTTTAAGTAGGTATGTAAATGGTGGGAATACGGCCCGTTTACGCTCTATTTTAGTAGCTTGGTAAAATTCTTCATAGTTTTGAGCAATACCAAGCTTCACAGCCGGTGCTTCTGGCTGGTAGGTTTGCACAACAATGGTGTTCTGGTGGTATGAGCGCCCCACGCGCCCCATTACCTGGGCTAATAGCTGGAAGGTGCGTTCGCTAGCGCCGTAATCTGGCAGGCTTAGGCCAGCATCGGCTTGTACCACGCCAACTGTATATAGGTGTGGCAGGTCGAGCCCTTTAGCGACTACCTGTGTGCCAATAATAATATCAATGGCGCCGCTATATAAATCGGCGTAGCGGCTTTCCACTGTATCGTCGTTGCCGCTATCACCGTCAAACCTGGCAATATTGGCACTAGGGAACAACTTTTTTAACTCAGATTCTATTAACTTAGTGCCGATACCTTTATGGATGATATCCGTGGAGTGGCATTCTGGGCAACTGGTTGGCACGCGTTCGTGTGAGCCACAGATGTGGCACTGCAGGTCAAATGTGTCAGCGTGCAGGGTGTAGGGCACAAAGCAACGTGGGCATAGGGCTTGCCGGCCGCAGTTTTCGCATAAGGTAGTGCTGGCGCTCCCGCGGCGGTTATGGAATATGAGCGATTGCTTGCCATCCGTTAGGGTTTGCTGGAGTTGGGCTAAGAGTTCGTTTGAAAACAACCGGTGGTTAGTAAAATGGGCTTTTTTAGTCATATCTACGACTGTAACCTGTGGTTCGGCGGCACCTGCTACAGCTTTTTCGCGCATGTGGATAATGGGCCGCCCGGCGGCACTAGCTAGGTAGTACTCGCTCACTAGTGGGGTAGCCGAGCCTTGCACAACTTTACCGCCAGCCTTAGTGGCTAATACAGAGGCTACACGCAAAGCGCTGTAGCGGGGTGATTGGTCCTGCTTATAGCTAGGTTCGTGGGCTTCATCAATAATAATCAGCTTAATGTTTGGCACCGGTATGAACAGGGCCGAACGTGGGCCAATAACAACTCGTGGACTGGTGCTATTTATGGCCTCCAGCCAGGTTAGGTGTCGTTCAGCTTCGGTTTGGCGGGAATGGGTTAGTAAAATATCGCTAAAATGGTTTTGAAACTCGGCGACTAGCTGAGAGGTAAGGGCGATTTCGGGCACTAGGATAATAGATGATTCGTTACGTGCTAGAGCTTGCCGGACAAGCTCAATGTAGACCGCGGTTTTACCGCTACCCGTAATGCCATGTAGGATGGCGGTTCCGGGCGTCATTGCAGTAATATCGGCAACGGCTGAAGTTTGATTTTTATTGAACACAAAATTTGTTCGCTCCCTTACTGGACCGGCTGGTTTAGCGGGGGGAATGCGGCGTTTTTTTGTGAGGCCACGCGGCAAAATAGTCTGTAAAACTGTGGCTAGGTGCGTAGCGTAATAAGCACTCATCCAAGTCGCTGTATGCACTAATGGCTGTGGTAGAGCTGGTATATCCAACAGTCCTGTAATCGACTTTGTTACATAACTTGGCTTTGTTGTTTCACGTATTACTAAACCTATATGACTATTTTTACCGACCGGCACTTGGACTAGTTGGCCAACAGCTAATGGCACATCGCTACTATAAGTAAACACGCCGCTATCGGCACGTATAACCTTATTTGGAGCCACATGGTAATAGTACATGTACCTAGTATAAACCGCTGGCTCTGTTAAAATAAGCATATGTATTTTGAAAATCGCTCTCAGGCCGGACAGCAGCTAGCTTCTCAACTGCTAGATAAGTATCGGTATGAGGACTGTGCGGTGTTATCGCTCAGTGCCGGCGGGGTGTTGGTGGGTGAGCAGATTGCTGCCCAATTGCACTGCCCGCTAATGATGCTACTCACCGAAAAGATTGATGTGCCAGGTGAGAGCACTAGCTTTGGAGCGGTGGCTGAAGGTGGGCAGTTTACCTATAACAGCGCGTTTTCGACCGGCGAGGTTGAGGCCTATACTAGCGAGTTCCGTGGCTATCTAGACGACAAAAAACGCGAAGCCAATAGTGCTATAAACCGTTTACTTGGCGATGGTGGTGTGGTGGATGCCACCTTACTGCAGGACCGGACTGTAATACTAGTAAGCGACGGCTTTTACGACCTATCGGTGGTAGCGGTGGCGCTTAACTTTTTAAAGCCAATTAGGACAGGTAAGCTAGTGTTTGTAGCCCCAGTTGCTACTGTTGCGGCGGTTGATCACCTCCACGTAGCGGCCGATGAACTCCACATACTGGATGTAAAAGAAAATTTTATGGGTGTAGACCATTATTATAATGACAACACCATACCCAGTACCGAAGATATAGTGGCCAAAATTAGTCAGATTGTTTTAAATTGGCGCTAAATGGGCTTGCCAAAGGCCGCTAAGCAAGTGTAGAATAAAAAGCAACAATACATGCATTAATGGAGTGAAAGGGAGCCATGCTAGACGTATTCATTACATCACGTGTTCGTCGTAAAATTGTCGTTGTATACGCCAAGTACCCTGATTTCCGCACCCATGTGCGTGGCCTTGCTAAGCTTATAAAAGAAGACCCAGGTAATATCCAGCGTGAGCTGAAAAAGCTAGAAAAGGTTGGGTTTTTGGTGAGCGAAAAGCAGGGTAATACTAAGATTTATGCGACCAACAAGCAGTTCCCGATATTTAAAGAGCTGCAAAGCATTGTTATTAAGAGCCAGCAGCACGCAAGCGCCGGCCGGCCAAAGCGTACTAGCCCCGAATCGCTCTAAGCATTAAGGCCCCCTAGGCCTTTTTGATTTATACTAAGTGGTAGCATGAGTTTATTCAGTGATATTTTGGCGGCGCGCGGGTTAAAGGGTGATGAGCTTGAAAAATTTTTGCACTCCAAATATGAGGATGGACACGACCCATTTAAGCTGCCAGACATGGAAGAAGCGGTTGAGCGCTTGGTGCTTGCGCGCGAGCGGCAGGATCATATAACTATTTATGGCGATTATGATATTGACGGCCTAACAGCCACAACTGTGCTACTAGATGCGTTTACGAGCTTTGGTTTTAAGTACGTCGAAGCCTATATTCCTAATAGGTTTATTGAGGGATATGGGCTGACGGTCGATGCTGTGGAGGCAATCGCCGCAACTGGCGCTAATTTAATTATTACGGTTGATTGCGGTAGCCTAAGTACTAAAGAAATTACGCGGGCCAACGAACTAGGTGTAGATGTTATCGTTACTGACCACCACAATGTGTTAAAGGTGCAACCGCCAGCTGTAGCGGTGGTTAACCCTAAGCGCCTATTAGATGAATACCCTGAACTTTACGAAAATTACACCCTAAAATCCAATATCAAAAACCCAAAATCTAAAAACCTATACCCATTCTTAGATTTACCCGGCGTAGGAGTGGCATTTAAGCTAATTCAGGCCCTACAAACCCGCCTAGATGGCTTACCGGCTGGGCAAGAAAAGTGGCTACTCGACCTTGTGGCACTAGGCACGGTGTGCGATGTGGTTACCCTAGTGGATGAAAACCGCATGCACGTGAAGTTTGGCCTAGAGGTGATGAAAAAGACCCGCCGGCCTGGGCTAAAAGCGCTGATGGCGGTAGCCGGCGTTGATACTAAAAAGCTGAATGCGCGCAGCTTTGGGTTTCAGCTGGGGCCGCGCATGAATGCCGCTGGGCGCCTAGAAACGGCCCTATATAGCTTAGAAATGCTGCGCGCGACCGATGGCATGCTGGCGCTAGATAAAGCCCAGCAGCTAGACGCCATGAACCTAGAGCGCCGTAAAGAGCAAGATAAGATATATAAAGCGGCTTTACTACAGGCCGAGGCATACTCTAAAGATAGCGTACTCGTAGTGAGCGCCAAGGGCTGGAGCCATGGAATCATCGGTATTGTAGCCGCAAAACTACTAGAAAAGTACAAAAAACCAACCTATGTTTTAGAGGAAATGGGCGAAGAATCTAAGGGTAGCGCTAGGAGCTATGGCGATTTTAGTGCGGCTGATGCGATTCGCGCCAGCGATGACATTATAACTAAAGGTGGCGGGCATAAACTAGCAGCTGGCGTTACTCTGCCGACCAAAAACATCGCCACCTTTCGTAAGCGCGTGAATGAGTTTTATAAATCACTTAATTTACAAAACCAAGCCCAAAAGCTATTACCGCAGGCCGACATAACCATAGTTGATTTAAGCGGCGTAACAGAGGAGCTAGTGGAGCAATTATCTAGCCTAGAGCCTTTTGGTAATGGTAACCCCGAGCCGGTGCTGCGCCTAGGCGACGCATTAGTAACTAATGTTCGCCGCATGGGGGCCGATGCTCAGCATTTAAAAATCCAGGTGCAAGATATTAATAGTCTAAGGTTGGAGCTTTTGGCTTTTAACGCGCCAGAACAGTGGTTTATCGAGCCAGGTGAGCGTATTAATGTTTGGTTTGAGCCAAACATTAATGAATGGAATGGCAATAAAACAGTCGAGGGCCGATTGGTTCGACTTGAAATTTAGTTATGGATTGCGTATACCAAGTACTATGACTGGATTAAACATTAGACACCTTGAAGATATGGCGAGAGAAGAGCCCGCATTTACTTGGCCTTCAACAGAGGCGACAACTCAGATAAAAGTATTTAAGCCGTTACTTGGTCTCGTGCTCCAAGCCGTTAGTAATAATGAAGAGTTTGAGCTGACTATTGAGGAAGGACAAGAGACAGAAGCATGCCTAACTGAAACCGGTGAAGGCCTTGAGTTAACTAGGCATAGCCTCATTCGATCTATAGGAATTAGTATTCATATGTTATGCGAGTTAGATTATCAAACAGGTGCATATAGATATATCGGCATTATGCCAGATGGTTCACCAGTGGAATTTGTTTGGCGTAGGGGCGAATTATAGCTATATATTGCAGCCTGCAGTTTAATCTGTTACAATACCTACGATATGGTACAAGTTACACGTAAAGACGAACGCGAAGCGAACGAGAACATTATCCGTCGTTTCAACCGCAAAGTGCTGCAAAGCGGAGTTTTGGCAGAGGCCAAGGCTAAAATGCGCTTTGAAAAACCGCTTAGCAAGGTAGAGCGCCGTAAAAAAGCAATCATCCGCCGCGAGCGTAAAGCCGACAAATTGGCCAAGATGCGCCTAGGAGTCCGCTAGTTAATGGCGCTAAAAGAGCGCATACAAGACGAAATGAAAGCCGCCTTACTTGGCGGCGATCGTTTTGTTGGTGAGACTTTGCGCAACCTAAAGGCGGCTATACTTAACGAAGAGGTAGCAACCGGTAAGCGCGACGAAGGCTTAACTGATGAAGAAACCGAAAAGGTGATTGCCCGTGAGGTCAAAAAACGTACCGAAAGCGCTAAGCTTTACCGCGACAATGACCGCATAGACCTAGCCGAGCCAGAGGAAAAAGAGATTGAGATTTTAAGCGTATACTTGCCAGCACAGGCGAGTGACGAAGATATTGAAGCGTTGGTTGATAAAAAAATAACAGAACTCGGCGCCAGTGGCCCGCAAATGATGGGCCAGGTTATTGGGGCTGTTAAGTCTGAACTTGGCAACACCGTAGATGGCGCCAAACTAGCACAAATTGTTAAAACAAAACTAAATAATTAGGGGGAAAGATGATTTTACTGTTTGGTCCAACCGGTGCCGGCAAAAGTATGCAAGGGCAAATGTTAGCAGTACGCCAAGGCTGGAAATGGCTTAGTACCGGCGAAATGCTACGCCAAAGTAGCGATCCTGGCGTTATTGAGACCCTAAAGCGCGGAGAATTAGTTGGCGATGACCTAACTTACCAGGTTTTTGAACAAGCTGTTAAGGACGCGCAGAGTAAAAACTACCCCAACATTATCGTAGATGGCTTCCCGCGCACCAAAGAGCAGGCGGCTTGGCTAGATGATTACATGCAGCGCATAAGCCAAAAAATCGACTTGGTTGTAGTACTTGAGGTGCCTGAGGCCGAGATAATGGACCGCCTGGCTAAGCGCCAGCGCATGGAGGACACGCCCGAAACTATTGAGCGCCGTATGGTTATTTACCGGCAAAAAATGTACCCAGTACTAGGCATATTCGCTGAAGCTGGTATAAAGATAATTCACTTAGATGGTACCGGTACGGCCGGCGAAGTGCACGACCGCATATATAACGAAGTAGCTAAGGCATGCCAGGCGGACTAATAACCGGCCTAAAAACACCCGAGCAGCTTAGCGCTATGCGCGAAGGCGGCCAGATATTAGCGCGGATTTTTGCTGATATTAAAAAATTTGTTCATGCCGGCTTAACCGAAAAAGAGGTTGATGCCTTTGTAGCTAAAAAGATTACTGAATATGGGGCTATTGCTACCTATAAAACCGATGAGGTGAACTTTCCAGGGGTTATTTGCATCAGTACCAACGAAGAGATTGTCCATGGCATCCCAACTGATTACGAGTTTGAAAAAGGCGATGTAGTCAGCTTTGACCTTGTAATTACTTATAAAGATATGAAAACTGATTCGGCCTTTACTATGGTGGTGGACGAAGAGCCAAAAGGCGCTGTAAAAATGTTGCTGCGCGCTACCGAACAAAGTTTGTATGCGGGTATTGCGGCCATTAAGGGCCCTGTAAAAACTGGTGATATTGCGGAAGCTGTTGAACAAGTGTTATCACGGGCGCGCCTGGGCATAGTGCGCGACCTAGTGGGCCATGGTGTAGGCCTAAAAATGCACATGCCACCAGATATACCAAACTATGGCCGCAAGGGCACAGGCGTGTTACTTAAGCCCGGTGAAACTATTGCGATCGAGCCTATGGCAACGCTTGGTAAGGCTGATATTGCTTACCTGGGCGATGGCGATGAATGGACTATCGTATCGCGCGATGGCAGTCTAGCTGCTCATTTTGAACACACCATACTTATTACAGAGACAGGTGCTGAAATTTTGACACTCCAACAGTGATACTTATGCTATACTGAAATTATGCAAGAACAATCTCGATATGCTGTTGGTATTGATATAGGAACAACAACAATCCGGACAGTGGTAGGGCACGTTGACCCTGCGACCGGTATTCCAACTATTGTAGGTGTTGGGCAGGCCCCTAGTAGCGGCATGCGTAAAGGTGTCGTAACCAACCTAAATGGCCCGGCCCACGCTATGGACCAGGCCCTAGGTGAGGCTGAACGAATGAGTGGCCACGAGGTGAATGATGCTGCCATTAGCATAAATGGCTCACATATTCTAAGCACTAAGGCCGATGGCATGATTGCCGTGGGCATGGCTGATCACGAGGTCAATGCCGAAGATTTGCATCGTATTGAAGATGTTGCTACCTTAGGCAAGATCCCTCAAAACCGTGAAGTATTAGAGGTGGTGCCACATAGTTATATACTTGATGGTCAGTCTGGTATTAAAGAACCGCTAGGAATGAGTGGTAGCCGCTTAGAAATTGAGGCTAATGTAGTATCGGCCTTAACTCCATACGTGCAAAATGTCGAAAAAGCAGCCGAAATGGCTACCGTTCACGCCAATAGCGTAGTAGTGGCTGGTATAGCCGCCGCTAAGGCCGTGCTAAAGGAAGCTCAGCTAGAAAACGGCGTAGCCGTAATAGATATGGGCGGCAGTACCACAACGGTAAGCGTGTTCGAAGAGGGCGACCTGCAGCACGTAGGTGTAGTGCCATTTGGTGGCGCCAATATTACGAACGACCTAGCCATTGGCTTAAAAACCGACCCAGAAGTAGCCGAACAAGTTAAGCTAAAGCACGCTTCGGCTGTACGCCGTACCGACAACGAAGGCATAAGCATCAAGCACGATGGTGAAACTTATAGCTTTGAAACCCGTGATATTGATGAAATTGTTGAGGCACGCCTGGAAGAGATATTTGAATTGGTTCAAAAAGAGCTTAAAAAAGCCGGCCGGGCTGGGCAACTGCCAAGTGGTGTGGTGCTGACAGGCGGTACGGCTAACCTAAAGGGCATTGCTGATTGCGCCAAGGAGCAACTAGGCCTAGCAGCTAGGGTTGGTAAGCCAGCCGGTTTTGGCGGCGTAGCTGAAAATGTGACTAAACCAGAATTTGCTACGGCTGTAGGCTTGATGCTTATGGATAGCGAGGGCGACCGCACCCCCGTAAAACGCGGTAAGCATGCGGCGCCAGATTTTACACACGCGGCTAAAAATGCCAGTGGTGTGTTTAAGAATTTTCTAAAACGTTTCAAGGCTTAACTTTTGTGTTCAATCGGTGTTATACTGTTACGTAAGATTAGTTTACGTAATAGGGAGTAAAAATGCCTGAGATTAAACCAGACGACATACAGACTTTCGCCAGTATAAAAGTGGTTGGCGTTGGTGGTGCGGGTGGCAGTGCCGTAAACCGCATGAAAGACGCCGGGCTAACCGGTGTGCAGTTTATTGCAATGAACACTGACGCTCAGGCGCTTCATAATTCTAAGGCCGATGTTAAGATCCACCTAGGACACAACACAACCAATGGCTTAGGGGCTGGGGCTGACCCAAGTGTGGGCGAGGCCGCCGCTAAAGAGAGTGTCGATGAAATCCGCGAGGCCTTAATGGGCGCAGACATGGTGTTTGTTACCATTGGCGCTGGTGGTGGTACCGGTAGTGGTGCTGGCTATGTGGTTGCCGAGCAGGCCCGCGACATGGGTATTTTAGTTGTAGGTGTTGCCACTAAACCGTTTAGCTTTGAGGGTGAAAAGCGCCGTAAAAATGCCGAATGGGCCGTGGCTCAGCTGGGCAAGCACGTAGATACACTTATTACTATCCCGAACGATCGCTTGCTGCAAACAATCGATCGCCGCACGCCACTACTCGAAACATTCAAGATTGCCGATGATGTACTACGCCAAGGCGTGCAGGGTATTAGCGAACTGATTACTGAACACGGCCTGATTAACCTAGACTTCGCTGATGTACGGGCAATTATGAGTAACGCTGGCAGTGCCCTCATGGGTATAGGTCGGGCAAGTGGCGACAACCGCGCCGCCCTAGCTGCCCAGCAGGCGATTGAAAGCCCACTTATTGAGGTATCAATAGATGGCGCCCGCGGCGTACTGTTTAATGTAACCGGTGGCTACGATATGAGTATGAGCGAGATTCAAGAGGCGGCCGAGATTATTACGAGTGCAGTCAGCCCAGAGGCTAATATTATCTTTGGTGCTACCCTTAAGCCTGACCTTGAAGACGAGCTAATTATTACGGTTATTGCAACTGGGTTCGATAGCGAATACTTTAAAGAACAAGCCGATTTAGTTGAAAAACCAGCCGGAATGGCGGCTAACGCTAGTATCGATGAAGCAGTCCACGAAATCGATGCCGAAAAGGAGCAGACCGATGCGGCTGAGCACTTTGCAGCCGAACCAAACGCTAGTATGTGGGAAGAGCCTAAGGAAGATGACGATGATGACACGCCGGCGTTCCTGAGGCGCCGTAAAAAGCACGGCCAGGACGAGGCATAGTCTATGGGCTCAATGCGCAGCCTAAAAATCGGCGATAGCCGTGTACTCGAAAGCCGCGAAAGTGCCGATGGCATTACTATCCGCCGCCGCCGTGAAGCACCAGATGGCCAGCGCTTTACTACTTATGAGCGCATAGAATACCCTAACCTTGCTGTTATTAAGCGCGATGGTAGCCGCGAGCTGTTTGACCGCGAAAAGTTAGCGAACTCTACCCATAAATCGGTAGGCAAGTTCTTTAAGAGTGAACTTGAGGTAGAGGAAATCATCAATAATGTAGAGGCTAACCTTTATGAACTTGGCGAAAGCGAAATTCCATCTAAAAAGATTGGCGAACTAGTGCTTGATGAGCTAGCTATAAAAAACGAAGTAGCCTATGTTAGGTTTGCTAGTGTGTTTTATGAGTTTAAAACCCTAGATGATTTTGTCAGGATGCTTGAAAAGCGCCGCAAAAGGGTAGAGGCTTAGAATAGTATGCGCGTGGTGGTGCTAACGCGGAGCAATACAGATTACGCCCGGGCTATAGAGACGTTTGTAACTGATTTTGCCCGCCAAACCGGCAAAACACTAGAGGTACTCGATGCCGATACAAGAGCAGCCGAAAGCCTAGCTAGAACCTACGATATTATGGAGTATCCTACGATCATAGCTTTATCAGATGATGGCCAAATGCAAAATATGTGGCGCGGTGCCACTTTACCAACAATAAGTGAAGTTAGTTACTATGCTTCATAATTATGTAGCTATTGACATATCTAATAAACTGTGATAGTATTAAAAGTACAAAACAATAACTGGCATAAGTCAGATAAAATAAATAAGGAAAAAAAATGGCACTACTTTCAGAAGATCGAAGTCCGGTTCTGCAAGATGCAGATAATTTGTCTCAGCAACGGGCTAGGGCGCTAGCTCAACAAAATATTGAAATTGTAGCTCAGCAACGAGCTAGTAATATTGCAGCACAGGGTCGTGAGATAGAATCAAGAAACACATTGATTAAAAATATTGCCAACGGTAAGTATGGCAACGGGAAAAAGCGTGAAGCAAAACTAGCCGCTATGGGTGTTAGCTCAGCTGATATTCAGAGTCAAGTCAATGATTACGTGAAGGCCCGCCCTGAGTACGCGACAAAGCCAAAGACTAAAAGATTTGGTGGGACGAGCGGAAAATCAGGCTCTGTAACTCGTAAACCATCCACCGTTTCGTACAAGCCAAAAGGCAAGAAGCACTAAATCATTTATCTCAACTACTAAAACACCCTGTCGAATCAGGGTGTTTTTAACGAAGACGAATAACAACTTCCCCCTGGATAGTACCGGGAGTGTCTTTATTTGGTGTCATTTGGCCGAGAGAGGCCACCGTCGCGGGGTTCGTCGGAATGATCTGTTGAATAGACTGGGCAATGTTTTGGAGCCCGATGTGTTTATCGACTACTTCTGGAATTATGTAGTTTTTGTCCTCGGCGATTTCTTGTTCAACCTTAGCTTCGGCTATGCCTTCAAGTAAGGAAAGGTAGTAATCGAGGCCGCCTAGCTCATTCACATTTCGCAAAACGCCTTCATCTAAAACATATATGGTATCCATTAGTGCTAGAAGCGACCGGCGATGAGTAACCATTAGGACAGTCTTTTGTTGAATAATCTCCACCAGGGAGTCCCTGATATAGTTTTCACTCTTGGCATCTAGCGCCGCCGTTGGCTCGTCTAGGCATAGTATAGGGGCGTTCTTTATGAGGGCTCTTGCTATGGCGACACGCTGACGCTGACCACCACTAAGCGATGACCCATTTTCGCCAACAGGGGAGTTAATGCCCATTGGCATTTTTGCGACAAACTCTAGGACGTTGGACACCTCAATAGCGTATTTAATCTCATCTACGGTAATTTCGCGGTAAATGTCGCCATCGTACAGGTTTTCAATAACGCTACCTGTAAATAGTTGGGGGGTCTGGCTGACCCAGCCTATCCGGCGCCTAAGGTCGCGTAGAGACACCGATTGCACATCATGCCCATCTATATAAATTTGCCCAGCCTGAGGCTCTATAAACATAGGCAGTAGTTTTAGTATGGTACTCTTGCCACTACCGCTAGGCCCAATTATGGCAACCTTTTCACCCGGGTTGATGTGTAAGTTTAGGTTTTCAAACACGGTTTGGCCAGAGTAGGAGTAGGTTACATTGCGTAGATCAATGGCGCCTTGGATATTGTTTGGTAATAGTTGGTCTTGGCGTAGATTTTCAATTCCTTCGTGGTCAACTAAAACTTCGTAGATACGCCCAACATCGATCTTTTTTTGAAAACGGCTAGAAACTTTTTCCACTAGTGACTGCACAGGGCCTAGTAGGTAGCCCATGTATGTCATAAATATGAATAGCTCACCAAACGTCATGTGTCCGTTCATTGCGGCGGTACCACCAAAGTACATAACAATTGAAGTTGCGACTATTACGAGCAGGGCATTAGAGTTTTCGAGTACGTTACCCCAAAACATACTCTTTTTTGATGCCACGTATGAATCCTGCCAAACTTCGTTGACCATGAATTCTTGTTTATCTTCTAGCGTAAATGTTTGCACAGTTTCGGCATTATCAACCGCCTCATTGATAGTGCTGGCGGCTGTACTGTTTAGCTCGGTTAATTCTTGAGCGTATTCACCAAGGTGCGGGCCTGTCCAGCGCATGACAAGGTATAGCAGGGGCATGAGTATTATTGATACTAGGGTTAGTAAAGGGTTAAAACAGGCCATTATTACAAGCACGCTGGTTATCATGATGACCGAAGAGATTATGGATGAGGTGGTTTCGAGCACTAAGTCCGATAAGCTATCAGTGACGACGTTTTGGCGGTATACGTAATCGCCCTTGGCTAGGCGCTCTTGGTGGTAGAGTGGTAGGTGAAGTATGTGCCGGAATGATTCACGCTTGATAGCTCGGTTGAGGTTAAATCCTATCTTAAGCAAAAAATATTCGCTAACCCATCGGAATGATGCGCCAACTACGAATATAACAATAGACATAAGGGCTGTAACCGCTATGAGCTCGGGCTTGCCCGTTAGTGCCTCTAGTATTCCAGGGGCGGGCGTATCACCAAATGCTGAGTCGGCCATGATCTTCAGTGGCCACGGTTCTAATAGGGCAAATATTGATTGCACTGTAGTAATGAATACAACAAACACAATGGCTTTCAAAGCCATTTTTTGATATTTTTTGATCCAGGTCTTAAAATCGGTCTTTTTGATTTTGGGAGCGTGGGTATAAAGCCAATCATTGATAGCCGGTGCTATTAGGTCTTCGGGCCAGCCAACGCTCTTTAGTACAGAAGCTATCATGTTCGGTGGGACACCACTAGCAGAAGCCATTTCGATTGCCTCGAAAATCTTAGTGTTTATATCGACACTTTGGCCTTGCGGATACCCCTCGTTCACTACTGTAATTATACAGTAGCTCCTCTATACTGCCTATGCTAATATCGCCTTATTGGCGTAACTTAGGTATAATAAACTCATAAAGTAAGGTGCTAATTGCACGGGGACATGCATTACTATGTTGAGTAATTTTTTTAACAAACACCCACACCGCTTAGTGTTTGCAATATTAACAGCCGGGGCGGCCATTGGCTTACTCGCGTCATTTGTATTATCGGCAGAGGCGATTGTAATCGCAAAAGACCCTCAAACAGTCTTGCCATGCGACATCAGCAGCGCAATAAGCTGCGGTGCGGTGGGGCGGCATCCAAGTGCCTCAATATTCGGGTTTCCTAATGCATTTATTGGCCTAATCAGTTTTAGCGTCATGCTAACAGTTGGTGTGGCTGGGCTTATGGGCACGCGTTTCCCTAAGTTATTTATGTACTTGGCCTGGGTTGGCGGCATGCTTGGGTTTATATTTGCAGCCTGGATGTTCACCATAAGTTACACTGTTATTGGCGCGCTCTGCCCGTGGTGCCTCACTACAGATGTGGCCACTTTGGCAGTACTTTGGGCCCTAACTCGGTACAATATTACAGAGGGCAATTTGTACCTAGCTAAACGGGCCGCTAAAACAGCGTCTGTTGGGGTTAAAAAGAATTTTGATACAGTGTTTTTTATAGCTATAGCGGCACTAGCACTATTAGCCATCGTAATGAAATTTGGCACGCAATTGTTCTAGTAGCCAAAAACTGGTATAATTTTAAAGTAACGGCATTTGAGCGGCTATCACCCGCAACGCCAGTGGAAAGAACGGTTTAACCTACTAGACTCCACCGTAACACTGCGAAAATGTGCAATGAAGAGCTGAAAGTAACCCTTTCGGAAGCTAGATGGTACCGCCCTAATTACCCGGGGCTCTAGCAGACGGAAGGGTTTTAATATTGGAGAAAAGCTATGGATAAAGACGACAAGAAGAATTACCTAGAATTTGCAAAGAAGTTAGCGCTCGAAGCAGGCAAAGTCATGCGTCGATATTATGGTAAAAAGCCCGACGCGCGATTTAAGGAAGATGAGACTATTGTAACGATAGCCGACGAAGAGATTAACCGCCTGGTTATCGAGACGGTCAAGCAAGCGTATCCAACTCATAGCGTTGACGGCGAAGAGGAGTCATTTAACAATGAATCCAACTATGTCTGGGTGTGTGACCCTATAGATGGGACAAACCCATTTGCCATGGAGCTCCCGGTCTCGGTTTTTTCACTTGCCTTAGTTGTCGATGGCGTTTCAGAGGTTGGCGTCATCTATGCGCCGTTTAGTGAAAAAATGTATACCGCCATAAAAGGCGAGGGCGCCTATGTAAATAGCGAGCGTATTCGTGTTAGCCAAGAAGATTTTGGAGCGAAAGTACGCATGAATGTTGACTGGTGGGCAAATGCTGAGTATGACGTGATGTCAGCGATGCATAGGCTTGCGTACGACAAGGGCGTTTATATATTGTGCCCTGGCAGTACGACGCACGCAGGAGCCTTGGTCGCAAGCGGTGAGTTCGTCGTCTCAGTATTTCCTGGAACTAAAGGAAAAAATGTCGATATTGCGGCCGCAAAAGTTATTGTTGAAGAAGCTGGCGGTAAGGTAACCGATTTATTTGGTAACGAGCAGCGATATGATCAAGATATTAGCGGAGCAGTGCTTTCAAACGGTGTGGTGCATGAAACGATTATCGAATACTTAAAGGAGTTAAGGAAATAATTATGAAATATAAAGCAAATACACGTCGCAGGGCGTTGGAATACGAAAAAGATTGGGTGCAGCGCTGGAAGGATGACGGCACTTTTGAAAAATCAGTGGAGCAGCGGCCAGAAAGTAAACGCTGGGTGTTTTATGATGGGCCACCGTTTATTTCAGGCTCACCGCACCACGGCACTTTGCTGAGTAGTATCGTTAAAGATGCAATTCCTCGCTACCAAACCATGAAAGGCAAGCGAGTGGAGCGGGTGTGGGGCTGGGATTGCCATGGCCTGCCTGCCGAGCGGTATAGCGAAAAGAAACTGGGGCTGAAAAGCCGCCAGGATGTATTAGATTATGGCCTCGAAAAATACATCGTGGCAACGCGTGATTATATGACACAAACCGCCGCCGAGTGGGAACAAATTATTGACCGCATTGGCCGCTGGGTGGATTTTAAAGGCGCCTATAAAACCATGGACAAAGATTACATGGAGTCGGTTTGGTGGGCGTTTAAAACTCTGTATGACAAGGGTAAAATCTACGAAGGCGAAAAGGTCCTGATGTACTGTACGCTCGACGGTACACCACTTAGTAAGGCCGAAGTGACGATGGATAGCGGGGCGTACCAGGATGTAACTGACCCGAGTGTGTATGTTAAGTTTAAGCTAAGCGATGGCGGCACTCTTTTGGCCTGGACGACAACTCCCTGGACACTGCCGGCTAACACGGCTCTTGCAGTAAATAAAGAGCTTGATTATGTTGAAGTTAAACTATCGCCAAAAAACAGAAAAGTATTTCTAATCTCAGGAAAGCATGCACTTGCATCTGATGACTATTATCCAGCACTCAATCAAAAGCTTGAACAACAAGGTTTTGACGTAACAATAATAGATCATATTGATTATACGCAGCCGCATCTAGATAAAAACTTAGAGCAATTAAATAAGTATGATTTTACGGACGCAAATATAGTTACGCACTCGTTAGGTGCTGCTACATTTTTGAAGTGGCTTGATGATAGTGAGATTATGGTGTCTTCTCTGACAATGATCGCACCTTCGTATCCTGGCGAGAATATTGATAGTAGCGATAAAGAATGGGTTAAGTCATCTGGGTACGTTGGATTTGAGGTAGATTTTGATGATATAAGGCGCAAAATCAGTAGTAAACCTACAATTATTTATTCTGACGACACAGATTCGCGCAACGAAAAATTTGTAAGGCTCGGTCAAAAACTTAGAGCGGATATGGTATATGAACCAAACAAGGGACATTTCTTTGAAAAGAATCAAACAAATGAGCCTAGTTTCAGATTTGATTTCGGTGAGCGTTTTATTCTTGCCAAGTCACTTGCTGGCAATGTGCTACAAGATGAAAAACATCAACAGCTTGAATATGAAGTCATACGTGAATTAAAAGGTGAAGAGTTGGTTGGTTTGGAATATGAACCACTCTTTGTTGATAGGGGCGAAGGCGCTCATAAGGTGTGGGCAGCTGATTATGTGAGCGACGAAGACGGTACCGGTATTGTGCATATCGCGCCGGCGTATGGCGAAGAGGATTTTGCCCTAGCGAAAGAAAAGGGCATACCGGTTGTTCACGCCATCGACCAAAACGGTTTCTTCACCGAAGGTCCGTGGAAGGGTGAGAATGTTTGGCTTATCAACAAAACTATTGCGAAGGACATGCACAGAGACTCGACCTCGGATGCAACGCAAGGCAGCGGCGAGCAACGGAACGAGGCGTCGAAACGCGACGGCGAAACGAGTAGCGGAGGCGCTAACGCAGCGATGCGCCGAGAGGCTCAGCAGGTCAGTGGCTCTGACGCTGAGCAGGCTGAGCCGTGGCGTGGTTCTGTGTGGAAGATAGACTACATCCGTCACTCTTACCCGCACTGCCATCGCTGCGGTACACGCCTGATGTACCGAGCACTGCCCAGCTGGTTTGTGAACATCGACGAGCAGCGTACGCTCATGCTCGAGCAAAACCAGAACATTTACTGGTTCCCAACGCATGTCAAAAACGGCCGGTTTGCCAAAAATATCGAGCAAGCACCAGACTGGAACATTAACCGTGATCGTTTCTGGGCAACTGCGCTGCCGGTTTGGAAAAGTCCGAGTGGCAAGATCAAAGTGGTCGGTAGCTATGCTGAACTAAAAGAATTATCGGGCGTAGAACTCGAAGATTACCACCGTCCGTGGATCGATGAGGTGACGTTTGACATCGACGGCGAGACGTACACGCGTATCGACAAGGTGATGGACAGCTGGTTCGAGGCGGGAAGTATGCCATTTGCTCAGTTCCACTATCCATTTGAAAACAAAGAGAAGTTTGAGGCCAATTTCCCGGGTGATTTCATCGTGGAATACATCGGTCAGGTACGAGCATGGTTTTACTACATGCATGCTATGAGCGTAGCGCTATTTGGTGAAAATTCGTTTAAAAACGTCATCGTGACAGGCAACGTCGCCGGTAACGATGGCCGCAAGATGAGTAAAAGCTACGGCAACTTCACTGATCCAAATGAGCTGATGGATAAGTTTTCGGCCGATAGTCTGCGCTACTTACTCCTCAGTAGCCCGCTGATGAGCGGGGAGGACTTTGCCTTGCAGGATAAAGATGTCGGCGATGTGGCGCGTAAATTATCCATGATCTGGAATATGTACGATTTCTTCACGATGTACGCAGAAGTCGACGGGTGGGAATATGATGGTATGCTCGAAGATCCACTTGAGAGCCTCAAAAACCCGCTCGACATCTGGATTGTCAGCCGCATACACCAGCTAGTGGCTGAGGTTGAGAAGTACATGGACGAGTACAATACCCCTGATGCGATGAGCCCGATACTGCCATTTATCGACGATGCGAGTAACTGGTTTGTTCGCCGCTCACGCCGCCGTTTTTGGAAAAGCGAAGAGACAAACGATAAAAACGATGCCTACAAAACATTGCACTACGTATTAACGAGGCTGTCTTACATACTCGCGCCATTTACACCGTTTTTGGCTGAGGAGCTTTATCACAATATGACCGGCGATAAAGAATCCATTCATTTAAGAGATTGGTTACCGGCTGGTAATGTAAACAGCCTGGTCATGAACGAGATGGACGAAGTGCGCGACTATGTTAACCAGGGGCTATCTTTGCGCGCTAAAGCTGGATTAAAAGTTCGCCAGCCACTCGCTAGTGTAACTGTACCAAAACTTGGTATGGCATTTGAGTGGGAGCCGATTTTGATTGATGAACTGAATATTAAGTTGGTTAAGGTGGGTAATGAAGTTGCGATAGATGAAACCCTAACCCCAGAGCTAAAACGTGAAGGGCTAATGCGCGAAGTAATTCGCTTTGTGCAAAATGCGCGCAAGGATGCTGGGCTTAATGTGGATGATAGGATAGTACTATCCTTGGCGGTTATTGATGATACGGCGGTTGAGCTTGAGAAAGCTATCGATGAACATTCGGTAACCATCATGGCGGAGACCTTAACCACAAAGCTTGAAAGTGTCCAAGGTGGCTATGATACAACTGTAAAGATAGACGGCATGAGCTTACAGATTTGCCTAAAAAAAGCTTAAAGAACCAAAAGGCATTGTAAAAAAATCAACTAAGACGCACAATATAAAGTACAACACCTAAGGGGAGGAGTTTTATGGAAGCACTAAATAAAGTAGAACAAAAGCTAGCGACGGCTATGAAGGGCCTGCCTAGCCTGCCAGCAAGCATCAAAAAATCTATAGTTGAGTATTCTTGGGTTGCGATACTCGTATCATTGATACTGTGTGTTTTGGAAGTATTTCAGATTTTCGAAGGAATTAGGGCTGTTGAGGCTTTAAATAGCTTTGCGGCAGCTTTTGGCGGCGGTTCAGACATTACTGGCACAAAAGTGCAGCTATATATAATGCTTGCCGTTTGGCTAGCAGCTATTGCGCTACAGGCGATGGCAATAGTACCGCTTAAGGAAAAGCAATACAAGGGCTGGCAGTACACTTTGTACGCTGCGGCGATACTCCTTGTACTTACGGTTGTAACTCTTATTATGTACGGCTTAACTACAGGCATGCCGGTCTTTACTGTGATAGCAGATGTGGCTGTTATATATGCATTGTTCCAGGTGCGTGATAGCTTTTTGGGGCACAAGGCAACGCCTGCTGATAAAAAAGAAGCCTAGGCTATACAATAGGGGTAAGTTGCCGCAGTATTGACTTTTTAATACGCTTATGCTACAATAAAGGTATAAGCTAATAAAACAAATATGCTGCAATTACATAATAAACCCACCAACCTTACTCAAACTGCACCAGCCTTAAGCGCCGCGCAGGATGAAGATGATGAGCTGATTAAAGCCATAGACTCTGACCACAAAGGTGCTGATGACGTTTGGCAACTAAAAAACGAGCCCGATGTAATAGGTATTGATAACTTTTGGAACGGTGTAAAAACCGATTTAGAACAAGACCCCGATTGGCACTCGTTCAACAACGATTAGCCCACAACAGGTAGCGCTAGGTAGGCCTTTTTTGCTAAACTAGCTAAATGAAACAAGTAACAAAAGCTGTAATTATGGTAGCAGGTTGGGGTACCCGCATGCTGCCGATTACAAAATCGATAGAAAAGTGCATGCTGCCCATTGGCAACCGACCAGTGATTGATTACATCGTGCAAGATGTTATTAAGGCTGGCGTTACCGATATATATTTTGTGGTGGGGGAGCAGAGTGATCAGCTACAGGGCTACTACCGCTCAAATATCCCACTAAATGATTATTTGCGCCGCAAGGGTAGGGCTGATTTATTACAGTTAGTGCGGCCTTTAAGCGGGGTTAATATCCACTTTATCGTGCAAACCAGCACTGGTAAATACGGCACTAGCGTGCCAGCTGGCCTAGTAAACGAGTTTATTGCTAGCGATGAATCGGTGTTATATATGAATGGTGATAACTTTTTCTACCGGGCGGATGGTGGTAGTAGCGCGGCTGACTTAATAGCGGCCGTAGCAGCGGCTGGCGCAACGTCTGGCCTATTTGGTAACCCAGTGCCAGATGAAAAACTCTCATTGTTTGGCTTAATTGAGAAGGATAATAATAATCACTTTGTTAAGATTGTTGAAAAACCTAGGGCAGAGGATGCGCCAAGCAACCTGAATAACTCGGGTACATATTTGTTTGATAAAGCCATATTTGAGCTGGCTAGTAGCCTGCCGGCCAACCCCGAGCGTGGTGAGTATGAAATAACCGATGCCATTAACGCTTATGTGCAACAAGGCGAGCCAATGGTAGTAGTAGAGGCTACAGCCGATTATGTGGAGTGCGGCAGCGTTGAGGGCTGGCTAGCGGCCAACAACCGGATTATTGGTAACGGTGCTTGAAAAACGGCGCTGTATCTGTTACAATCAATCGTTGACAGTTAAATAAAGGAATCAAATGAAAGCAGTCGTGAAAATCGCTGGCAAGCAATATATTGTCCGCGAAAAAGAGACCCTCATGGTGGACCTCCTCCCTGAAGGAACAAAAGAGCTCGAGCTCGACGCACTCATGGTGATTGACGGTGATAAGACCACCGTTGGCACACCGCTAGTAAAGGGTGTAAAAGTAACAGCTACAGTAGTAGATGGCCGTGTATTGGGCGACAAGCTACGCGTGATCCGCTATAAAGCTAAAAAGCGTGTTCACAAGGAAATTGGCCACCGCCAAAAGTACACAAAGCTACAAATTAACTCAATTAAGTAGCATGAAAACCTCCGTGAAAAGCGGAGGTTTTTAGTAGTTTTAGTTATATTTATCTGCGCACGGTATTTTATGAGTTATGGAATTAGTCAGGCGACCCAATAGCCATTAAAGAAGAATACGATATTCCACGCTAAGAGAAAAGCCGATGATGTTATGTAGATGAGTTTTATGTTTTGTGATTTTGATTCCAGCCATAGTGAAAAACCTAAGAAGAGTGGGGGTAGTGCTAGCATATACCGATTGAGACTGTCTATACGACCACTAGAAATAGGTATAGCAATAAATAATAGGCAATACCAAAACCAAATATTACCAAGCTTTTTATATACAGCGTAAAGCATCAGGCCAAGTACGGGAAGGTACCATAAGTATGGTGGCGTCATAGAGTCAACTAGGTTGGTAGCAATATTTCCACTTAGGCGGCCCCATTGTCTTTGCGCAAGGATGAACTCAAAGGGGTTACCAAACTGCTGCCATAGAAAAATCATATAAATACCAATACCAATAGTCGACATGATAACTGGAATTAGCTTTTTCCAATCTTTCCAGTCCTTAGAAATTAGATAATCCGCAAGAAAGAGTATTGCGAGAACACCGCCCTGAACTCTGGTTGCGGTTGCTAGCGCAGTTAGTAGCCCCGCTATCCAATATAGTTTACGCCTGTATGCGAAGATAGCGCCAATGGTAAGAAATACAAATAGACTTTCCGTATAACCTAGCATGAAGTAAAAAGATGTTGGAAAAATAGAAATAAGAAACATAACTGCCCAAGGAGATAGCTTCGACTTAAGGCGGGTCAGCTCGTACTTTAGCCAGTAAAACATTACTAGTGCAGCAGCAATACAAAAAAACCAGCTAACCGCAAAGAGTGCGTAGTCAACAGAAAGACCAAGGGTAGTATGTATAACATATACTAATGCAGGGTAAAGAGGGAAAAATGCTGCATTGGTTGAGTCATATCCATGATTGACGATATTACGATAATGGTTACTATCGTAGCGCAGCAGTGCATGTATGAAGCTAACCTGATTGATTCCAAGGGGCTCATTAGATGTTTGGTCGGTGCGATAATCCACAATCTGCCTATCACTATAGATTCCTATGACAGAAAGTCCTGCGATAAAAAATACCGCGGCAATAATTAATGCGACAGTAGGGGTACGCTTAATAAATAATATGACCCTCTCCATGGTTAGATATTATTGTAGCATATACTTTTTAAGCATGCGCCTAAAGGTAGCGCTCATGCTATAATAGAGGAAATGAGGGAACAGAAACAGTGCCAATAATTATTTCCGTGACCAACCAAAAAGGCGGCGTGGGCAAAACTACCACGGCTATTAACGTGTCTTATTATTTAGCTAAGATGGGCAAACGCACCCTGCTGGTTGATTTTGACCCACAGGGTAATGCCACTAGCGGGCTGGGGATTGATAAACAGAGCCTGACCCAGGGCACTATGACAGAGGTGATACTCGAGCAAAAGGCCTTATCTGATGTAATATTGCCGACCGAAACGGCTAACTTGTGGGTGGCACCATCTACGCCAGAGTTAGCTAATGGCGAGGTGCAAATAGCTGGTTTAGAGCGCCGGTTTTCTAGGCTAAAAAACGCTCTTAATAACGTGAGTGGATACGATTTTATAATAATCGATAGCCCGCCAAGCCTCAGCCTTCTAACAGTTAACGGCTTAATTGCCGCCCGTTATGTGCTTTTGCCGGTGCAGGCTGAGTTTTATGCCCTTGAAGGCCTAGGCCAGCTTCTCGAGACGATGAAGCTTATAAGGCAGGGGTTAAACCCAACCCTAGATCTAATTGGCGTGCTGCCAACTATGGTAGATGGCCGTACCTCATTAAGCCAGCAGGTTCTAGCTGAAATTTCTAAGCATTTCCCGGCTAAAATATTCAAAACGGTTATTCCACGCAACGTAAGGTTAGCCGAGGCGCCAAGCCACGGGATCCCGATTGGTGTTTACGATAGGTTTAGCAAAGGCGCTCGGGCCTATAAGGCAGTTACTAAAGAAATAGTTGAAAGGACAGCGTAATATGGCGATAAAAAAAGGCTTAGGACGAAGTTTTGACAGCTTAATCCCAACAGAGCTACTTGATGAATCGTTTGACCCAACGGCCGACCAAGACGACCAAGTTAGCGACCTACGCAATATAAAAATCAGCGAGATTGAGCCCGATGAAAACCAGCCGCGCCGCCGGTTTGATGACGCAGCCTTAAATGAGCTAGCCGAATCTATACGCGTGCATGGCATATTACAGCCAATTGTTGTAACCGCCAAGGGTGGTAAGTACCAGATTGTAGCCGGTGAACGGCGCTATCGGGCGGCTAAGCTTGCCGGGCTCGATAAAGTACCAGCCTTAGTTCGTACTATGAACGGACAGCACCGCCTAGAGATATCATTGATTGAGAACTTGCAGCGCGCCGACCTAAACCCAATTGAAGTTGCGACGGCCTACTTGAAGCTGCGCGATCAGTTTAGTCTAACACTAGAACAGGTTGGCGAAAGGGTTGGCGGGCGCTCGATTAGCTCTATTAGTAACTCTATCCGCTTACTAAAGCTACCTGATTTTGTGCGCCAAAAAGTAGCTGAAGGCGTAGTTAATGAGGGGCAAGTACGCCCGTTAATTGAGCTAGACGAGGCGCAGATAAAACTAATTTTACCAAGGATTATTAGTGAGAGCTGGAGTGCCCGTAAGGTTGAGCAGTACATTGTTCAACTCAAAAAAGTTGATAAGTCTGATAATGAAAAATCAGCTAAAGTTGAGGCTGCTCCGTTTGCTGAAAACACTAAGCGTATTCACGCTAGGCTCATGGCGCCGGTTGAGGTGAAGACAAGTGCGCGTGGCACTGGCCATATTATGATTAGGTTTAAAGACGAAGCTGAATTTTATAGGATAGCAGACCTGCTCGAAGGCAAATAGATAGTAGTATATTTAGGTACAGGCTCATCCACGCTGATAACTAGCGTGGGTAAGTTCTAAAATATGCTAATTTTGTTAAAAGGGAACACCCTTACGCCAACTGGTCCAACAATATCAAATAGCGGTATAGTGCCAAGGCCAACTCGGCTATCGTATGAGTTGCCACCTATGCGGTTGTCGCCAGCTACAAATACAGTATCGCCCGGTACGGTAATGTCTTGATCGCCAGCCGATGGTGATTGTGGGCCAACATTGTTTTTTTGCCAATCGGTATCATATACGTGTCCATTGGGGTAGGTATCATTAAACACCGTTAGAGTACCGTCCCTTACCACTACGCGCTCACCAGCAAAGGCAATAACACGCTTAACTAGGTAGGCATCTTGCATGCCATCAACAAAACGGGGGTTTTTAAATACAATAATTTGGCCACGGTCTGGGGTATATTTTTTGTTCTGTATCTCTGCTATGGTTACGGGTATTCGGTTAACAATAAGGCGGTCGCCATCTTGCAGAGTTTTTTCCATGCTGTGGCCGCTAACATTAAAACTACGGAATATAAATGTATTGATAAGTACGGTGCCAATAATTACGCAAATTACAAAAATGCCAAAGTGTAGAGTGTCGCGCATCCGGGGGTGGCGTTGAAAAAAGCTTGCTTCCATCAAAACCTACTATACACGATTTTAAGTAAAACTATACGAAAGCCATAGGCTTTTTGGTTGGAAAAGTGATTCAAATTCGGTATAGTAAGTACAAGTTTATGGCAGACAAACCCACACTCGACGGCTTTCATGCAAGGCGCCCCAATACAAGGGCGCAAGTTACGGGCGGCATGGGCTTTAATGACGAGGAAGTGCAGATAAAGGTGAATAGGCATGCGCCAACGGTTTTAAGGCCGAGTGTTCCAGAGACAAGTAAAGCAGCGCCTAAAGAAGCCTTCCAGGTACCAACTGGCTTGTCGCAGGGCCAGGCTAGTACTGGTGGCGTTCACCGCTCTGAGCTTGAGCAGTCGCTGCGCAGTATAGATGATGAAGCTTCTGACCCCGGAGTAAAGCATGGTCGTCGCTCTAGTGGTGATAAAAAACGCTTTTTTACTCGTAAAAAAGTAATAATTAGCAGCATTATTTTAGTGTTACTAATTGGCCTTGGGGTTACGGGCTATGTGCTTATAAAAGGCGTACTAGCCAGTAACTCTATATTTAAAGGTGATATATTTGGACTGATTCAGCAGCAACCACTACAAAAGGACGCAAATGGTCGTAGCAACGTATTACTATTTGGCACCTCTGAGGATGACCCAGGCCATGAAGCGGCCTACCTAACAGATTCGATTATGGTGCTAAGCATTGACCAAGATAATAAAAATGCCTATATGGTAAGCGTGCCACGTGACCTATATGTGAAATATGATGGCCTTATGTGCGTGCCTGGTACAGCTGGTAAGATAAATGTGTACTATAACTGTGTAAACGATGATATGAAGAGTGCCGATGCCGAGCGGCAAAGGCAAATCGCTATGCGTAGATTAGTCGGTAATATTGTTGGTATGGACATACAATACAGCGTACACGTGAACTATACGGTGGTTCGTGATGTGGTGGGTGCCATTGGTCCTATAACTGTAGATATACTGGGTAGCAATGGTGCGCCCGGTGTGATGGATAGCAACTTTGACTGGAAGTGCAAGAGTGACGGTGAATATAATAGAGCTGCACAAATGAAAAAGAGCTGCCCACCCAATGGTCATTTTATCGAATACCCTAATGGCCCGGCTACGATTGACGCTGAGCATGCCCTTTACCTTGCCCAGGCGCGTGGTGATAGCTATCCAACTTATGGCTTAGCACGGTCTAATTATGACCGCGAACTCAACCAGCAAAAGATAATTAAGGCTATTAAAGAAAAGGCCCTTAATAGCGGTACACTGACTGATTTAACTAAGGTTAGTGGGCTGATAGATGCTCTAGGCAATAACCTAAGGACCAACTTTGAAACAAAAGAGGTCCGAACGCTGGTGTCGTTAGCTAAAGATATCCCGAGTGATGCTATAAAGAGCATAAGCCTTGTGGATGCACAGCCTGCTCTATTTGGTAATGACGGTAATAATAATGTTATTCCAGCGGCCGGCACCTACGACTACACGGCCATTCAAGCCTTTATCCGTAAATCTATAAATGCCACCGGTATTGAAAAAGAAGCGGCTCATGTAGTAGTGCTAAATGCCTCGGGTATTGCTGGCCAGGCTAAAACTGAGGGTGATAAGCTAACGGCACTTGGTATGGTGCTAGATAGCGTTGGTAACGCCTCAACAGCCGACTATAAGACCAATACTATCTACCAAATTAGCAAGAGTGGTAGCGATGGCAAGCCTAATACTGTGAAAAAACTACAAAGCCTATACGGCGCGGCGCCAGTAAAGTCAGCCTTGCCGGCTGGAATAACACCTGGGGCCGACACCGAATTTGTAATTATTGTTACTAAGCCTTCGGTTGATACATCTACTACTACAGCCAATCAGTAACTTAGTGTAGAATAGATTAAGTATGGATTTACTGAGGTCACATAAACGCCGATCACGGCTGAGCGATATTGCCTACGTTTTACTTAACTTAGGCCTAGCGGTAGCGCTTTTAGTGACGGTTCGGTACGGCCAGTCGGCCTGGCTAGCTGTAGGCTTAGTAATACTTAGCAAGTGGCGGGCCTTAGCAGTTAAGCCGCGGTTTTGGTTTGCTAACATTGTCGCTAATATGGTGGATGTGATTGTGGGCGTGAGTATGGTTGTGCTACTTTACGCAGCCGGCGATAGCTTAGGCTTGCAAATATTTTTGACAGCTCTTTACGCTGGCTGGCTACTACTAGTTAAGCCTAGCTCGCGCCGCCATATGGTTACATTGCAGGCTGGGATCGCGGTGTTCTTAGGTGTTACGGCGCTCGCCACACTGTCTTATTCTTGGGATTCACTATTCTTTACACTATTCATGTGGGGTATCGGCTATGCGGCCGCTCGGCACATACTGGGTGATTACGACGAGCCGATGACATCTATCTACTCGCTTGCAACAGGCTTTTTGTTTGCTGAGCTTGGCTGGATAAGCTACCACTGGCTATTTGCCTACGCTATACCTGGGGCGGGTGATATAAAAATCCCACAAATTGCGATTATTGTAACACTAACTGGTTTTGCGGCTGAGCGGGCTTATGCCAGCAATCATAAATATGGCAAAGTTCGCCGCCAGGACATGATTCTGCCGGCCACCCTAACCATAGCCGTAATCGTTGTCTTACTGTTGTTTTTCAATAAAATAGCGTTAAATGCAGCATAAATAGTAGGAGGGTATAGGTGGAAAAAGTTCATGACCAAAAACCAGTAGCGCTAAAACCAGCAAAAAAAATGTCAAAAAAAATGTTTTTTACACTTTTGGGCGCGCTTGTTTTAATACTAGTTGGTGCATTTATATATGATAAATACATAGCTAAAAGCCTGCTGACTGCTTTAGATAAGCCAGCGACCGATGGTAACTCGGTTAAGGCCTTGGCTGAAGCCAGCGTAACGAGTGTATCTGATGCGGTTTCGCCCAGCGTAGTATCTATTGTTACCAATATATCTACAAAGACATATTACGGTACTAGCGCAGCACAGGCCGCTGGGACCGGAATTATTGTTAGTAAGGATGGCTATATTTTAACCAATAAGCACGTAGTAAGCGATGCTAAATCAGCTCAGGTAATAACAGCCGATGGAACGACTTACGATAATGTAACAATTGTTGGCACCGACCCATTAAACGATGTAGCTTACCTGAAAATTGGTGGTGTAACTAACTTACCAGCCGCTACGCTAGGCGATTCTAGCACGGTACGTGTGGGGCAGAGCGTAGTAGCAATTGGTAACGCGCTAGGGCAGTACCAAAACACCGTAACAGCTGGGGTTATTAGTGGTATTGGCCGGCCAATTGAGGCTGGCGATTCTAGCGGCAATTCGGTTGAATCATTAACTGATTTATTACAAACAGATGCAGCGATAAATAGCGGAAATTCTGGCGGTCCACTCCTTAATATGGCCGGTCAAGTTATTGGCATAAATACAGCCGTTGCGCAGGACGCCCAAGGGATTGGGTTTAGTATCCCAATAAACGCCACTAAGGGCACCCTAAAGGGTGTTTTAGCCGGTAAGGGCGTGCAGCGGGCCTACCTTGGTGTGCGCTATACACCAGTTACTCCAGAGGTGGCTAAGCAATACAACCTAAGTGTAAAGCAGGGTGCATATGTGTATAGCGAAAACACCTTGGCAGTAGTTAGCGGTAGCCCAGCCGATAAAGCTGGCATGAAAGAAAAGGATATAATCGTTAAAATTAATGGGCTAGCTGTTGGTAAAAACGGTGGTGTATCGAGCCTAGTGGGAGCTTACGCGCCAGGTGATACAATTTCGGTTACAGTGTTACGCGGCAACATTGAGCAAGATTTGAATGTAACCCTAGGCACCTACAGCGACTAATGTTTTTTAAACACTAAGCAGTAACCATCAACCGCTGTTCGTATGAGGCCGCGGTTTTTGGCGTGGTCAGTTAATGCAGCGTGTTGTTCCGGGTCGGCTTCTATGAGTAGGTGGCCGCCGCTATTTAGGTGGGCTGGTGCTTGGTTTAGCAGCCGCTCAATTAAGGCCCGTCCATTACTGCTTGCAAATAGGGCCTCGGCTGGTTCATGGTTAGTTTCGGGGCTACGTTCCCAGGTTTTATCAACGTAGGGTAGGTTGGCGAGTATTATATCAAAAGGCAGCTTAAGCTTTTCGAATAAATCACTGTGCACCAGCTTTACCTCGGCATTTAGGCTGGAGGCATTTTCTTTAGCGACAGTTAAGGCATGCTGGCTGTTGTCTGATAGGGTAACGCTTAGGCTTGGTAGCTCTAGCTTAGCTGTAATACCTAGGCAGCCGCTACCAGTGCCAATATCTACCAGTTTTAGGGGCTTGTTGGGGCCAACCAAGCCTTTTAGCTGGGTAATAATTGCTTCACTTTCAGGCCTTGGTATCAGTACTGCTGGGGTAACTTTAAATATGCGGCCATAAAATTCTTTATGACCAATAATATAAGCTACCGGTACGCGGTCTTTGCGCAGATCAAGCCTTGCATTAGCTATCTCTAGGCGCCGTGGATCAATTATTTGTTCACCGTGGGCATGTAAGTAGGTACGGCTTTTACGCAGGGTATGCGCTAATATTACCTCGGCATCTAGCAAAGCCGTTGGTATGCCGAGCATGGCAAGTTCTTCCGCCGCGCCGCGGAGCCACTCGTTAATCAGCGTTTGCCCCTTGGGCTTTGAGTTCTCGTTCATAGGCCATAAGTTTTTCAATTATGTCTTCGATATCGCCATTCATTGCGGCTGGTATGTTGCTGCGGCTGTAGCCAATGCGGTGGTCGGTAATTCGGTCCTGGGGGAAGTTATAAGTGCGGATTTTTTCGCTGCGATCACCACTGCCGATAAGGGCGCGGCGGTTAGCGTCTAGCTTGGCGTTTTCCTCATCAATCTTAATTTGTAAAAGGCGTGAACGCAGTACGCTCATGGCTTTTTCACGGTTTTTTATCTGTGATTTTTCATCTTGGTTAGTGACGATCATACCAGTTGGTAGGTAGGTGATGCGCACGGCGCTATCGGTGGTGTTAACACTTTGGCCGCCATGGCCGCCACTGCGGTATACGTCTATGCGTAGGTCATTAGCGTTAATTTCGATATCTGTTTCTTCGGCTTCTGGCAGCACGGCTACAGTTACGGTGCTGGTGTGGATGCGGCCTTGGCTTTCGGTAGATGGCACGCGCTGTACGCGGTGTACGCCACCTTCGAACTTTAGTTTGCTATAGGGCATGTCGCCACTTATCTTAAAAATAACTTCTTTATAGCCGCCGCTTTCACTAGAACTCTCACTTAAAAGTTCGGTTTTAAAGCCGTGGGTTTCACAAAAGCGTAGGTACATGCGGTATAGTTCGGCGGCAAATAGCGAGGCCTCGTCGCCGCCCGCCCCGGCCCTTATTTCCATGATGACGTTTTTTTCATCATTTGGGTCTTTGGGCGTTAGTAGTATAAATAACCGCTCGTTGACGTCATTAAATTCTTTTTCGAGTAGGGGAAGCTCTTCTTTAGCTAGGGCTGCTAGCTCATCGCCACCATTAGCCAGCTCGTAGGCTTGCTTAATTTGGTCCTCAAGGGCGGCTTGGCGCTCACCGGCGGTTACTAGTTCGTCTAGTTCAAGTAAGCGGCGATTTTTTTTAGCAAAATCAGGGTCGCTAAAAGCGCTAGGCTGTGCCAAAAAATCAGTTAAACTAGCCTGTTCGGCCTTGAGCTCGTTAACGTTTAAATTGATTTTTGGCATAACACTCCTATTATTACATATAAAAAGAGACTGCAACAGGGCAGCCTCTTTTTAGGTAGTAGCTATTTATCGGTTTTAGCGGCTTTTTTGGCGCTAAGTTTTTTAGCTTTAGCAGCCAGTTCTGCGCGTCGATCTTCGGCGGCTTTAGCGCGGGCTTTAAAGCGGTCCACACGGCCTTCGGTATCGATAATACGCTCTTCGCCGGTGAAGAATGGGTGGCTGGCGGAGCTAATATGCACTTTGATAAGTGGATATTCGGCGCCGTCTTCCCATTTTATGGTTTCTGTTGATAGTGCGGTGCTCTTAGTGAGAAACGCAAAGCCTGCTTGTTCGTCGCTGAATACGACCAGGCGATAATCTTGTGGGTGAATACTGCTTTTCATAACCTTGCCATTGTACATGATATTAGTGGTATTGTCAAAGGGTTAAGAACAGGCTATAATGACAGAGTAATCAATTTTAATGACACAACCTGCTGGCATACTCCTGAATAAACGGGGCTGGCGGGTGAAGGTAAAGGAGTAAACCATGTCTAATGTAGACATTAAAGATCTATTTGAGGCGGGTGTGCATTTTGGCCATAAAACCAGCCGCTGGCACCCAAAAATGGCACCATATATCCACAGCAAACGCCAGGATAGCCATATTATCAACCTAGAACAGACCGTTATCGCCCTAGATGTGGCTTTGCCGGTTATTACTAAAGTAGCGGCTTCTGGTAAGCAAATCTTGTTTGTTGGCACCAAAAAGCAAGCTAAAGATATCGTACGCGCAGCCGCAGAACAGGTAGAAATGCCATTCGTAACTGAGCGTTGGATTGGCGGCATGCTAACTAACGTCGCTACTGTTAATACTCAGATCAAAAAGCTTAAAGACCTAGAGCGCCGCATGGATAGTGGCGAGCTTGAAAAGCGTTATAGCAAGCTTGAAGTTCAGCGCTTCCAGGAAGAAATCGACCTACTTAACCTCAAGTATGGCGGCATCAAGAACCTAAATGGCAACCCTGGCTTAATCATTGTGGTTGATAGCATTGTTGACGAAAACGCTGTGAAAGAAGCTAAGAACCTAAATGTTCCAGTGGTAGCGATTGTCGATAGCAACGCTGACCCAAGTAAGGTTGAGTACCCAATCCCTGGTAACGACGACTCACTTAAGGGCTTAGAACTACTACTTAGCTACTTTGTTGAAGCTGTACAAGAGGGTAAGGCGGCTGCCGGTAAGGCTGAAAAAGTGGTGGCTAAGGAGGCTAAATAATATGGGCGTAACAATCGAAGATATCAAAAAGCTTAAAGAGCTAACCGGTATTGGCCTAACTGATGCAAAAAAAGCCTTGGTAGAAGCCAGCGGTGATTTTGATAAAGCCCTAGAAGAGCTCCGTAAAAAGGGCCTAACAAAGGCCGAAAAGAAGGGCGACCGCGAAACCCGTGAGGGCCTAATAGATAGCTACGTTCATAGCGACCGGATTGGTGTAGTGGTTGAAGTTAACTGCGAAACCGATTTTGTAGCCCGCCTACCTGAGTTTAAAGAATTTGCCCACCAGGTGGCTATGCAGATTGCCGCCATGGCACCTCGCTATAGCACAATGGAAGATATCCCAACCGATATTTATGAGGCTAAAAAGGCTGAGTTACTTGAGGGCGACGATTTGAAGAAGAAGCCCGAAGCCATGCGCGACCAAATAGTGGAAGGTCAGCTTAAAAAGTACTTTGCTGAGCAAGTCTTAGCTGAACAGCCTTTTGTGCTAGATGACACTAAAACAGTCGGCCAGCTTATTAAAGAACAGATTGCTTTGCGCGGCGAAAACGTACGCGTGAGCCAATTTAAGCGTATTGAACTTGGCGTTACCGAATAAACTAAGGCCCTCTCAATATTTTTATACACCTTCGCTATAGAGCGAAGGTGTATTGCTAGTTACTGCAAGTTAATTATGCTGGCGTTTATTTTAAGGTCATCCCGCAGATCAGTGGCGGTGATGATTGTTTGGTAATCTTTAAGGGCGGCCATAAGTTGCTGTTCGCGCACGCTATCTAGTTCACTAAAAACATCATCCATTAGGATAAGTGGGTTGCTGCCGTAGGCTTGTTGCTGCAGCTCTACCTCAAACAACTTATAGGCTAGCATGATTGTGCGCATTTCGCCGCGGCTGGCGGTTTCGCTAGCGGGGTGGCCGCTAAGGCTAACCATAAAATCATCGCGGTGAGGGCCCAGGCTAGTGTAGCCGCGCTGGGCATCGGTGTGTCGGCGCTGTTGGAGTTGCTTGAGCAGGTTTTGGGCATAGTTATCACCCGGTAAATTAGATTGATAGTCTACTTGTACGAGCTGCTGGCTGCCGGCCATATTGGAATATAGTCGCGACAGGTGTTTATTGCTAGTTTTTATGAAATCGCGGCGGTATGCTATTAGTGTATCGGCCAACTCAGTAAACTTAATATCCCAGGCAAATAGGTGGGCATCCCAGGTATCAGCTGGGGTATCAGCCTGGTGTTTTAGCAGTTCGTTACGTTGCAATACGACCCGCTGATAGCGGCTTAAGGCAGTAGCATATTGGGGGTGGAGGCGGCTTAATATGCCATCAAAGAACTGCCGGCGGCGCTGGGGGCTGCTAGTTAATAGTCTCAGCTCATCGGGCTCAAATAGCACCACAGGTTGGCGGTGCTTGGCGGGCAAGCGAGCGGTGGTTTTTTGGTCGATGGTGAATGCCTTTTTTATTTTGTCATCGAATAGTAGCTCTAGGCTAGCGCGGCGTTCGTTGCCGCTGCTATCGATGAGCAATATGTGTGATTTTGGTTGGCCAAGCGCTATCATGTCGCGGTCGCGCCCCTTAAAACTGGTGCCCTGCAGCAAGTAATATAGGCTTTCGAGTAGGGTAGTTTTACCAGTGCCGTTGCGGCCTAGTATTAGTGTGAGGCCGGGGCTAAGATGCGCTGAATAAAGGCCATAGGGCCTTACGTTGTTAACGCGTATCTCACGGATAATCATCATGTAACAGTATATAATAATAAGTATGAATAGTATTGAACGTGGTAAGTTTGAACTCGATCCAAGCTATGACCCAGAGCGGCTCGATGCTAAAAATAAAGAGCAGGAGCGCAGCCATGAAAGAGAGGTGGATTTACGCCCGGAGTTTGAAATATTTCGGGACAACGAACGCGTAGAAGGGTCTGAAGATGGCGACGATATTGTTTACGACGGTGCGACTAGGGTAATTAGGCTCGCTATCCCTGAATATACTTTTTTGGGCGATGGTAACCCTTACGCATGGGACGCTGAGCCGGTGCAGAGTTTAGCGCCAATTGCGCGTCAGCTTGACGCCGTGATAGCAAAATCATTTGCTTGGAACGACGTACTGGTGCGAGCGGTGCAGGCAACTGGTACTGGTATGACGCGCGGGGAGCTACTGACTAAGATACGGCGACTAGGCTACGACCAGCCGCAAAGCGATGGTGAATATGATTTTCATGCAGCCCAGTACCTGCCATTTACTAAGGATTCTTCGACCCTGCAGATATTTGAAGCTTTTCATAAATGGAAGCCAAAATGTGAAGACAAGCCACAGCCGCCTATTGATATAGTGATGGTGTTTGACGCTAAACGCTACGAGGCTGTTGAGCACGTACACTCAAGGCATGGCGTAGTCGCTAGTGATCGTTATAGGCTGCGGGGCGGCTCTGTTCGTGCCGATGCGCTCCTTGCTATCATCCTGATTAACTAATTGCTATAATATTTACTAAAGAAAGCGAGGAATATGTTTGACACTGATACTTATGAACTGAAAATGGCTGGTGCCCTAGACCACTTTGAAGATGAGTTAAAAAAGATTCGTACTGGCCGGGCGCACCCTGGCATGCTAGATAGTATAAAGGTTGAAGCCTATGGCACGACTATGCCGCTTAACCAAGTGGCTAATGTAACCGCTCCAGAGGCTCAGCTTTTGCAGATTACACCGTTTGACCCTAGCACTTTACAAAAAATTTCGGCGGCGATTCGCGATGACCAATCGTTAGGTTTTAACCCAAGCGATGATGGCCGAGTGATACGAGTGCCTGTGCCGGCTTTAACAGAGGAGCGCCGTAAGCAACTAGTAAAACAAGCCAGCGAGAAGGTTGAAGAGACCCGTATCGCCCTACGTAATATTCGCCAAGATGGTATTAAAGATGCCAAGCGGATGAAAGAGAACAAGGAGTTAAGTGAAGATAGCCTAATAGCGGTAGAAAAAGAGTTTGACCGATTGATTCAGTTGTACCAAGGCAAGATCGACGAAGCATTTAGAGATAAGGAAAAGGATATCCTGACTATCTGATGCATGATGCAGAGGGCAAGGTGCTTCCACGGCACATAGGGTTTATTATAGATGGCAACCGGCGCTGGGCTATTGAGAGAAATCTAAAGTCCTATGAGGGTCATTATGCTGGCTACGAAGCTGTGAAAGAGGTGCTAGTCGGTGTTCTACAGAGTGGTGTTAGGTACGTAAGCTGTTATGTATTTAGTACGGAAAATTGGTCACGCCCAAAAACTGAAATCGACAAATATATGGCTCTGGTTATGCACGTGCTCACCAAGGATGTACATTATTTTAATGAAAATAACGCTAGAGTTAGGGTTTTAGGCTTAAGAGATCAGTTAAAGCCTAAAATGATAAAAGCGATAGAATCTGCTGAATACATAACGTCTGGTAATACAGGTGGAGAGTTATTATTGTGCCTTAACTATGGCGGACACCAGGAGATAGCCGAAGCGTGCAAAAAAATTGTTCAAAGTGGTATAAAAACAGAGGATATCACACCCGAACTGCTTGAGCAAAACATGTATGCGCCAGATGTTCCGCCGTGCGACTTAATTGTTCGTACTAGTGGCGAACAGCGCCTGAGTGGCTTTATGTTGTGGCGCGCCGCTTATAGCGAGCTATTATTTATGGATAAATACTGGCCAGACATGACAAAGGAAGACGTAACCTTTATACTGGAAGAATACGAAAAAAGAAACCGACGATTTGGAGGATAAATGGATCTTATTTTAGGCATTTTAGCTGGGGTAATAGTACTAACTATCTTAGTGGCACTGCATGAGCTTGGCCACGGCATAGTAGCCCGCCGAAATGGTGTAAAGGTAGAAGAGTTTGGTATTGGGTTTCCGCCTAAGATAAAAGGCAAAAAAGTAGCGCACAGCATACTAGGCGATAACGTCGAATACACCTTAAACTGGCTACCTCTGGGTGGGTTTGTTAGGCTTAAGGGCGAGCATGATGATGCCTCTGAAAAGGGCAGCTATGGTGCTGCTGGATTTTGGGTAAAAACCAGGATACTACTCGCCGGAGTGTTTGTAAACTGGATGGTTGCAGCTATACTATTTACCGCTTTAGCCTGGATGGGCTTACCAAAAATAATTCCTGATCAGTTTAGTGTACCAGCCGACACTCAGATGGAGCTAAAACCGGTAGAAGTGGTAAGCATAGCGGCTGATTTACCAGCCGATAGGGCCGGACTAAAAGTGGGCGATAAGATTATAAGGTTTGATAACCAAAAGCCGGCTTCGACTAGTGATTTATCTAAGCTTGTCAAAGAGGATGCTGGTAAAACAGTAACTATGATATATACGCGCGATAATTATGAACACACAGCCAGGGTTGACCTGCGCTCTAATAATGACGACGGCAAGGGTTACCTTGGGGCTGGGCTGGGGCAGCAGCAATTGATCCATGCAACTTGGTCGGCGCCGATTGTTGGTATAGCCACCACTGGCCAACTAACTTGGGTGACCTTGCAGGGTCTTGGCGATACCATAAGTAAAGTATTTACCGGCCTAGTTGGCCAGCTGAACCCTGACCCAGTGGTGCGTAAAGCAGCTAACACCAATTTATCGCAGGCCGCTAACTCAGTAGCGGGGCCACTCGGCATATTTGGGATAATTTTCCCAGCGGCCGAAAAGGCCGGCCCACTGCAGTTGCTACTTTTAACAGCTATCTTGTCCCTAACGCTAGCGGTTATGAACGTACTGCCTATACCAGGCCTCGACGGTGGTCGCTGGTACCTAACAGCAGCCTTTAAAATATTTAAAAAGCCCTTAACCGAAGAGCTAGAGGGCAAAATTAACGGCATAGGCATGATGGTATTGATTGTATTAATGATAGTCGTAACAATTGCGGATATTGGGAAGTTTACAGGCTAACATGCAGGCTTGGGTTACTAAACTGCTAAAAAACAATAAAACCTGGTGGGTGATATGGCCAGTTTGGGCGGTAGCTTGCTACTATGGCTCACTGTTAGTGGCGGGTTTAATTTTACGTATCATGTATAGCATGGGGGCAGCTTCGCCACTTAGTTCTACCTTTGGCTCACTAGCTTTTGAGGCGGTTATTTATGTTATTATGCTGGCGCTGCTTGTGAGCTTACCGCTATACAAAAAGCATTTGAACAAAAAAGAGCTTGGTATCCAGCGCGCGTTAAGCTGGACTGATATTGGCCTGGGCTTGGCAGGCTACGTTATCTACTTTATTGTATTTATTGCAGTTACGATGGCACTTTCTAAGCTGCTACCTATATATAACGCTGCCCAGCCCCAGGATCTTGGCTTTACGGTGTTGGTTGGCCCGGAGCGGTTGATAGGGTTTTTGTTGTTTGTGGTTGTAGCGCCGCTGGCTGAAGAGCTAATGATGCGCGGCTTTTTATATGGCAAATTACGCAAAGCTAAGCTGCCATTTTGGCCTGCGGCACTTATAGTAAGTGTTATGTTCGGCCTGGCCCATGGGCAGTGGAATGTTGGCATAGATACGTTTATCTTGAGCATGGTCGCATGTTATTTGCGCGAATCGACTGGTACAATTTGGCCCGGGTTTATTATCCATATGACTAAAAACCTGGTGGCCTACATCCTTTTGTTCGTAGTGATGATAAAATAAGGGGTAATTATGAGGCGAACTGAATTATTTATTAAAACCAGCAAAACTGCACCGGCCGATGAAGTGGCTAAGAACGCTCAGCTATTGATCAGAGCTGGCTATGTATATAAAGTTATGGCAGGAGTATACGCTTATACTCCGCTGGGCCTACGTGTACTAGAAAACATCAAGCAAATTGTTCGCGAAGAAATGAATGCAATCCACGGGCAAGAACTAGTGATGAGCTCGTTGCAGCGTAAAGAAACCTGGGAGGTTACCGGACGCTGGAGTGATGAGGCGGTTGATGTATGGTTTAAATCTAAGCTAAAAGACGACACCGAGGTTGGGTTTGGCTGGAGCCATGAAGAGGCCATAATTGAAATGATGCGCCAATCAATCCAGAGCTATAAAGATTTGCCGCAGAGCGTGTACCAGTTCCAGACTAAGATGCGTAACGAGCTACGGGCTAAGAGCGGTATTATGCGCGGGCGCGAGTTTGTTATGAAAGACATGTATAGCATGCACGCCACCCAGGAAGATATGGACCAGTACTATGACAAAGTGATTAAGGCTTATGAGCGGATATTTGAGCGCTTTGGCCTAGGCGACAGCACTTTTGTGACATTTGCGAGCGGCGGGGCGTTTACAAAGTTTAGCCACGAGTTCCAGACGATTTGCGATGCTGGCGAGGACACCCTATATGCTAATGCCGACCACACGGTGGCGGTTAATAGTGAGGTACTGGATGATGCAGCGGCCGAACTTGGTATTGATAAAGACAGCCTAAAGCCTGTTACTACGGCCGAGGTAGGCAATATATTTAAGTTTGGTACCGAAAAGTCGGGTAAAATGGACTTTTACTATACCGGCGAAGACGGTCAGCGGCACTTAGTTTATTTGGCTAGCTACGGTGTTGGTATCACTAGGGTAATGGGCGTGATAGTTGAAAAAATGTCTGATGACAAGGGCCTGGTGTGGCCACAGAATATAGCACCGTTTAAGGTGTACTTAGTGAGTATAGGTAATGAGGGCGCGGCCCAGGCCGATGCGTTATATGCCGACCTAATAGGCGCTGGCATTGACGTGTTATACGATGATCGCGATGAGAGGCCCGGTGCAAAGTTCGCCGATGCTGAACTTATGGGAATACCTTACCGTGTAACCGCAAGCGACCGGTTAGCCACCGACCAAACTTATGAGTTTACAGATAGAAAGACCGGCGAAACCAGCCTATTGACGCATAGTGAGTTACTTGCTAAACTAAAGTAACTTCGAGCTTCCTGGAGGGGAAACAACACTAGTAAAGCATAACGCTAGGTCCTCTAATGGCTTGAATATTAGAAGGAACAATTGTTATGAAGAAAACCTATCAAATTACCGCCGAAGGCCGTGTTGAACTAGAGAAAGAACTAGCTGAACTTAAAGGCCGCCGTGGCGAAATCGCCGAAAAGATTGCCGAAGCCCGTGGCTATGGTGATTTAAGTGAAAACGCTGAATACGACACGGCCCGTGAAGAGCAGGGCTTGGTTGAAACCCGCGTGGCTGAAATCGAAGATATTTTAATGAACGCCGAAGAGATCAAGACTAACAAAAAGGGTGGCAAGATTCACCTTGGTAGCCGCGTTACTCTTAAAAACGGCAAAACCGTTGAATATACTGTAGTAGGCCCAGTTGAGGCCGACCCAATTAATGGTAAAATTAGCGATCAATCACCAATCGGCCTAGCCCTAATGGGTAAAGTTGAAGGTGATAAGCTAACTATTACCACGCCTAAGGGCGATATCGCCTACACAATTGTAAAAGTTGTATAAATTAGTAGTTCAAGCAGAATGCCGCTAGTTACTAGCGGCTTTTTGTTTGTGATTGAGTAGCGCTATCATATATAATAGTAACCAACATGGCAACACTGAAAGATTATCGTGATGAGAGGCTGCGTAAGCTTGGAGACCTAAAAGCCCTTGGCTTTGATGCTTATCCAGCTACTGCCCACCGTACACATAAAACGGCTGATATAACCGCAGGGTTTGATGAGCTTGAGGGCCAGGAGGTTACGGTAGCAGGACGCGTTATGGCTATTCGAAAGTTTGGTAAATTAGGTTTTGTAGTTATTCGCGACATGAGCGGTAGCTTGCAGCTATTTTTGCACGATGGAGATGTAGCAAAGACCGATGCGCCGCAAGGATTTATTGGGTTAGAGGATATTTCATTGCTAGACACCGGTGATTTTGTAGAGTCAACCGGGCAGGTTATTAAGACTAAAACTGGCGAAATATCAGTTGGTGTAAAAACGCTACGGCTCCTAGCTAAGGCACTCCGCCCAATGCCAATTGAACTAGCCGATAAAGAAGAGCGTTTACGCCGCCGTTATGTTGATATGAACGTTAACCTAGATGTGCGTGAGCGGTTTGTTCGCCGCAGTAAGTTTTGGCAAGCTACGCGTGATTTTTTGCAGAACGAAGGTTTTATAGAGGTTAATAACACTGTGCTTGAAGCTACGGCCGGTGGGGCAGACGCTAACCCATTTGTTACGCACATGGATGCTCTGGACCAAGATTTTTACCTGCGCATTAGCCATGAGCTGCCCTTAAAGCGTCTACTGGTGGCTGGTTTTGAAAAGGTATTCGACCTAGGCGCTCGTTTTAGGAACGAAAACTACACCGAGGAGCACCTGCCTGAACATAATGCCATGGAGTGGTACTGGGCTTATGCCGATTGGGAACAGGGCATGGAACTAACCGAACGCATGATTCGTTTTATCGTTGATAAAACATGGGGCAGGCGCCAGTTTACGCTAGCCAGCGGTGAACAGGTTGATTTTGGGAACGATAATGAACATTTTGGTAGAGTAAGTTTTGTTAGCGTATTAAAAGAGCAGTACGGTATAGATGTATTTGAATCTACCATGGAAGACATAAAGGCCAAGCTAAAAGAGCACAACCTTGAGGTAGAAAAGCAAGATAATCGCATACGTAGCCTTGATAAGCTTTGGAAAAAATACCGTAAAACTATAGCTGGACCGGTGTTCTTGGTGGATATACCAACATTCATGCAGCCACTTGCTAAGAACCAGTCAGGTAACAATGGCCTGACTGAGCAGTTTAATTTGGTATTTGGTGGAAGCGAGATGTGTAAAGCTTTTAGCGAACTGAATGACCCAGTGGACCAGCTCGGCCGGTTTGTTGAACAGCAGAATATGCGCGATGCCGGTGATGATGAAGCTCAGATGCTCGATATTGATTTTGTTGAAGCCTTAGAATATGGCATGCCACCAGCTTGTGGCTTAGGCTTTAGCGAACGTATATTTTGGAGCCTTGAAGGCATTACTGCCCGTGAGGGTGTGCCTTTCCCACAGTTACGGCGTGAGGTAGATGACACTACAAAAGCACTTTACCCTGAAGTTAGACTGTAAAACTTGAATTTTTGGCTTGTATCTATTGGCTAAGCTGCTTATACTAAGCAGCAGTATTATATGAGGAGGACGTATGCTGAAAAAAGTACTACTAAGCGCAGGTGTTGTATTAACACTAGCCTGTGGAGTGGGTTTTATGGGTGCGCAAACAGTGCAGGCAGCCGGGCGGTTTGAGGCTGGTAGCGCCGGTTATATAAAATCTGATGAAACGGTTGATGGTAGCGCTTACCTGGCGGGGAATAGCGAACGCGTAGAGGGTGTAGTTAATGGCGACGTTTACTGCGCCGGTAAAGACTTAATCATTAATGGCACTGTAAACGGCGATGTGATTTGCGCCGGTATGACCATTACGATAAACGGCAAGGTAACTGGTAACGTGCGCGTGGCCGGTAACTCTGTGACCATCGCAGCCGAAATAGGCGGCAACTTAACGGCCTTTGGTGGCACCGTTACTGTTGAAAGTTCAGCTAAAATTGCAAAAGATGCCGTACTAGCTGGCGGTAGTGTTTTAGTAAACGGTAGTGTCGGCCGAGACCTAGTAGGTGGCGGCAGCCAGGTAACAATAAACGGTCCAGTTGGGCGTGATGTTGAGGGACAGTACGAAACCTTGGCTATTGGTAAAGACGCTGTAATTGGCGGTTTTGTCCACTATGGAAGCACTAAGGATGCTGTGATTAGCGGTAAGGTGGCTGGTTCTGTTCAGCGCAAAGAGCCACAAGATTATAGTGGTCAACAGGCTGCTTTTGTTAAGACCCCAAGCCTACTAGTTAGCGCATTAGTTGGTATAGCCTGGGTAGTCGTAATGGCACTATCGCTTATGCTAGTGCTGCCAAAAAAGATGGCAACCATTACAAACCTAAGTGGCAAGGGCGCTGCGTTTGCTGCCTTGATTGGTTTTGGCTCACTATTTGGTATACCTTTACTGGCTGTTGTTGCACTCATGACGATTATTGCAGCACCACTGGGTATCGCTATGATGTTCGCTTGGTGTGCATTACTAGTAGCTAGCGTTGGTGTAAGTGCGATATACGTTGGCCGCTTAATCGGACGCCGTACCAACATGCACCCAGTAATTGCAACTATACTAGGCGGTGTATTGTTAGCTTTACTCATGTATATTCCACTACTTGGTTTCTTAGTAACACTCGTTGTTGTATCGTTTGGCCTAGGCGCTATGCTGTACGCTGTACGCGGTGAGTACGAAGGTGGCAAAAAAGCAAAAGTAAAATTAGCTAAAGGTTAGGCCTAGTGGCGCTCATAGAGGTAAAGTCTGTTACTAAGACGTACGGTAAAAAAAAGAATACGTTTACAGCTTTAAGCAATGTTAGTTTTACGATTCCAAATGGAGTAACGGCCGCAATTGTAGGTAAGAGCGGCAGTGGTAAAAGTACACTAATGCACGCTATGAGCGGACTTGATAGGCCTGAACAGGGCCAGGTAATTATCGATGGCGAAGATATCTTGAAGTTAAAGCCTAAGGCTGTGGATGCATTTCGCAGTGAAAAAATGGCGTTCATATTCCAAAGCTTTTTCGTCCAGGGCAATGACACCTGCTTTAGCAATGTTAGCTTACCGCTAGAAATAGCTCAGGCGCCTAAGCGCGAGCGAAAAAACCGTATCTTAGGCGCCTTGAAGGCAGTTGAACTAGTGGAAAAGGCAAAACAAAAGGCACGCAACCTAAGTGGTGGGCAAAAACAACGCCTAGCAATTGCGCGCGCCATTGTAAATAAGCCCCGCGTGCTTTTTGCCGATGAGCCAACCGGTAACCTAGATAGTGTAACTGGTGCTAGGGTTGAGAAGCTGCTGTTTGATTACGCTAAAGATAACCAAGCCACTCTTATTATTGTTACGCATGATCATGATATTGCAGCACGTTGCGACATGCGCATTTATATAAAGGATGGCGTAGTCGAGAAGATTGAGACAAGTGACGTAGTAACTAAAAACCCAGCCCCAAACGGCAAGCGGCCGCTTAGTAGCAGTATCAAGGCAGGGGAGGCTCGGGCATGAAACGTATCGACATCATGAAACGGGCCGCCAGGAACCTAAGCCAGTCCAAGGCGCGGACGGCTTTAACTAGCTTAGCTATAGCTGTGGGTGCGTTTACTCTTACATTAAGCCTAGCCGGCGGTGAGGGTGCTCGGCAATATGCCGAGAAGATTATCCAGTCGAACATTAACCCGAGGGCGATGTTTATAGTAAGAGACCCAAGCTTTTTCGAAGCAACTAAAACGCCTGCCTTACAAGAATACAGTACCAACCTTACGCAGGTACGTGGCTCAACCGTTAAAGAGCTAGCCAAGAGTGATATAGATTATTTTAAGTCGAGTGGCGATTTTGACAGCCTAGAGCCGGTCTATAACTTATCCATGCGCTATCTAACCGTGCAGGGTTACGATAAAAAGTATGTTGGCACGATCAACTCTTACGACACGACCGTATTGGGGGCTTCGGCTGCTGGTGTGTTGCCGCAACTTGGTGTGGATTTAGCCGATAACCAGGCGGTTATACCTGAAGAGTATGTAAAAATCTTAGGTGGCAACGCAGCGGATTACATTGGTAAAACAGTAACCGTTACGTTCTCTCAAACCCAGGCCAACCCAACAGAGGACCAGATTTCACAGGCCTTCAGTAGTGGCGGCCAAGCTGCCGTATCTGATCTTTTGTCGCCAAAAACTCAGGATTTTACGTTTACTATTGTGGCTGTAACCAAAAAAGCCTCTACGGCCTCGCAGGGTTCAACTGTCATGAAGGTGTCATCTAATATGGCAAGCAATATGAATGATTATGTAACAGCTGGTACCCCACAGGCTGGTAAATATATTGGCGTCCAGGCGATTACGAAGCAGGGTAAAGATGCCGATACAGTAAAAAAGAGCCTAACCGATAAAGGCTATGGCGCTAAAACGGCGAAAGATTTGCAAGGACTAATATTTACTTTTGTGAACACCTTGCAGGGTATTGTGCTTGGCTTTGGCTTACTAGCGCTGATTGCGAGCGTGTTTGGTATCGTAAATACGCAGTATATAAGTGTGCTTGAGCGGACAAGCCAAATAGGCCTTATGAAGGCCCTGGGCATGAGCCGCAAGGGTGTGGCTAAGCTGTTCCGCTATGAGGCAGCCTGGATTGGGCTTATAGGTGCTAGCATTGGCGCAGCACTTGGCATACTAACCGGTTGGCTGCTTAACCCAGTTATTAGTAAGGCGCTCGACCTAGGCGATGACAAGCTACTTATATTCGTGTGGTGGCAGGTTGCAGCTATGATTGGCTCGCTTGTACTGATTGCTATAGTTGCTGGTTGGTTCCCGGCGCGTAAAGCCGCCAGGCTCGACCCCATAGAAGCCCTGCGAACAGAGTGATATACTAAAGGTATGTTAGATATTCGTTTTATTCGGGAGAATGCCGACAAGGTTCAAGAAGCGGCCAAACAAAAAGGCTATAAAGACGTTGATATAAAAAAGCTACTTGAGCTTGATGATAACCGCCGCCTGTTGCAGCAGCAGGTAGATGAGCTAAGGACTCGCCGCAATGAGATTTCGGGGCAGATGAAGGGCGGCAAGCCTGAACAAGCGCTTGTGGATGAGGGGAAACAGATTAAGCTTGAGCTTGCTGAGCGCGAAGGCTACCTTACCACAGCGTACGCTGAGTACCTGGAGCTCTTAAAAAAAGTTCCAAATATGCCACTTGATTTTGTTCCGGTTGGTGCAAGCGAAGATGAAAACGTTGTTACTAAGACTGTTGGTGAGCTGCCAGTGTTTGACTTTGAGGTGCTTAACCATGCGCAGATTGCCGAGGCAAAAGGCTGGCTCGATAAAGAGCGGGCAGCGAAGGTTGCAGGCAGTAGGTTCGCTTACCTAAAGGGCGATTTATTTATGCTGGAGTGGGCGGTAAAGACTTTTGTTTTAAATGAAGTAACGAACCCAGAGGTAATTAAAGGGATTATAGAACGAGAAAACCTTAACTTAAAACCAACGCCATTTGTACCGGTCGATCCACCGTACGTTGCACGCACCGATGTATACGATGCAACTGGGCGGCTCAACCGCGAAGAGACAACCTACAAATTAGCCGAAGATGACCTTTGGCTTAACGCCAGCGCGGAGCATGTTTTGGCGCCTATGTATATGAACGAAGTTTTAAACGAGGCAGAGTTACCTATTCGCTATATCGGATACACCACAGCCTTCCGCCGAGAAGCCGGGACGTATGGTAAGGACATGGAAGGGTTCCTGCGGATGCACCAGTTTAATAAGCTCGAAATGGAGACATTCAGCACCTCTGAGACATCACTTGATGAACATAGGCTTATGATTGCGGTGCAGGAGCACATAATGAGTAGATTAGGGCTCCCGTACCGGGTTGTTCAAAAGTGCACAGCTGATATTGGCGGCCCCAATGCAAATGGTGTAGATATTGATGTATGGTTGCCGGGGCAAAACCAATACCGCGAAACACATACGGCCGACCTTATTACCGATTATCAAACCAGGCGTATGGATACTAAAGTCCGCCGGAACAGCGGCACGCTTGAGCTTGCGCACACTAATGACGCTACGGCTATGAGCCAGCGGCCGATTATCGCAATACTCGAGAACTATCAAACAGCAGATGGTGATGTCCGTGTGCCCGAAGTGCTTAAGCCATACCTTGGCGGCCGGGAAAAGCTTTAAAAGTGAAAAGGCTAATCCGTTCGGTTTCAAGGTTCGGTTACCATGGCGTCGTAAAGCCGATTGCTTTTCGCCAAGAGCCAGATAAAGTCCACGCAAGGCTTATTAAACTAGGTAAAACCGTTCAAAAACTACCAGTTGTTCGTAATCTACCCACGCTATGGGCGCATAGGAGTAAGATGCTTGAGGTAGAGGTAGCTGGCATAAAGTTTAATAACCCAGTGGGCCTAAGTGCTGGGTTCGATAAAACAATTGAGCTGCCTAAGGCCGTTAAAAGTATTGGTTTTGGTTGGATGACAGGTGGCAGTGTAACACTAGGCCAATATGCAGGCAATCAACGGCCGTGGTACCACCGCTTACCAAATAGTAAATCATTAGTAGTGAACGCCGGGCTACCGAGCGAGGGTACGCCAGTGGTGGCAAAGCGGGTTGCTGGCTACAATACTAGTTTATTTAAAGATTTCCCTCTAAATATATCGGTCGCAAAGACCAATTCTAAGCAATCAGCTACCGATGAGGCAGCTATACAGGATTACTGCGAGAGTTTAAAAACCTTTGATAAGCTGTCGCAGGTTCGTATGCTCGAAATCAACATTTCATGCCCCAATACCTTTGGCGGTGAGCCATTTACCACGCCTGATCGCCTAAATAAACTGCTAATTAGTGTCGATAAGCTTAAGCTCAACAAACCAGTATTTATCAAAATGCCGATCAGCTTAAATAGCCATGAATTTGACCAGTTGACAGAGGTGATTGTAAAGCATAATGTAACTGGCCTGGCCGTAGGAAATTTGCTGAAAAATCGTAAACTGGCAAAACTAGACGATAATCTACCTGAGGCTGTCCAGGGAAACTTGAGCGGTAAGCCCAATAAAGATATCGCAACCGAGCATATCAGGCGCACTTATAAAAAGTACGGTAAAAAGCTAGTTATTATCGGTATTGGCGGTATCATGAGTGCCGAAGATGCCTTTGAGAAGATAAAAGCTGGCGCCTCACTAGTTGCTCTTATTACAGGCCTTATTTATGAGGGCCCACAGCTAATAGGCGAGATTAACTATGGGTTAGTAAAGTTACTCTTAAGTGATGGCTATACTAATATTAGCCAAGCAGTTGGTATCGATTTACGTAAATAAGCGTTATAATAAGGTTACGTAGCAACGGTTTAACGAAAGGGGTCTATAATGATCGCAAATGTCGCAATAACCGGAGTCGGTGCCTATACGCCCGATGAATCAACAAAAAAGTATGTCCGCAAAAAAATAGGTAGCCTTGATAGGCTAGTACCGCGCCACGCCAGGAAGAGTATCCATGCAGAGGTTAAAATGTCCGAAATCAACCAGAGCCACGGCAACAAATATGAGGTAGAGGTAGTACTCCATGTGCCAGATAAGGTGATAACCGCTAAAGACACCACACTTAATGTGCTAGCAGCTACCGATATAGTTGAGGCTAAGGTAGCTAACCAGCTCCGTAAGTACAAGCAAGAGCAAATTCCACACGTTGGTCGTCGTAAGCTTTTAGATAAGTTTAAACGCAGTTACGCCCGCGGATAAAACCCTTTTTTATCCCTGTAATCCACGCTATAATAGGTTGAGTATTCTTTTAGTGTCCTAAGGAAAGAGGGTTTTATATGGTAAATCAGCAAAAGGCGCTTTCTAAAGTGTTCGGCGATCCGCA
>JAVTWQ010000003.1:62111-100363 GCA_032229905.1 Saccharimonas sp. (SeqCode)
AACGTAGCCGAACTTAAGACCGGTGAAGGCAAAACCCTCATGTCTACACTGGCAGCTTACCTTAACGCCTTGCCTGGTAAGGGCGTGCATATTGTTACGGTCAATGATTACCTGGCGCAGCGCGACGCTGGCTGGATGGGCCAAATTTACGATGCCCTAGGGCTTACGACTGGTGTTATTATCAACGATGCTAGCTTTATTTACGACCGTAAGTTTGATAACGAAGCCCACACCGATCCTCGCATGCGCAAGCTAAAGCCATGTACCCGTAAAGAATCCTACGCGGCCGATATTACCTATGGCACCAACAACGAGTTCGGCTTTGATTATTTGCGCGATAACATGGTGAACGAAGTCGACTTAGTGCGCCAGCGTAGCCTCAACTTTGCGATTGTAGATGAGGTAGACAGCATCCTGATTGATGAAGCCCGTACGCCGCTTATTATTAGCGCTCCGGCCGCCGAAAACCCTGATGCCTATTACCAATTTGCTAAGGTAGCGGCTAAGCTTGTGCCAGCTGACTACACCCTAGATGAAAAGCGCCGTAGTGTGTCGCTGACTGATGAAGGTGTTGAAAAAGTTCAAAAAATGCTGGGTATAAAAAACTTATACACCCCTGAGCACGTTCGTAATGTTTACCACGTTGACCAGGCCTTGCGCGCCCAAACCCTGTTTAAGCGCGATAAAGATTACGTTGTTACTAACGGTGGCGAAGTTATTATCGTCGATGAGCACACCGGCCGCTTGAAGCAGGGTAACCGATATAACGAAGGGCTCCACCAGGCGATTGAAGCCAAAGAGGGAGTGCCGGTACTGCAGGAGAGCATGACCCTAGCTACCATCAGTTTCCAGAACTATTTCCGGCTTTACAACAAACTTAGTGGTATGACCGGTACGGCACTGACTGAGGCCGAGGAGTTCCAGCAAATCTATGGCCTAGATGTTGTGGCAGTTCCACCCAATAAGCCAATTTCGCGCGCCGACCACGAGGACTTAATATATAAAACCGAGAAGGCTAAGCTAAAGGCCGTGGCCGAAGCCATTAAGGAATACCATAAATCTGGCCGCCCAGTGCTAGTTGGTAGCGGCAGTATCGCTAAAAACGAAATGATCGCCGCTTACCTAGATAAAGAAGGTGTAAAATATAGTCTGTTAAATGCTAAAAACAATGAGCACGAGGCTGAAATTGTGGCAAAGGCTGGCGAAAAAGGGGCTATTACTTTAGCCACTAATATTGCTGGGCGTGGTACCGATATTAAGCTAGGCAAGGGCGTAAAAGACCTTGGCGGCCTAGTGGTGATTGGTAGCGAACGGCACGAAAGCCGGCGCATTGATAACCAGTTACGTGGTCGCGGTGGGCGCCAAGGCGACCCCGGCGATACGCAGTTTTACGTTAGTACCGAAGATGACCTAATGCGCATTTTCCAGGGCGATAAAGTTAATTCACTAATGAGCCGCCTAGGCTTTGATGATGATATGCCTATTCAAAACAGGCTAATTACCCGGACGCTCGAAAACGCTCAAAAACGCGTCGAAGGCTACAACTACGATACGCGTAAAAATGTTGTTCAGTACGATAACGTTATAAATCGCCACCGTAAAGTGGTTTATACTGTGCGCCGTAAGATTTTGGATGGTGGCGACATTAAGCCAGAGATCGAATCCTTGCTAAAAGAACAAGTACGCTTATTAACAGAGCTACCAGCTAAAAATAACCGGGCTTTTGCGACTGAGTTTGAATCGATTATTCCACTAGATGACCATAAAATCGAAGCTATTGGGGCCGAAAAGAAAGATTCCTTGAGGCGTGATATTGCCGAAAAGGCAGCCATAGAACTATATGCCGCTAAAGAACTTGAACTTGGTGCTGAGTTAATGCGCGGTATTGAGCGCGAGATTTACCTGCAGGTCCTCGATACCTTATGGATGCAGCACCTCGAAAATATGCAGCATTTGCGCGAGGGCATTCACTGGCGCAGCGTAGGGCAGCGCGACCCACTGGTAGAATACCGCAGTGAGAGCCAGAAGCTATTTGATAGCCTCAACCAAACACTCCGCGAAGAGGTACTACGGTCTATGTTCCACGTCCATAAGAGTGATGCCATTAGCCGTGAGGCGGTTGATGATGAGCACGAAACTGAGCTAACTAAGCTAGCCGAAAACGCGGTTGAACATGGCGTAAATGAAGTAACCGGTGGTGAGCTAAACCGTGATAAAGACTTTGATGCAACTGCAAAAAAGAGTGCCGCAGCGACCGTTAACCACGAACGAAACACGGCCCGCAAAAAGAAGAAAGCCCAGCGCCAAAACCGGAAGAAGAAGCGTTAAACTATGAAACACACCGCCACAGAAGTACAGCTAAAAAACGGCGCCCGGGGCCTACTTATAGATATCCCAGGCGCTACTGTAATGAGTTTTCAGTTCCAGTTTAGGGCCGGCAACCGCTACGTTAAAAGTAAAGATATCTATGAAACCGCTCATCTTATGGAGCACATGGCATTCGGGGCGAACGCCCAGTTTAGCAGCCAACATATGTTTGAGGCCGATTTTACAAAAAACGGGGCCTATCACAACGCCTATACTAGCGACCTATCTATGGCGTACGTAGCCGACTGTGCCGATTTTGAGTGGGACCGTATTTTAAGCCTGCAGCGCGTAGCGATATGTCAGCCTAAGTACACAAATGCCGAGCTTGATGCCGAGAAGGGCAATGTGAGGAGTGAGCTCACCGGTTACCTAAACAACCACTACCGATTACTATGGCCAAAAGTGCAGCAGTTACTGGGCGAAGATATTTTAAATTATCGCCAGCGTTTATTAACTATCCCAAGTGTTAAGCTACGGGATATCCGTGAGCACCACACTCGCACCCATACTACTGACAATATGAGGTTTGTAATAGCCGGTAAATTGACTGGTCGTAAGGCTAAAATACTCGAAGATATTGAGTCTTGGGAGCTGCCACGCGGCGAGCGTTTCGTTGTTCCACGCGATGAGTTAGCTAAGGCCAACCCATACTTAATAAAGCGCAAAGAGGCCTCCAACCTAACTTTCGCCCTCAGTATGACAGTCCCGCGCGAACTTACCGATGATGAATCTGAAGCAATGGATTGCTTGAACCACATTTTAACCGGCACGTTGCACTCGCGTATCTACGGAGCAGCCCGCAAAAAGGGCTTAGCTTACGATTTATTTAGCGATACCAGTGTTGGTTTTTATGATAGCAGCTGGGAACTTGGCGGTGCCGTTAACCTAGATAAAGCCGATGAAATTATGGATATTATGATCCGTGAGCTAAAAGCAGTTTTAAACGGCAAAATAAGTGAAGATGAGCTAGATGCCGCTAAATCTTACGCGCTGGGTCGCCACCAAATGGGCGCCCAAACTGTGTCGCAGATTAGCGGTTTTTACAGTGGTCGCTACTTTGGCGATGGTGTTGTAAAGGATTACGAAAAGGCACCCGATGCAATCCGCCGCATTACTCTAGACCGCATCAATAAGACTGCTAGCGAATTCATCGCGGCCGATACCTGGGTGTTAGCTGGCGTAAGCAGTGGTGAAAAAGATAACTTTGTTGTCTTGAATGACAAGCTAGAGAAGCTGTTTCCTAAGGAGGGCTAAGACTATGAGGGTAGCGATTGCATGGTATGGCGCCGAGGGCGAGGCCAGCTATAAGTATTTTGCTAGTCGTGGTGATGACGTTACAATTGTAACCCCAAAACTATCACCCGATTTTCCGCTACCGGTTGGCGCTAAAAGCCTTATTGGGCCAGATGTTTTTGACAATTTGAACGGGTTTGACCTAGTCGTTAGGAGTGCCGGTGTGCGCCCAGATTCTTTAAAGACCGATGGTAAAATTTGGAGTGCCACTAATGAGTTTTTTAGCGTATGCCGCGCTCCAATTATCGGCATAACTGGCACAAAAGGTAAGGGCACAACCAGTAGCCTAATAGCTAGTATTTTAAGCGCAGCAGGCAAGAAGGTTCATTTGCTAGGTAATATTGGTGTACCGCCACTTGGTAGCCTAACTAGTATTGGCCCAGATGACATTGTTGTTTATGAACTCAGTAGCTTCCAGTTATGGGACCTACAATATAGCCCGCATATAGCAGTAGTACTTATGATTGAGCCAGATCACCTTAATGTTCACGAAAGCATGGAAGAGTATGTTAATGCTAAGGCCAATATTAGGCGTTATCAAACCCTTGAGGACACTTGTTATTATCACCCGACTAATGAGCATGCCCGCCAAATTGCAGAGACCGGCAACTGGCCTGAAGATGAATATGAGCGGCAGGAATGGCTTAGCGAGGCACGGCGTTATGCTGTCCCAGACGATGCGGCGGTATATGCTAGTGATGGTTATTTTATGGTACGGGGCCAACCGGTTTGTCCAACTAGCTCCTTGCAGTTACCGGGAGAATTTAATATTCAAAATGCTTGTGCAGCTATTAGCGCGGCGCGGAATTTTACGGTAGACCCAGCTGCAATAGAAAACGGCCTGCGGGCTTTTAAGGGCTTGCCGCACCGCCTTAAATTTGTAGCAGAAAAACAAGGTGTTAAATACTATGACGATTCAATCGCTACTACGCCGGGCAGTGCCATCGCGGCCCTGGCTAGTTTTGATGGGCCAAAAGTAATAATACTTGGGGGCGAAAGTAAAGGAGCCGAATATAGTGGGCTTATATCGGCTGCTAAAAAAGCTGATGCAAAGATTATTGCCGTTGGTTTGCTCGGCCGTGATATTGAACAGCTAGCTGGGGCCCAAGGTATTGAAGTGCGCTACGTTGATGGCTTGATGGATGAGGTTGTGCCAGCAGCAGCGGACATGGCTGGAGGCCAGGGTGTTGTGTTATTGAGCCCAGCTGCAACTAGCCTTGACCAGTATCATAGCTATGCCGAGCGCGGCGATAAATTTATTGCCGCAGTAGATAGGCTTTAGGCTTCAAGCAAATTTCGTACCTGGCGAGCAATAGCCTCAGATGGCTCTAGGACAATCGCTTTTTTGTCAGCGATAAGTTCAATAAGGTCTTTTATCCAATGATAATGGGTGCAGCCAAGCACAATAACGTCAGCCCCCAGCAAGAGGGCGTTATTAATTTGTTGCTTTATTTTATCTTTATCTAAAGTATTATTTTCAATCATGTAGGCCCAGTCTGAACAGTCTGGTTCTATTATAGTTTTATCTTCAGCGTATAGTGTCTTTAGCTCCTGGTATCTACTACTAGCAAGCGTTGCCGGGGTGGCGCAAACGGCGAATGTGTTACTTTTGGTTAGTTTAGCAGCCGGCTTAACCATCGGCTCAATACCAATAAACTTTTGGTTTGGGTATAGCTTACGAAGGGTGGGTAGTGCTAGCATGGTCGCGGTATTGCAAGCTATAACTATGCAATCACAATCAGCTATCAGTAGCGGCCGGATAGCCGTGCTAGTTAGGCTCACTATTTCGGCAGCCGGGCGCGAGCCATAGGGGACATGCTTAATATCATTCGCGGTAACAATATCAGCGTGTGGGAACGCCAGGCGTAGGCTCTCTGCAACAGCTTTACCGCCTACACCAGAATCAAATACGCCAAGTTTCATAACTTAGTATTATACAGGGTAACAGGTTATAATAAATTATTATGCAGCCACTTAAAAAACAGACTGCCGAGCTACTAAGCTCCATTAATTCTGCTATGGAGTCGCTTAATATTGCCGCAAAAGTGGCTGAGCTTGCGGCGGTAGATGCCCAACTAGCCGATAGTAACGTTTGGGCTAATGTCGAGCGGGCCCAAATGTTAAGTAAAGAAGCTGCTAGTTTAAGGGCCCAGGTAGAGCCGTGGCAGATTTTGCACGCTCAAGCCTCCGATATACAAGAGCTCATTGAACTAGGCGACGAAACCATGTGTGTCGAAATCAGTGGCCAGGTGGCGGCGCTTGAAGCAGATTACGCCCGGCTTAGGAAAGACCTGTTATTCCAGGGTAGCTACGATGGCCATAGCGCAATCTTAAAGCTGAGCGCCGGGGCCGGCGGCACCGATGCCCAGGACTGGACCGAGATGCTAGAGCGTATGTATTTAAGGTGGTGTGAAAAATCTGGTATGAAGTTAGAACTAATCGAGCGCAATACCGGAGAAGAAGCTGGCATAAAAAGCGCCATGTATAGTGTATCTGGCCCATACGCCTATGGAAAGCTGAAGAGCGAGCACGGTGTACACCGCTTGGTGCGCCTCAGCCCCTTTAATGCCGATAATTTGCGCCAGACTAGCTTTGCCTTGGTAGAAACCATGCCCGAAATAGATGCACCCGATGAAATAGCCCTAGATGAAAAGGATCTAAAAATCGATGTTTACCGGGCCGGTGGCCATGGTGGCCAGAGCGTAAATACGACCGATAGCGCCGTGCGCGTTACGCACTTGCCAACTAATACAGTAGTATCGATTCAAAATGAGCGCAGCCAGCTGCAAAATAAAGAAACCGCCCTAAAAATATTGCGCGGCAAGCTAGCTCAAATGCAGCAAGAGCAACACGCTGAAACCCTAGCCGATTTGCGGGCTGGCGAAAGCGCTAGTTGGGGCAATCAAATTCGTAACTATGTGCTGCACCCATATACGCTAGTGAAGGATACCCGCACAAAGCTAGAAGACCGCGACGCCCAGGGTGTACTCGATGGTAAACTGGACGAATTTATTATGGCCTACCTAGAGCATCCGGCAATCTAGGGTACCTGCTTATGTTATAATTAGTTAGCAATGATTTTATTAGATAGGGTAACGAAGACATACGGCAAGGGTGATAGCTCGGCGGTAAACCGGGTTAGCTTGCATATTGAGCCAAATGAGTTTGTAATCCTAGTCGGTACGAGTGGCGCTGGTAAAAGCACATTACTTAAGCTACTCACGCGCGAGGAAAAGCCAACTAGTGGCAAGATTGTGGTTGGCGGCATCGATTACGACACCCTAAAAGATAAGCATATACCGCTACTAAGGCGCAAAATTGGCACTGTGTTCCAAGATTTTAAACTACTTCCACAGCGCACCGTGTTCGAAAACATCGCGTTTGCCCTAGAAATCGCCGGCATGACTAATCGCGAGATTAAAAACACCGTACCTAAAGTGATTGAACTAGTGGGTCTTTCGGGTAAAGAAAAGGCTTTTCCGCACCAGCTAAGTGGCGGTGAGCGCCAGCGCGTAGCCATAGCCCGGGCCGTGGTACGCCAGCCTAAGATATTGATTGCCGATGAGCCAACCGGCAACCTAGACCCAAAGCACAGCTGGGATATCGTAAGGTTGCTCGAAAAAATTAATAGTTATGGCACAACAGTGTTACTAACTACACATAATGTTGATATTGTTAACCGCCTAAAGCGCCGGGTTATTACTATAGATCACGGGCAAATAGTTAGCGACCAGGCCCAGGGTGGCTACCGGCAGGGTGGGGGCAAAAATGGCTAAGGGCAAATCTAATTCTAAGGCTCTAGCCCAAAGCAAGCGCCACCGCCGTAGTTGGCTGACTTTCATGCGCATGATCCGCTATGGCGTTAACAATTTTAGTCGCAACGCCTGGCTAACCATCGCCGCTACCGCTGTGATGACCATCACGCTACTTATCATATTCATTACTGTATCAGCCCAAAAAGTATTAACAGATACCGCTATCGATGTGGGGCGGAGGATTGACCGCAGCATCTACTTAAAGGCTGGCACCACCGAAGACCAAGCTGGCGCTATCTTAAGCGACCTAAGGGCGCTATCTAACGTCGAATCGGTTACGTTTATAAGTACCGAACAGGGAAAGGCCGATTTTGCCCAAAGCCACAAAAATGACGTGGGGGCACTAAATGCTCTAAACGAGGCCACCAACCAGATACCAGCTACTATACGTATATCTTTAAAAGATGCGAACAGCACTACCCAGCTAGTCGATTTTGTTAAGAACAACCAGGCCCTTAAAACTTATATTGAGCCTTCGCGCCAGCCAACTTTCATGAGTGAGCGTAAATCTGCCACCGATACCATTGCCTCGTGGACCAATATAGTGCGGCAAATTGGCATTGTGGCGAGCATTGTATTTACGGCCATATCTATGCTAATTGTGTTCAACACTATCCGTATGGCCATATTCAATCGCAGGGACGAAATAGAAATGATGAAGCTGATAGGGGCCAATAAGAGCTTTATCAGGGGGCCATTTGTAGTTGAGGCTATGGTATATGGCTTTGTAGCGGGGTTGCTTGCGGCCGTACTTGGCCTGGTGGCGTTCCAGTTTGCTGGCCCCGGCTTAGCTTCGTTTGGCATTTTAGTAAAGCCGACTGTAGAGATAGTTACAACATATATGCCGTTTGTAATGATAGGCATGATACTGCTTGGCTCTCTAGTGGGAGCGGCCTCGTCGCTGCTTGCGACGCGCCGTTACCTAAAAATCTAGTTTTTAAGCATTAGCAGCATTGACAAGGAGGTAATGCTTATGTTAGTATGGGGTCACATGAAACGACGGTCCACCACACCAGTTTCGGCACGCGGGTTAGTCACTAAATCAGTGATGGTAGCTGGTGCTGTACTTATGGCCGTAGCAACACCTATGGGCTTACAGATGCGGGCTTACGCCGATCAGTACGATGACCAAATGGCCGCCCTAAGCGCCCAAAAAGCTCAATACCAGGCTCAGGCTAATGCCTTGCACGCTCAGGCAACTACTCTTCAGGGCCAGCTAGATCAAATCACGGCACAAAAGAACGCTATTTTGGCCCAAATTGATATTAGCCAAAAGCAATATGACCAGCTACAGCTGCAAATAGAGAAGAACAAGCAAAAAATCGCCGATAACAAAACGGCCTTAGGTAGCATAATTGCCGACATGTACGTTAATAGCTCAATTACGCCGCTAGAAATGCTTGCAAGCAGCAAAAACATCGGCGATTATGTAGATGAACAGCAAAAGCAAGAGGCAGTACAGTCTAGCCTTACTAAAACGATTGATGAAATCAATGCCCTTAAGGCTAAGCTAGAACAAAGCCAAAAGGAAGTCGCGGCTGTACTCGAGGATCAAAAGAACCAAAAAGCCCAGCTAGCTTCTAAAGAGGCCGAGCAGCAGTCGCTGGTTGACCAGACCAAGGGTAATGAGGCTCAGTACCAACAGCTAGTTGGTAGTATGCAGGCGCAAATAGAGAGCGCTTCGGCTCAGCAGCGGGCTTACTACGAATCAATGCGGCAGCAAAACAACGGGTCATTTAACGGTGGTGTGGTTGGCAGCTTCCAGTACACAAACTGGAGCGGCAACCAAGGTTGCGGTGGCGATGGTTACCCATATTGTGGTGTACAAGATACATATTCCGACCCATGGGCTTTATTAAACCGAGAGTGTGTAAGCTATGCCGCATGGCGTATTGACGCCGTGTACGGCAAAAAAGTGCAGTCATTTGGCGGCAATGGCAACGCTTACCAATGGGCCCAGGGCTACGCTAAGGGTGCTTGGCGGGTAGATGACCCACAGCCCGGCGACGCCGTTGTCTTGCCAATTATATCTGGTTTTTCACCACTCGGCCACCTTATGGTTGTCGAAAGCGTTAGCGGCGACTGGGTCCATGTTAGCCAATACAACTTTTACGGTAGCGGCCAGTACAGCACAATGGATATTAAAAAGTCTGGCGTAGTGTTCTTACGTTTCCCAAGTAAATAATCACCCTAAATTTGCTTATTTATACCGCACCTACAGTTAGGTGCGGTATAATCATAAGAGTTATTATTTAGGGAGAGTTTATTTTGTCAGATAAAAACCCAGAACAAATCACCGCGCAGGCTGTAAGCCACCGTAAAAACGGCAAAGGCGTTAGTGCGCCAGTTTTCATTGTCAGCCTGGCCCTTATGGGAGTAGTCGGCTATATTGTCGGTACGCGCTCTGATTACATTTTGTCGTACCTGCAGGGTGTTAAAACCTCTACCGATACGCTAGATCTAAGCACCGTTCAGCAAGCCTACCAAAAGCTTAAAGCCAATTACGATGGCACGCTTGATACAAATGCGCTTATAGACGGCGCTAGCCGCGGCATGGTGGCCGCCGCCGGTAACCGGTACACCGTATTTATGGATAAAAAAGAGGCGGCTGATTTTGATAAAGAACTATCGGGCCAGGTAACTGGTATTGGTGCCGAAATCGGCGTGCGCTCAAGCCAACCAACCATCGTGCGGGTACTGCCTGATTCGCCAGCCGAAAAATCCGGCCTAAAAGCCAATGATACTATTGTGGCCGTAAACGGCGATAGCCTAGCCTCGCTTACCACCGAACAAGTAGCCGCTAAAATTCGTGGAGATGCCGGTAGCTCTGTAAAAGTTACCATTAAACGCGGCGAAACCAACCAAGATTTCACAATCACTAGGGCTAAAGTGAACAACCCAAGTGTTCGCTGGGAGGTGCGCGACGGTGTAGGGGTTATTACTATGACGCGGTTTGATACAGATACCTTTGACTTGGCCCACGCCGCTGCAGTGCAGCTAAAAGGGCAGGGGGTTAAGGCAGTTATATTAGACCTACGCGATAACGGTGGTGGCTACCTCGATGCCGCCCGCAAAGTATCAGGCCTATGGCTAGTTAATAAAACTATCGTAACCGAAAAGCGGGGTGACACCGTTACCGGCACAGAGGTATCGGGTAGCGATGCTACACTAGCTGGCGTTAAAACCATTGTGCTTGTAAACGGTGGCAGCGCTAGCGCTAGTGAGATAGTAAGTGGCGCCTTGCAGGATTATAACGTAGCCACACTACTAGGCGAAAAGACCTTTGGTAAGGGTTCGGTGCAGCAAATCATCGATTTGTCTGATGGTCGCGTGCTTAAGGTTACGGTGGCCAAGTGGTACACGCCAAATGGTAAAAATATCGATGGTCAGGGCATTACGCCAAGCCAGGTAGTTGCTATGACAGCGGCCGATATCAATGCCGGAAAAGACCCACAAATGGAGGCTGCGCTTGCTGCCGCTAAGCAGTAGCGCTATAATGCAAGGTATGGATAAAAAGAAAATTCTATTAGTAGAGGATGACGTTGCGTTATCGAGTGTTTATCACGCCCGCTTAGAGCTTGAGGGCTTTGAGGTAAAAGATGTTATTGATGGCGAAAATGCCCTAAGTGCCGCCATTGAATACCGCCCCGACCTAATACTACTAGATGCTATGATGCCAAAAATTAGTGGCTTTGACGTGCTAGATATCCTTCGTAACACACCCGAAACCGCCAATATCCGTATAATCATGCTTACGGCTTTAAGCCAGCCAAAAGATAAAGAACGCGCCGAACAGCTTGGCGTCGATGAATACCTAGTTAAATCACAGGTGGTTATTAGCGATGTCGTAGAGCGTATCCGCCACCACCTAGGCCTAGAGGCCGTTCCTCAAAACCCAGCCACGCAAATTTAGTAAAAAGCACTTAGTTAAGCATAAGCCTATTGACTTTTTGATTGTTTTTTGCTATAGTTAGATAAATTATAAAAGATAAAAACAAAGGTAAATAATGTCAGAACAAACAGTACGCCGCCATGATATACAAGCCGGTACAGACGGTTCTACCGTAGGTGAAGCCTTAGATGAAAGCAAGACAGATACCCTAATTAATATATTAAATGAATTATCCTCGGAAGTTAGCAGGGTCTGTAATAGTGCTCAGGAATCAATGGTTGTGCGTAATGATGCATGGCTCTCGGTTGATAGTATGATTAATGAGCTGGGCACGATTTTAACTGCACTAGAGGCTAACGAATCAGTTGATGAGGCGGCCTTAGAGCGTTTCACGGAAGAAATAGAGGATGCTATTAAAAAACTTGGTCAGGCTAGTGAAGATACCGCAACAAGTAAGGCTAGCGCTGTCAGGCTAGAGGACCGTCTTGCGGTAGCCAACCGTACTGGCCTAGATAGTCTTGGGGAAGTTGAGATGGTAGGTTTAGAGGCTACCCTAAAAGCTGTAAATGACTTACGCCTTAACTTAGTGAGTGGTCTAAATGCCGTTGGCTATGCGACAGATCAGGCTATGGGCGTACGCGAGCTATTAGCTAGTCCTATCAATGCTGCTAGTAAAATTAGTAATGAGGAACAACGAAATTATATCGTAGCTAATCTAACTACTATTCAAGGAGGGCTTAAGGGCCTTATGGGCTCACGCAATGATAGCGAAGATAAAATATTGCAAGCAATATCAGGTTTAGGCGAACACTCAAAGCAAGAGAGTTAACTTAACATAAGCCTATTGACATTTAAAAGATTTTTTGCTATAATCAAACCATAGTAAAGGCAAAATAAAAAGGAAATAATCTAATGAAACGAGATACACAGCCAAAAACTGGCGAGCAGGGCCCAAGGCCAAAAAGCTTGCTTAGGAGAATCGGTAATAAGATAACTAGTTTTATTGATGGTCCAGTTGACCCTGCTTTAATAAGGGCACAAGAGCTGCATGATGCAGGATATACACGGACTACGTACCTTTCTGCTGAGCCGGGCGGCGAACAGACTCAAGCGTTCTTAAAGGGTCCAGATAAGCCGTAGTAACACCTGAGTTAGAATTTAATAACGCCGCTTAAATGCGGCGTTATTAAATTTTTTGCAACAAGCTTTACTCTACGACAACCTGTGTACGGCGGGCTGTTTTGCCTGTAAATAGGCCTTTTTTGATGCGCTTAAACGCAACTGTACCAGCTTTTGCAGCGTGGATGGTAAAGTTTTGGCTAATGTATGTGCCAGGGCCAGCCACTTTTGTGCTACCAGTTTGGCGTACTAGGACTTCGCCTGCATTGACTTTTTGGCCACCAAAACGCTTGACGCCAAGGCGCGCACCGGCATTGTTGTGGACGTTTTTGCTTGAACCGCCTGCTTTAACGTGTGACATATAACTCCTTTAAAATAATAAAACAATCTGTACCATGGTACCGTAAATTACGGCCTAAGTCAAGCTTTAGCCAGTAGCAACAGCTCGCGGGCCACTACTTGGGTCTCGCGGTAGTACATTAACCGGTCAGGGGCTACGTTTGCAAGCTCAATCCGCTTATAGCCAAGGCTAGATAAGCTGCCAGTGAGGGGCAGGTGAGTAAACTCACCAGTTGTGCTGCGCCAGGCAGGCACGGCTATCACTAATACTGTGCCGGGGGCAATTTGGGGGGCTAGGTTACGCAAAAACTGGCTGATTATGTGGTTGCAGTTGCCGCGCACCTCTGTTAGCTTGGCGGGTTTTGGCGGGGCGCTAAAGGGTTGGCCTAGGTAGGTTTCGGTTACCACGGTGCTAATGGGGACTTGCCAGCGGGCATCCATAGCATCTGCCTGGTTCACTTTGTAGTTGGCCGCCGTAAGGCCATATTTTGCGCTTAGCCAGGCCAGGTTCTTGGTCGTATAATCTACCATCTTATCACTTAGGTCGCTGCCGTAGGCGCTGTAGCCGCTCAGCAAAGCCTCCTGCAGCACAACACCCGTGCCGCAAAATGGATCTAGTAGGGTAGGGCTGCCGCTGACTGGCCCAACCATGTTCACCATTATCCGGGCGAGTTTAGGTGGTAGCATGCCTACAAACGCGTCGGTATGGGGGCGGGCTTGGTCGCGGGCAGCTATAGCGGTGATGTTTTGGGCGCCAACGCTTTGAGCTACCACAACTTTGCCGTTGCCAGATCTCACCACTAATAGTTCCACCTTATTTTCGCTTAAACCCAGCTTATTGTGGTGTGAGGTAGCTGTATTTAAGGCGGCAAAATCGTTGGGCACCAGGCGCACATTAACGCCCTCCTTTTTGAGTCGTTGTTTTAGCACTAGGCCGGTTTTTTGCACATCACGTGGCCCAATATTATTAAAGCCATAGGCGCTAATACCAAGCGTTATTTTGTGCGTAGTGCCAGCCCAGGCCATGGCGTACTCATTTACTAGGGCCTTACTTATATCTTGCCAATTGCCCTGAAGCTCGGCTACAACTCGGCCGGCTTTAAGGCTGCCGCCTAATTGGTTAAAATCAAAATCATCGTGGTCAATAAGGGCCGATTCGCCCGAAAACCACTTAGTAGCATTGCTACTATAAAGCCGCTCTAGCTCGGCCATGCCAAGCGCCGGTTGCCTGCCTAAAATACAGATATACATAACAAGCATAGTATATACTATAGGTATGTCTTTTCGAACTATTATGACCGCAGTTACATTATTATTACTTGCAATTGTGATTTACAGCGCCCGAGATACTCTGTTGCACGCCTTAGAACTAATGAGTCAGGTGAATATATGGATACTAGCGCTGGTGGTGCCGGCTGTAACCGTAAGCTACCTTGCAAGCGGTGAAATGGTGTTTAGCTATTTGCGCCAAAAAGGGCTAATAAAAGATATAAAGCCAACCAGCCTAATGCGGATATCTATGGAGCTTAACTTTGTAAACCACGTGCTGCCAAGTGGCGGTGTTAGCGGTGTTACTTACTTAAACTGGCGCATGGGCAAACTAGGTGTTAGCCCGGCCCGGGCCACTATGGCCCAGGCAGTACGCTACGTCGCAGGGTTCGCATCGTCATCGGTACTTTTGCTGCTTTCATTACTGCTCGTTACTATAGACGGCACTGTAAGCCGCTGGGTTATATTAATGAGCGCCGTACTTATTATCATAATGATGGCCAGCACTGGCTTTTTGTATTTAGCTGTTAGCAACAAACAGCGCTGCGCCACCATAGCGCGCAACCTAACCAGGTGGGTGAATGGCCTGGTCCGCAAGGTAACACTAGGTAAGGTGCAAAATTTGCTTGATGCCAAAACAGTACAAACCTATTTTGAAGACCTAAACGCCGATTATGTCGAGCTCATGCAAGATAAGAAACTGCTTATAAAGCCATTTTTGTGGGGGCTTTTACTGGTTACTATGGACATAGCAATGTTCTGGATAACATTCTGGGCGCTAGGCACCTATGTCAACCCGGCTACGATTTTGATTTCATATAGCCTAGCTACAATTGTGGGATTGTTGTTTGTAACCCCTGGTGGAGTAGGCGCATACGAAACGATTATGGCTAGCTTTATTGTTATGAGCGGCGTCAGCCAGGCCGATGCCATAGCCGGTGTAATTTTGGCTCGAACAATTATTTTGCTCGTAACCATAGTCGGTGGATACATTTTTTATCAACAAGCGATTGTGAAATATGGAAAAGCCCCAGAGCCTGTTGCCAACCCTTAGTGTTAGTGAGTGTATAGCCACTATTAACCAAACCCTAGATTACGCATATCCAGGCATTGAGGTTGAGGGAGAGGTGGCTAGCTTTACGGTTAACCAGGGTAAATACGTATTTTTTGATATTAAAGATCCGGGCGGCAGCTTAGGCTGCTTTATGACGGTGTGGCAGCTGCGCGTGCCCATTGAAAACGGTATGAAAGTGGTAATTAGGGCCACGGCCAAGCTGACCCAGTGGGGTAAATTTAGCCTAACAGTGCAAAGTATCAGGCCAAAGGGCGAGGGTAGCTTGCGCAAGAGTTACGAACTACTTAAAGAGAAGCTACAAAAGGAGGGCATATTTGCGCCCGAACGTAAGCGGCGCTTGCCGGTAATGCCGGGTAGGGTTGCGGTTATTAGCAGCACCGGGGCGGCTGGTTACGCCGACTTTATAAAGATACTTGACGATCGGTGGGGCGGTGTACAAGTGGATGTTGCGCATACCCAGGTGCAGGGTGCCGATGCACCCGATCAAATCATCAGGGCAATACGCTATTTTAATGAACAGGCTGAGCTTGCCGATGTTTTAGTAATAATACGTGGCGGCGGTAGTGCCGATGATTTGAGTGGCTTTAATGATGAACTGCTGGTACGTGAAATTGCAGCTAGCCGCATACCTACAGTGGTGGGCGTGGGGCACGAAACTGATGAAACCTTAGCTGATTACGCGGCCGATGTGCGGGCGGCTACGCCAAGTAATGCGGCCCAGCTAGTGGTTCCAAACCGCAGCGAAATACGGGCTAGTGTGGCCCACAGCTTGCAGCTGGCCGGTAGTTTGCTTGCTGGTGCCATTGAATCTACCGGGGCCGAAATCCAAACTAAGTTGGCCGGTATGGTAAGTACTATGGCCGACCAGTGGCAGCAAGAGCAAGACCAACTAGTTAGCGCTCAAGGCTTACTGGAGGCTTATAGCCCCATGGCTGTCCTGGCGCGCGGTTATGCTATCATGCGAGGAACGGCCACAGTCGGCGAAACGGTAGATATTGAAACAGTAAAACAGCGTATAACAGCGGAGGTTACCCATGTCAGCAACAGATGATATTAAAACTAAAATGCAAAAGCTAAATGAATACGTAGCCTGGTTTGAAAGTGATGATTTTGTGTTGGAGCAGGCAATTGATAAATATAACGAAGCCAAAAAACTAGCTGATAGCATACAGGCTGATTTAACTAAGCTAAAAAATAACATCACAGTTGTAAATAAGCAGTTCGATAAGGAATAGCCGTGCAATTTGTTATTGCTGCCCTGGCAATATTAATACTAGGATTAGGTTTTACGGCTTTTACGGGCGCGCCCTACGTGCCATCTAAACGACGTGATATTGAACGGGCTTTTACTAAGCTATATAAGCTTAGTAGCAAAGACACTTTGGTTGATATGGGTTCGGGGGACGGCGTAGTGCTACGAATGGCCAGGCGCTATGGGGCAACAGCTGTGGGTTACGAAATCAGCCCATTATTAGTGCTACTATCACGCCTGCTCGCTAGGGGTGATGGCAAGCAAAAAATAATATCAAAAAGCTATTGGAGTGCTAATTTTCCATCTGCCACCACTGTAATATATACATTTGGTGATAACCGTGATATTGCCAAAATGTACCAAAAGGGCCAGTCTGAGGCTACGCGCCTTGGTAAAACTATCAACTTTATAACCTACGGTTTTGCGGTGCCAGGTATTGAGGCTACTAGTAAAAGTGGTGCACATTTTTTGTATACTATTCCAGCCCTTGCTAAAAAGCAGTAAGCACAAGTATAATAGCGGTATGAAACATAGGGCTCTTGAGAGTGGCGCAATCGATAGCAAAGTTATTGGTATATCTGTACTTGGCGTACTGTTTATTGTGGCTGGTTCAGCCGCTATTTGGGCGTATATGAACTACCTAGATGCCAAGAGTAATGTTGATAGCAAGGTGCAGGCCGCTGTGTCTGAAGGTGTTAAAACCCAATCCGAAAAAGACCAGGCTGAGTTTTTGGCCCGTGAAAAAGAACCAATGCGCCAGTTTGCTGGGCCAGATGATTATGGCCACCTAACATTCGATTACCCTAAAACCTGGAGTGCCTACCAGGGCACCGATGTAAGCAATGGCGGCGGCGCTACCTATGCTGCTTACCTAAGCCCAGTTACTGTGCCACCGGTGCCAGCCAATGCCCTTAGCGACCTAGTGGCCTCTAGTAAAGAGACACCTTCGGCTAATACTGTGTCTAAATTTGCCTTAAGGGTAAAAATTGAGCAGAAAACCTACGACGATTCGCTAAAAACGTACGATCCACTTATAAAAACTGGCCAGCTGAGTTCGGCTGCCTTTAGTAACGGCACAGTTAGCGGTACGCGTTTTGACGGCCGGTTTAACAACGATATTAGGGGCAGCGCTGTAGTTATAAAAATGCGCGATCGAACCCTAACTCTCCGCACCGACGCCGATGTATTTAAGGGTGATTTTGATAAGCTAATTGCTACGATTAAGTTCAACCAATAGTCCATAGCCCTCCACCGTGCTACACTAGTGGTAGTATGGAGGGCCAACATAGTATTAAGCGCATAGGGGGTGGTGCGGATATTAGTGGCGCCTCACAGCTGATAGCGGCTGCCCATGAGCTAAAAAGTCCACTGGCTTTAGTGCGCCAATTATCACTAGCTTTACAGGCCGGTGATTGTACGCCTAAAGAGGTAGAGCTGCTGGCCCAGCGGATTGCCTTAACGAGTGAGCGCGCCCTGCGCCTCACCACTGATTTAACTCGCTCAGCGCGGTTGCAAGATAGCTTATTTGGCCTAGAGCCCATCAACCCAGTATCGCTCATGCAAGAAGTAGCGCTTGAACTGGGCCCACTATATGCCGCTAAAGGCCGTAGCTTACGGGTAGCAGAGCGCAAACGGTCGCTCCTTGCGGTAGCTAACCGTGATTTATTACGGCGTATTATTATAAACTTTGCCGATAATGCCTTGCACTATAGCGCGCCCGATGAGCCGGTGGTGCTGACGGTGCGTGCTCATAGCAGCGGGCAACAGGTGCGCCTAGCGGTGCGTGATTTTGGCCCGGCACTGCCCGCTAAAGTATGGCAAATTCTGCAAAGTAGCCTTGGCACGCATGCCCAGAGCCTAAATGCGCGACCCGAAAGTAGCGGCCTTGGCATGTTTGTCGCTGGGCAGTTTGCCAGTAGTATGGGTGCTGCGCTTGGTGCGGTACGGCACCGCGATGGTGCAACCTTTTACGTCGACTTACACGCATCGACCCAAATGAGGCTAATATGAAACGTACAGTCCTCGTTATCGATGATGATGAGTGGCTGTTAGATAGTTATAGTCGGACACTAACTGGCGCTGGCTACAAGGTACAGCGAGCGGCCAACGCCCTGCAGGCTATGGATGTGATAGATAGGCATACGCCACAGGTTATTATTTTAGATTTATTTATGCCTGGGCCAAACGGGCTAGTGCTATTACATGAGTTACGCTCGCATAGCGACCTTGGTGGTATACCCGTAGTGCTGGTAACGAATGCTGTCGCTAGCTTGCCGGCTGATGCGCTAGAGCCTTATGGAGTGGTGCAGGTGCTAGACAAATCTGTTATGCAGCCGATTGATATTGTTACGGCCGTAAGGAGGGTAGTATGAGCAGTGAACGAACCATGGGTATTATATTGCGCCGCACAAACTACGGCGAGGCCGATAGAATATTAAAAATGATCACGCCACTTGGCCAGCGCAGCGTAATAGCAAAGGCCGTGCGCCGCGAAAAAAGTAAGCTAGCCGGCGGTATAGAGCTATTTGCTATTAGCGATATAACAATCCAGGCGGGCAAGGGTGATCTTGGTTTGCTCACCAGTGCTAGGCTCATACATTTTTACCGCCACATACTAGAGGATTATGACCGCTTGCAGTTTGGCTACGAGGCTATAAACCTTGTTAGTAAATCTAGCGAAATGATAGATGAGCCCGAGTGGTTTGATGTTTTAAGTGAGGTATATAAAGGGTTGGATAACTTTACTATCCCACTGCAGCTAGTGCAGACTTGGTTTTATATTCAGTATGCGGCCCTAAATGGGTACGAGATAAACCTTAGCCGTGATGTTGCCGGTAATTTGCTTGAACCAACCAAGACCTACATGTATGATCCAGTTGAGCGTGGCCTACGCCCAGCTGAACAAGGTGATGTAACAGCCGACCATATAAAGTTTTTGCGGATTGTTAGTACTAAACCAATAGCCACAATTGCGCAAATAGGCGGGGCAGAGGCGATATTGCCTGATGTTTGGCTTATTGCTCGGCAGCAGGCTTCGGTTTAGGCGGCTTCGGCGTAGTCGCGGTTATCAGTAGGAAGCACAGTCGCGTACTTTCTTGCAGTCTTAGCAAGGTTGGCGCTTAACTTTTCATCAAAGAATAAACGATACTTTATTTTGTCAATCGCATTCATAATACCTATAAAATCTCTTGGTTGGAAATTCCATTCTGCTATGGCTGCATCTGTTGGCTTAGGATAACGCGGCCCAGCTTGTTCGGCTAAGACAATTGCTTGAATATCAGCTACAATATTGTTCGGATAGTGGTTAGGGTCTGATAGCTGCTTAATAATACTGTTTTGAAGGCCCCTAACATATTCATTGTGCAAGATATCGGCAACTAGTTCGATTGGTGATTCAACTGAAAACTGTTCGCTAAGTGCCGCTAGCTGACGGCGTAAAATGACGCCACTTGTTAGTATTTGCCTAGACCGTTCTGTATTATGGATAAATTGGTCAGAGGCGGGGTCGACCTCATATCGGTACTCACGCCACCAGCCTTCGGGCTCTGTTTCATCGTACGCTCTTAGGTGCTGTTCAGTTAAATTGTATACACGTACTAGTCCATGGCGTGCCTGTATATCACAGTGTTCATTATCAACAATCCTACCAAACTCCATACCATTACTACTACCTATGCATAGCGTATGGAGCTTATTACCGAGGATGGGTAAGTCGGGTTGATATTGATCGGGTAACTCCAGCCAGCCACGGACTTGTTGTCCAAACTCTGATTCCATAAAGTGAGTGTCATTAACAATTAGGCCTTGAACATGTATTGCGCGGCCGGAAATGTCGGGGTCGATTTCATTTCTAAAGATAGGCTGAGGAGCATCAAGGCTTCGTTGTATATCAACAACTGTTAGTGGATTGTCTCTTTGTTTGAGCGTGTCTATAGTGCTCATTGTTGTTACCCCTTAGATTTTTGTGTTAATTAACCAAAACCTACTACCGGTATACCACTCGGCGCATAAAAACACAAGCTCTTTGTGCAATTGGGTTGCTAGCACATTGACAAAACGCTTATAGTTTGATATAATGGCTATATAAAATTTGTAAATAAGGTATAAAATAAAAAGTATGGCACTAAAAACCTCAACAATAGTAGATCGTCTTAAGGCAGCCAGTGATAGTGGTACGTTGGTACTAGGGCCACGTGATAGCGAGGCTATTCATCATGAACCTGATGGTTCAAACCTAGAGCTTACAGACAGTACTACCGGCACGGTAGGTCATGGTATAAGCGGAGCGGCAATGCGGCTACTAGAACTATTAAGACCACTTTCAGAAAAAGAAAAGGAAGAGGCCGGTATAGTTCCGCGCCGATAGATAGCTAGTATTTGTAGTTATAAAAACCAAGGCAATGTCCTTGGTTTTTATAACAGGGGTGGTGTGCTATACTAAAATCAAATATTTACCGCCGCGTTACCAACATGGAGAAAGGGAGCATACTTATGAGCGAAGTAAAACTAGAGGATATTGTTAGTTTGGCTAAACGCCGAGGCTTTATATACCAGGGTAGTGAGGTTTATGGTGGCCTGGCTGGCACCTGGGATTACGGCCCACTTGGCGTTACACTAAAGCGCAATATCATGAACCTATGGTGGCAGATGTTTGTCGATGGCCGCGAAGATATGTATGGGGTAGATGCAGCTATTTTGATGAACCAAAAGGTTTGGCAGGCCAGCGGCCACGTAGACACCTTTACGGACCCGCTGGTTGAATGTAGCAACTGCCATGGCCGGTTTAGGGCAGATAAGTTAGATAACCCCAATAGGTGTCCGACGTGCGGTAAAGAGGGCACGTTTGGCGAGGCTAGGCAGTTTAATATGATGTTCAAAACCTTTGTTGGGCCAAGTGCAAATGAGGAGCTGTTGATTGGTGCGCCGATGGACGAGATTAGGGGTAGGCCTGACCTAGAAGGCCAAAAGGCGATGACCTACGATCCAAATAGCGTAAGTTACTTACGGCCTGAGACTGCACAGGGCATATTCACCAACTTTAAAAACGTGGTAGATAGTTTTTACCCAGATTTACCATTTGGCTTAGCCCAGCAGGGCAAGGCGTTTCGTAACGAAATTGCGCCGCGCGATTTTATATTCCGTGCGCGTGAATTTGAACAAATGGAAATTGAATACTTTGTTAATCCAGCTAACTGGGAGCAAGCTTTTGAGATGTGGCGCCAGCTTGGGCACGAATGGTGTAATGCCCTTGGTTTACCGGCTGAAAGCGTGCACGAGCTAGAGGTAGAGGGCGCCGATAGGGCGCACTACAGCAAGCGCACGATTGATTTTGAGTTTGATTTCCCGATTGGCCGCGAGGAACTATTTGGCCTGGCTTACCGCACTGATTTTGACTTAGCCAACGTACAGCGCGTGAGCGGCAAAAGTATGGAATACACTATAAAAGGAACGAACACAAAATTTATTCCGCATGTTATAGAACCTAGCTTTGGTGTTGAGCGTGCTATGATGGCGGTGCTAAGCACAGCCTACACTGAGGACGAAGTAAACGGCGAAAAGCGCGTATACATGAAGTTTCCAACCAACCTAGCGCCAATCAAATATTGTGTATCACCCCTGTTAAAAAACAAACCCGAGCTAGTACAAAAGGCCCGCGAGGTATACCAGGCGCTTAAATCAAAGCACGGCAATGTGATGTGGGATGACAACGGCAATATAGGCAAACGCTACCGCCGCCAAGATGAAATTGGCACGCCGTATTGTGTTGTAATTGATTTTCAAACCCTTGAGGATGACACGGTAACAGTGCGGGATAGGGACACAACGGAGCAGCGTAGAGTGAGCAGCCAGGACTTAATAGGTATCTAAAAAAGTTCTTAATACGAAGGGCTCTACCGATGAAAAATAAAGTTCCATTTATACCAAACACACCCGATAACTTACATTGTACGCCGGCGTGTTTTATGATGATTGCTAAGTATTTTGACAAAAAATTTGATATTGCAATGGATGATTGGGCGCATATTTGCGGTTTTGAGCCTGGTAAAGGTACATGGGCGAATGGTGGGCTGTTGTGGTTTGCTGAACATGGATACGATGTAGTCCATATGGAAGATTTTGACGATGAAAGGTTTGTGCGAGAAGGCGGAGATTACCTAGTGGCGCTGCACGGTCAGGATACTGGTAAGTGGATGATCGAGCACACAAATATGGAGGCCGAAATTGAGCAAACAGAAAAGCTGCTCAGTTACCCAAACATATTTAGCCGCTCAATACCGACAATTAGTGATATGAAGCGGATGATTGATGATGGATATTTGTTGCGTATTGCCGTAAACTGGTGCGCTTTGCATGATAAGCTGGGCTATGATGGCCATAGCGTGCTTGCCTATGACTACGATAATGAATGTATTTACATACATGACCCAGGGCTACCTCCTCAAGAATCTTTAGCGGTTACCTGGGATAAGATAGATAAAATCTCAGCAAGCCCAACTATACAAAACAGGGAAGTCGACGCAATTCGGCAAATTAAATAAAATATAATTAATATTTGAACACTAAGAGTGGCTTATTTATGTGATTTTGAATAAAGCATTGCACATAAGCAATCAATATTGTATAGTCTGAATGAATGAAAAATGATGCCAAACGAGAGGGGGCTGTCGCCTCTGCTAAAGGATATGCTGAGAATTTATATGATAGGCTAGAGGCCGCTCTAGATGGTGTTGAGGGTATTGGTAGACTGGCGGTTGCTAGCAGAATGCATGATGATCTTCGCCAACTGCTGGGCGATACTGTCGCCGTAGCGAATGCTGCTCTAGGCAAACTTGAGATAATATCAGAGGATCACCGCGAAGATTTAGATTTAGAGAGCGACGAGGCCTACCATATTGTTAGGCGTTTTTGTTACGCTAGGTTAAATAACGTGTTTTCGGTTGATGAGTTTAGGTTTCATCTGGGAGCTAACGGAGTAAAGGTAACAGAGATTAGCGATGACGACCTGTTGGAATACTTAGATTTACTTTTTGGTGAACTACAAAAAGATCTTAGGGAAATGTATGGACTAAATACTACAAGATGTGAATACGGCACAGATACGGCTATTGCAGAAGTTACTTCCCCAGAGGCTGCGGCGAAACTAGTTTCTATACCAAATAATTATGGTCAGAATAATACACCGAAAGATGAGCCAGATAATATAGAGCAGCAGACTGTGCAGGATGATAATGTTGAAAATGCTGAAACTATAGTAGATGTTCCTCGTAAGCGTGAAAAGGTTAACTTAGCGCAACAAATAAATGACTTAATAAATGCAGGCACTATCGGGGCAATATTAAAGGATGAAATTGTTGAAAATATTACGCTAGCCTATGGATTCAGCGACGATACTATAAAGGCTGGTATATCACAGCTGGTAAGTATGGGTATAGTTTATAGTTACCGCGAACAGGGTAAGACTTGGATAACATTTAATCAAGAAATGGCTTTAGCTAAACAAGCTGAATATAAGTTAAAAAGGCGTAGTGGTGGGCGACTTCCTGATCAGAAAGAGGGGCAGTCTTTCGATATGCATGCCGCCGAGCGTATACTGCTAGTATTTATCGGTCCCAACACTCATGTCCAGAGTATGATGACTGTGAAAGAAATATGGTCAGCTATGCAAGGGAATATAGCCGATGACAGGGCGTTTACAGATGTTGCAGCCGCAGAGGTTCGCCAAGCGGCTCGGTATTTAGTTGGAATGGGTTTAATGACGGCCGAGAGCAGGAGAAGCAAGAGGGGGCCATTAAGCCGATCGGCGGGATTTCAGGTGCTAAAGTTTGGGTTAATATCACAAGACGTAAAGGAATCTCTTCGGAAAGGAATACAACAAAATGGTAGTTTGCAGCCAATGTTGAATATTACGGTATCGGGACTAAGTTCCAGTTCAGCTGTGTAAATCTGACGTTCTATAGTGGTTAAATGGTAAAGAGTTATAGCAAAAGTAGCCGCACCAGTGTTAGGCTAGGCGGCTATTTTGATTATTGAATATAACTACTTTTTGCCAAAAAGCGTGTTCTTAAGGTCATCCACAAAACCAGCTGGGTCTTTGGCGGCGTCGCCGAGCGTAGTTTTTAGTTCACCCAGGCCAGCTTGAAGGTCATTAATATCCACTTTGCCGTCGCCGTTGGTGTCGCTTTTGGCCTTAAGGTCATCTACTACTTTTCCATCTATACCGTGTTTACTTGCTAGCTCGCTTAGGTCGTCAAACGTTAGCTTGCCATCTCCATTAACATCGGCCTTTGCGCGCGCATCTTCGATTAGTTTTTGAATATCCATTATATCCTCCTAATTTATGTGTACCTTTATAGTATAGTCTTTTCAGCTGGATTACATGCTACAATTATGCTTATGAAGGTTGCTAAGAGGAGCAAGCGGTGGGTTATCATACTAGCTGCTTTTTTAGCGGCCGTAATTATATTGGTTAGCGGTGGCTGGTGGTTGTTTGGCCCCAAAAGCGTAGTACCAGCAGCGCCTAAAGAGGTAAAAAATACTCCTGTTCCAAATCCGGCGCCTGTGCCGGTTGCAGTAACCGCGCCAATTGTGCCAGATGCTCATATCCCTGCGGTTGTGAACGGGGTTGCGCCAGTGGTGTATAAAGTATCTACTAAAGAGCCGGTAGTGTTTTTGGGTATAGATGATGGCGCTTATAAAAACCAAGAGGTGATAGACCTTTTAGCAAAAAACCATATTAAGGCATCGCTGTACCTAGCCGATCTGTTCATACGTAGTAACCCTAGCTTTTTCAAGGGTGTTATAGCAACTGGTTCAGTAGTAGAGGATCACTCTATAAACCACGATACTAATATGTCGACAAAGCCCTATGATTATCAAAAAAAGGAAATTTGCGGCATGGCCGACCTTGACCAAGCGTATTTTGGCCACCGGCCGATATTCTTTAGGCCACCAGGCGGTGCGTATACTTTAGCTACGCAGCAAGCGGCGGCCGCTTGCGGTATGAAAGCCGTAGTTACATGGGTGGCTAAAGCTAACGGCGGGGCGATGCAGTACCAGTACGGGCATGAGTTGCATGCTGGCGACGTGGTACTAATGCACTTTAGGCCAGAGTTTAAGCAAGACCTACAGGCCTTTATTGATGCCGAAACAGCCGCCGGGTTACACACCGAGCTGCTAGAAGACTGGCTGTAACAGTAGTCTAGTGTGGGCGGGTTTTTGCACACAATTTTTCCACTAACCTGAAGCGCTATATGTGGGCACGCTATATATAGCGTGTATGCAAAAAGATCTATTGTAAATAATACCTGGTGCGATATACTGTTAAGCAGTATTAATAAGGGGTGATATATATGGCTCAGGCCGAAAAACGACAAGCACAAGCGAATGCAACTGAACCAGTGGCGCAGCAGCCGCAGTCAAAAGTAGAGCAACCACACGATAATCCGCAGGGCGGGCCAGGTTGGGCAGTTTGGATATTGAGCCGTTTCCCAGGCGTACGTTATAAGTATCAAAAGTGGGGCCGAGGTAAGCGTATGGCTATAGCGATACTTTGCTACTTGGTAGCACTGCCAATAATCCCAATAATTGTTGCGGTGATTTTGTACTCACGCGACCCCGAAGGCTTTAAAAAGAGCCCACTTATGCCTATTATGGCCGCTGTAATTGCCGCTTGGCTGGGTGGCTTTGGCTGGATGGCTAGCCAAACACCAATCGCCGATGGTACGCCACTAGCCAGTGTAAAATCTACAGCTGACGGCGAGGCTAGCACTGTTAATAGCGACCCAGCAGCAACTGCTAGCCAGGCTTCTAAAGACAAGATCGCAAGCCAGACAACTAGCAACGCCACAAATGGGCGCAAGTTCGCTAACTGTACCGCAGCTTTTGAAGCCGGTGTGTTTAATGTCCCTCGTAACGACCCAAGCTACGAGCGCAAGCTAGACCGCGACAACGACGGCATCGCCTGCGAAAAGTAGCTTAGCAAGTAATCTAATATGATCACCGCGCATGGATAGTGTGCGGTGATTTTGTTTTGGCTAAATGGTAGTGGTTTGGATGATTAAACAGGGGTAGTATAATAACCCTAAATAGGGTGGGCGGCAAAAATTATGCTTCACCATTATATTCCTCAAAGATCCCTATGGACTGGTATGACCCGCGAAGGTAGCGGGACACGTTCGCATGTGCTGGTTCGGCAGGGTGATGAAGCGCGATTTCCGCAGACAGACCCAGTGAGTGGCGATGGAGCCAACTCGGGTAGGCGTTGGTTGCCTCCAGTTGAGGTGTCGCGGCATGGCTTAATGAGCGTGATTGAGCTGATTAAGGCAAACCAGAACAATATGACTAAACATTTGGGGCAAGCGGCCGCCTTTGGGGCAAGTTTAACTGATACTGGCTGCTGGGTATCGGGCGAGTTTACGGCTAGATCATTAGAGCATGGGTGGGCGCTTTGGCAGCTAGCTGAACTTGATATAAAGCACGAGGTTCTGGACACAGTTGATGAAATATATGATATACACGTATGTGATGAGCCGGGTTGCTTAAACCCACGGCACTACAATTTTACGCCCAAAATAGAACACCGACAGCGTAAGAGCTACCCTGAATACGAGCATTTTAAAGCTGATAGCGCGGCCGGCATTATAATGCCCAGCTGGTATAGCGGTACCGGTGAACATTTGCAATCAGTTGAAGAATCGGTTGCTTCGTTTTTGGAGCTTAGGTCGCAGTGCGAGCCTTATACAGATGGCAAAAATGCGCCGCTTAGCGCTAACGGGATATCTAAAATATTGGTTAACCGAGTAACTGGGTGCTGGGAAGTGCAAACATACTACTTAAAACCACTGAATGATGAAAGTCGGCTCCAATCTGATGGCTACGCGCGGCTTGGGGTGGGTAAGGGGCTGCAAAAGCGCGGCCTTAGGAACCAGCAGCGCATGGCACATAGGATCATGGCTATACATTACGGTATTATCACACCGGCCGAAGATAGTGATAAGAAAATAGAGATAAACCATAGGTGCGGGACGCGCAATTGCTGTAACCCTAACCACCTCGAAAAATCAACGCGGTCAAGAAATATCGATCATTCTAAAGATATGCAGGAAGCTCGCCGACTCGCTGCCGCTGGAAAAATCAGCCAGTTAGTAGGCCATATTTGCTATACTAAGCATATATGAGGACATTATTTACCGATGGCAGCGCTAGCCCAAACCCCGGCCCTGGGGGGTTTGCGGTTATTGAGGGCGGTAAGCCAGTAGCTTTGGGCGGTGAAAAGGAAAGCACTAATATCCGTATGGAAGGTAAGGCGTTAATAGCGGCGCTTGCTCATTTAGGTGGTGGTGCGGCTGAGATACATACCGACAGTGAGTTTTGGATTAATGTGATTACGAAATGGGCGCCAGGCTGGGAACAGCGTGGCTGGACAAAAAAAGGTGGTGAAATCAAAAACCTAGATATCGTGAAAGAGCTTTATGCGGCCTACCAGATGGGCCAGGCTAATTTAGTATGGGTTCGCGGCCATGTTGGGCACGAGGGCAATGAGCTTGCCGACGAATGGGCCAATAAAGCACGCACTGGCCAGCGCGTTTAAAGGAGGCGTTTATGGGCGAACGGCCCTTAAGCGGTAAAATCGAGTACTCAAATATGCGCGACTTGGGGTGTGCCCTTGAAGGTGTATTAGGTAGGGCGCAGTTAAATTTTGTGAGCGATATAGACACCGGTAAGCGCTCGAACAAATATGAAATTGTGGTTGATAGCCAGCGTGCAGAGGCCTGGGTGGAGAGTCAAGAGATAGATAGCTTAGGCAACCCCAACACAGGCTATAAGGTTAACCGAGTGTGCTACAGCGTGGTTAGGCGGGATGAAAAATTAAGGAGCTATGCTACCGAAGTGGTATATACGTTTATTACGGCGCGGTATGCGCGTCATATTACTACGCAAGATATCGTACATTTAATTAAATACAAAAAAGAGGCGGTGCTTCAGGGTGATAAGCGGGTCGGGGAAGAACTAATTAGGGGTAGCCTTGGCGTAGCACGATTAAGTAATGGCGAAACGGCTTTATTACACCTACCCACTGTGATGGAGGATGGTGCGCTAGATGCAGCCGATATAGTGGAGCTTGGGGATCTAGTAGAACAACTAGCCGAAAAGATACCTGACCCGGATGCTAAGCCGCCGCTGCGTATAGTACGATAGTAGCGTATAATAAACAGAGATGAATCAGGGGTTAGCACTAGAGGTATTATTGGCGGGCGAAAGCGCCTTTGTAACTGGGCCAGCGGGGACGGGCAAGACCTACCTACTTAACCAGTTTGTTAAGCTTGCAAAATTTGAGGGTAAACATGTTAGCGTTACAGCAACAACCGGCTTAGCTGCTACGCACCTTGGCGGCACGACTATCCATGCATGGAGCGGTATTGGTGTGCACGATAGCTTGCCCGATAAATTTGCGGAACATATTAGTAAAACTCGGCGCGAAATTATCGAAAAAACCGACATATTGCTAATAGATGAAATAAGTATGATGCATGATTACCGCCTAGATATGGTGGATGAAGTGTGCCGCCAGGTGCGTAAGCAGCCTGATATACCGTTTGGTGGCATACAGGTTGTAATGAGCGGTGATTTTTTCCAGCTGCCACCGGTTAACCGTGGCGACAGCCGGCAGGGTGGGTTTGTGGTGAATAGCCAGGCTTGGCGTGAGTTGCAGCCGGTAATCATCTACTTGACCGAGCAGTTTAGGCAAGATGAAGAGGATGATTTACTAAGTATTTTAACCGCTATGCGGGCCGGTGATTTACGCCGCCACCACGCCGAAAAATTACTCGAACGCACAGAGGTGGAACTGCCTTATGGCGAGCTAATTACCGAGCTGCACACCCTAAATGTTGATGTCGATAAAATCAACGAACAAAAGCTCAAAGATTTAACTGGCGATGAGCTTATTTATACCCAGCACACAACCGGTAGTGCTAATTATATAGAGAACCTACAGCGTAGCGTGCTGGCGCCGGCCACGCTTACACTTAAGCAGGGCGCCTTAGTGATGGCTGTGAAAAATGATGTAAACCGGCGCTATGTAAATGGTAGTATCGGTACAGTAGTTGATTTTGAGCCGGGTACAGATTACCCAGTGGTGGAATTTATGAACGGTAAGCAAGTAACGATGCAGCCCGATACCTGGGAGCTGCGTGATGGCGACAAAAAGCGGGCCAGTATTAGCCAGGTTCCGCTGCGCCTGGCTTACGCTATCACAGTGCATAAAAGCCAGGGTATGACGCTGGATGCCGCCCGGATCGACCTGCGTAAAGCCTTTGTAGAGGGTATGGGCTATGTGGCGCTAAGCCGGGTACGTAACCTAGCTAGCCTTTACCTTGGTGGTATTAACCAAATGGCGCTGCGTATTAGCCCCGAAGCCCAGCAGATCGATGTAGATTTACGAGACCTAGCCGTAAAATACGCTAAGCAGTTTGAACATTTACAAGGCAAAGTAGGCGAGCGCAGCACCGAGCCGGTTAAACAAAAGGCTGGCAGTGGTGGTTGGCAAGAGAAGATTGCTAAAATGCGCGAAACTCACCCTAAAGCCTATATGCCGTGGGAGGCGAGTGATGATGAAACGCTAAAACTTGGGTTTACGAATGGCGAAACCGTAAAGCAGCTAAGCAAAAAGCTCGGCCGCCACGAGGGTAGTATAAAAATGCGTTTACAAAAACACTTTGGCGAGGACGCTGTACAATAAGTTAATAAAAAGGGAAAGCCCCGGCCCCTGTGAGGGAGCAGGGGCTCAACCTTTAGGGGCCGGGGGCTTAGTGGCTGCCGTTACGCTCGACAACGATAACCACGGGCTTCTCGTGTAGGCGATGTGGACTTGGATTGCTTGTTTCCTCAAAGACAGGGTGCCAGGATGATCCCTCGAGTACGTCGTACACGAAAGAGATGAGCGTGGACCAGCCGCGGCACTCATCGATCATGAAGTACTGAGACGCCCAGGCTTTGGTAATGCGTACCACAAGGTCTTGCTCCAACACTACTCTATCTGTAGGGGGGTCGACGTACGCTAAGTGTCTGCATAGGGCATCGTTTGTGAGCTTTGCGGCGAGAGTGACGTCCAAGGTGTGCTGGACGAGGCTCCCTCGTATTGAACGTTCGGTGTTGGAGATATTTACCAACACTTTGTCTAGCCCATTGACTGCCTTATCTTCATTCATGACTAGGTGCCTTTCGGTCTATGCGTCCGCGCTGCCGCGCGGGCGCGGTTTACGGAATAAGTTTAGTATCAGCTATATACCGACCAGTTGCAAGCATGGGCGGTTTACAAGTTACAACACTTTGCGTAAAGATAATCTGTTATATTTAAGTGTATGGATGAACAAAAGTTAGAACAGGCAGCGGCCGAAAATACCGAAGAACAGCAGCAAACCGATATATTTTTATGGGCTAACCTAGCCGATATGAATAAGGATAAACTAAATATTGATTTGTACTTATTTACAAAAGGCTATACGGTATACGCCACCAACTACGCAAAAGAACTAAAGGCGCAGCTGAAGGTATTGTTTTTGTACGATATGATAAGCACCGTGCAAACTGGGGCGGCTACCGGCATGATGGTGCGGGATTTTGAAAGTGCCGCCGCCGAGGAAAACGTGCTAGAGCGCACTAGTCTAGATAAAGTGGAGCATGCCCAAGAGGTGATAGAGCAAATTGCCTTTGGCGAAGAGGGCCTTGAAGTGTTTACCGAGGGCGACCACGAATTTAAAAAGGTTAAGGGCATAATAGCCCGCTTTAGCATCGAAGGCAGCGAGCCGTTTTACGTAGTAAAGCAGCTGCCGCAAAGCCAAGTGCTAAAAGGCGCCACGGCCTGGGTATTTAACGGCAACAACTTTGAGCCATTTGGGGCCGATGCTGGCCTGCGCATAGCACCAGACAACCAGGTCCTAATAGCAGGCACCGACATATTTGCCTTTAGCGAGCCTAAATTTATTAGCCTATTTGGTTACGACGCCAAAAAGTTTGCGATTGCCGAAGAGAAAATCGCCGAAATTGAAAAGCATTTTAAACTTAAATTCCCCGAGGGCATGACCTTTGATGCGCTGGTGCGCGATAACCGACCACTAGTAAATAAGCTCCAAAAAATCGACCCGACCCTAGTTACACAGGATCAAATAGTTGAACAGGCCGAGAACATGGAGCTGGAGCTAATGACCGACGACGCAGCCGGCGCCATTATAATAATGGACAGCAAGGATGCCAGTAAGTTCGTGAATTTGCTTGATGATAGCTACATGACAAGCGACATGACCGGCATTAAATATGAGATTAAAGGCAAAAAGGAACTACGACACGAAGAAAAAGAGTAAAATAGGAGTGTATGGCAAAACAAGAGGTGAGTAAGGGGGGTACATTCCCTAAACGGTTTTTGTGGGGCGCTGGTAGCGCTGCCCACCAAGTTGAAGGTGGTCTGCATAATAGTATTAGCGTGTGGGAACTAGAAAACGCTAAAAGCTTAGCCGCCCAGGCACCGTACCAGTATGGTGATTTTGAATCTTGGCCGCATATTAAAGATTACGCTAAGTCGCCGAGTAATTATATTTCGGGCCCGGCTACCAGGCACCGCGAGCTATACGAACAAGATTTTGACCTACTAACTAAACTTAATATGAACGCTTACCGCTTTAGCGTAGAATGGTCGCGCCTAGAGCCGCAAGAGGGTGCTTGGGACGTAACGGCGGTGGAATATTACCGTGGTTATATTGCCGCCTTAAAGCGGCGCGGTATTGAGCCAATTATAACGCTTTTTCACTTTAGTTTGCCGGTGTGGTTTAGCCAAATGGGCGGGTTCGAAAAACGTAGTAATATTAAGTATTTTGTGCGCTTTGCCGATAAAATCACCTCTGAACTCGGCGATCAAATCCGCTACGTTGTTACAGTGAACGAGGCCGAAAGCTACGCTTTTGAAGGCTACTTGCATGGTCGCTGGGCGCCCGGTAAACATAATGCGCGCCTAGCACTAAAGGTTTATAACAACTTAGCGCGGGCCCATAACCACACGGCTGATATGCTACACGCCAAAAATAAGCGCTATAAAGTGGCGGCTGCTCGGTTTTGCACCTACGCCTACGCTGGCGATACGGCTTGGCTTAGCCGGGTTTCGGCCCGGGTAGGGCAGTGGGTAGCCGATGATTACTGGACGCGTAAAATTCGCCGCCGCAGCGACTGGCTAGGCGTGAACTATTACTATAGCGCTAGGTTTTTTGGCTACCGTATCCACGACCCAGAAACCGATCATAGCGATATGGGCTTTCCAATGGAGCCGGCCAATATCCAGTTTGAGCTAGAGCGGCTATGGCAGCGTTATAAACTACCCATTATGGTAACCGAAAACGGCGTACCAGATGCCAAAGATCAGTATAGGCAGTGGTGGATCGCCGAAACCCTAAATGGCATGCAAAAGGCGATTAAATCGGGCGTGCGTTTATTTGGCTACTTGCACTGGAGCCTAACTGATAATTTTGAGTGGGACAAAGGCCGCTGGGCCCGGTTTGGCCTAGCTGAGGTAGATTATAAAACCCAAAAACGGACTCTGCGCCCTAGCGCATTGTGGTTTGGCCGTGTTATAAAAAAGCTAAGGGGTTAATGTGGCGCAACGCGAGAGGCAACGCGATTTAAAAATAGCTGTAATTGGTGGTGGAACCGGTAGTTTTATGCTGCTGCAGGCCCTCAAAAAATATACTAGCGATATAGCGGCGCTCGTAAACATGGTAGATGACGGTGGCAGCACGGGTGTGCTGCGTGATGAACTAGGCGTATTGCCCCCTGGTGATGTGCGCCAGTGCCTGGTAGCCTTAAGCGAAGCGCCTGAGATGCGGGACTTATTTACCTATAGGTTTGATGAAGGGTCGCTTGGCGGCCACTCGTTCGGGAATTTATTTTTAACGGCCTTACAAAAAATGACTGGGAGCTTTGGGCAGGGGGTTGAGCTTGCCGGCGAGGTGCTAAATATTACCGGCACGGTTGAGCCGATTACGCTTGAGAATATAACGCTTTTGACAGAATTTGCCGACGGTAAAGTGTTAAGGGGCGAAAACCTAATCTCGCAGACCCCAGTTGGGATAAAAAAAGGCCAAAAGTTTTGGCTAGAACCGGCCGTACAGGCCAACCCACGGGCGCTAGCCGCCATTAACCAGGCCGACATAGTAGTGATCGCCCCGGGTAGTTTATATGGCAGCCTAGGCCCGGCCCTGATGGTGCCAGGCGTTGGGCGCGCCCTCAAAAACACGCGGGCCCTAATAGTTTATGTATGCAACTTAGTTACAAAACCCGGCCAAACTAGTGGCTATAGTGTGGTTGATTTTGCTAGTGAGCTGGAGCGCTTAGCTGGCGGGCCGTTTTTGGACGCAGTTTTAGTCAATACGCAGCCTATAACTAAGCGGCTGGTCAAATCGTATTCGGGCCAACAAGAACTACCAGTCGCGTTACCGGCTAATCTTAAAGACATACACTATAAAGTAGTAGGGGCGCCGCTGCTGGGTAAGGCTAAGTCAGTCAGCCTGCAAAAGGGCGATAGTTTGGCGCACCAGCGCTCACTTATAAGGCATGACGGCGACTTAGTAGTTAAGGCCGTACTAAATATATATAACAGCCTGGGCTAGTAGTATTTCTAGTGTTTGTGGCCATGTAGCTACACTATAAATTTGCTACTTATCCACAATTCTGTGGAAAAGTGCCATTTTTCAGCATATTGTCAAAAAAACTATTGCAAGTGGGTAATAGTGGGTTGTATAGTGAGTTTAGTGGAAAACAGCGGAACACCAGCCAGGGTTTCCCAAAAACACAAAAACCACTAAAACATTAATAAATCTAACGTTTACGCCGAAAGGTTAGTTTAACTACAACTAAACGCAATGGATTACTTTGAACGAAAGCTTGATGACAAGCGTCGGTTAACCATACCGACTGAGCTTAGGGCAGAGTTTGCCAGCGGAGTTGTACTAACCCGAGGGTTTGGCGATTACCTCCATATGTACCCGCAGCAAGTGTGGGACAGGGAAGTTGAACCGGCATTAGCTGGTAACAACATCTTTGACGAGGAGCTAGCCGACCTCAATGTGCGTTTTAGGCGGGGCAAAATCACCCAAGCGCTTGACCAAAAACAGGGTCGCGTTACGGTGGAACAGCACCTACTAGATTATTCTAGTATTACCCGCGAAATAGTTGCGGTGCGCGTAGGACAGTATTGGCGCGTAGGTGCACCCGACAAATTAGCTTAGTTTACTTTCCGTTTTGTTACAGTACATTAACAATCAAAAAGCGATATCCTCGAGATCAACAATCTGGTAGTGAGGCAGTGGTTACTCGGCCCACATGAAAAATAGCCGAACGTACCTTCCTTCAAAACACCTCCCAAAACTCCACCTCACACATAAGTCTCTCAATGACCAAGGCAAATCGGGCTATATGAGTTTGTTTCAAACTCTCCGTCGGCGCCAGCGGTCAAACTTATACTACAAAAACAAACATTCCCAAGCGAAAACAAAAATGTCTCATTACCAGTTTGGTGATCTCGAAGCCCTAATTAAACTAGCTATGCTAGAATAGTGGGGTATGAGTATCAAAGAACATCCACCACTTCATGTTCCGGTTTTACTAGATGCTAGCGTAGCGTTGCTGCACCCAAATTTAGGCGAGAATTATCTTGACCTAACGGCAGGGTACGGCGGCCACGCCGAAGCTATCTTAGAACAAACCAAAAACTATGAGGACTCGTGTTTGGTCGATCGTGATCAGTTTGCTATAAACAACCTGGAACGGTTTACTAAGCGCGGAGCCCTATTACTACACGCCGACTTTTTATCAGCCGCAAAACAGCTGGTTGGGGAAGGCAGGCAGTTCAACATAATTTTACTAGATTTGGGGGTGTCATCACCACAGCTCGATAGGGCTGAGCGAGGATTTTCCTTTAAAAACAGCGGTCCACTGGATATGCGGATGGATGTCAGCCAGGAGTTTACAGCTGAAAAGCTAGTTAACACCTGGAACAAAGACAAACTAACCCACATATTACAGAACTACGGCGAAGAGCCGCTAAAAACTGCTAGGTTGTATGCGGATGCCATTGTGAAAAACCGGCCAATGCATACTACCGAGGAACTCGCGAGTGTTATCGCGCACGCGTATCGTGGCGCCTGGAGTAAAATCCACCCGGCCACGCGCACCTTTCAGGCCATCCGCATTGCGGTGAACGACGAACTAGGCCAGATTGAACAACTGATGCCACTTATCCCCCAGCTATTAAAAACAGGTGGAAGGGTAGGGATAATCAGTTTCCACAGTCTGGAAGACCGAATCGTTAAGCGCTACTTTGCTGAACAAAAGGAATCTGGGTACGAGGCCGAACTAACCGTTCTGACTCCGCACCCTCTCCTGGGCCGCACCGATGATGTTCACAATCCGCGTGCTCGTAGCGCTAAGCTACGCGCCGCCGTGAAAAAATAAAAACAACAGAAAGGGGATATTACGGCAATGCCACGACATATCTCAGTTCAATACAAGGATCAAGAATCTGAAGTCAAAGTCAACTTTCGTTAGTTGAATATTGATTAAGAGCTCTTTATTCTGATAGTAGGCCAGGGGCGCCTTAAATAAGCGCCCCAACCAGGCCCAAAAATATAAACAAGTAAAACAAAAAACCACCACCACTATGTCTTACGCACGTTCAACACAATTTAACAGCAGGCGCAGCAGCAACTGGAGCCGCAACCAGAACACCGTTGCTTTTGCCTCTGCCGTCAACCTAGGTCCCATTACCCATACGGTGCTAGTTGCCCTTATGATTACAGTCCTTGGGCTTATTTACCTTACCCAAGCCACTCGCGCCAGCGGCTACGACTACACAGCCAGCGCTGTGCAACAGCAAATTAGCTCCCTAAGTGATCAAAAAAAGGAACTTGAGGTCGAAAACGCTCGCCTTACAGCTCTCCAGGCAGTCCAAAGCTCTAATGTTGCGAAGAGCATGACTACCCCTAGTGATACCCAGCACGTAACGGAGTAATATGCTACTAAAAGGGTTCGCCAAACACAGTCGCACGCGCACCCTAGCCATCATGGTACTACTCGTGATGGCGCTGTTTGTTGTCCGCCTGTTTTTTATCCAGGTTATCCGCCATGATTACTATATGTCTCAGGCCGAGAGCGAATACGTAAAGCAAAAGGTATTATATGCTAAACGTGGCGAAATATACGCCCTAGATGGCAGTACTCCAGTACGCCTAGTCATGAATGAAACTGTCTATACAGTATATGCTGACCCGAGCCAAGTGACCGATAAGCAGAAGGTGATAGACGTCCTTAATAAGATAGCTGGTGGCAATACCCGTAAGGATTTTGCCCAGTATTTAGATATTAAAAACTCACTTTACCAGGTACTGGCTAATAAGGTTACTCGCACTCAAGCTGAGTTACTAAAAAAGGAAAACCTAGCGGGCATTGGTTTTGTCGCTGTTAGCCAAAGGGTTTACCCAGAGGGCCAGCTGGCTAGCCAGGTGGTTGGTTTTGTTAATAACGACGGCGAAGGCAAATATGGCGTGGAGCAGTTTAGTGATGCCGATCTACGCGGTAAAGATGGCTTGCTTAAAACTGTAACCGATGTGCGTGATGTGCCCCTAACAGTAGGCGATAAGAACGTAAAAGTACCGGCCGTAGACGGTAAAGATGAGGTGCTAAGCATCGACCGTAACGTACAGGCTAAAGTGGAGCAAACACTAGCTAGCGCGGCCGAACGCACCCACGCTCAGCACATTAGCGCTATAGTCATGGACCCAAACACAGGCAAAGTGCTAGCCATGGCTAATATGCCAACCTACGATGCCAGTAAACTTAGCGAAGTTAGCGATGTGTCGGTACTGAATAATCCGACAATTAGTAACCCCTACGAGGTAGGTTCGGTGGCAAAGACCTTTACGGTTGCTATGGGGCTAGATCAGGGCGCTATTACGGCCGACAGCACCTATGTGAATAACGGTTATATAGTTGTAGCTGGTGATACTATCAATAACGCTGATAAAACCCGTAAACTTGGCACCATTACTATGCAAGACGCCCTAGACTGGTCATTGAACACTGGTATGGTAACAGTCATGGAGCGGTTGGGCGATGGCAGCAATATCACCTATAAAGCTCGCCAAACAGCCTACGATTACCTGCATAACCGCTTTAGGCTTGGTGCTACCACGGGCGTAGAGCTAGCCGGTGAGCTACCTGGTACGGTTATTTCGCCAGATGACCAGCAGGGTAACGCCGTGCGCTATAGCAATATGAGCTTTGGCCAGGGTATGGATGTAAGCATGGTCCAGGCCGCCGCCGCTTTTTGCGCAGTGGTGAATGGCGGTAACTATTACCAGCCAACCGTTAAGGCGGGTTACCTGAAGGATGGCCAGTATGTGCCATACCAGGTCAACCCAGCTAAAGCCGGTGTGATAAGCGCCAATGCTTCGGCTGCCGCCCGTGAAATGATCCACCATGCACACTACGCCACTTATAAGCCAGCCGACCGCGAAGGCTATTATATTGGCGGCAAGAGTGGCACCTCCCAAACCATCGACCCAAAAACCGGCCAGTACCGTAACGATGAGACAATCGCGACCTACCTAGGCTATGGTGGTAACGACCCGGCTAAGCCTAGCTACGTTATTATGACCACGGTTTATGGTGGTGGCGATTTTGGCGGCGGCGCTCACGCTAAGCCGATCTTTAACGAAATCAGTAACTGGATGCTTGACTACTTGAAGCTGGCGCCAAAAGGATAGATAATGGATAGTATGAAATTAACAG
>JAVTWQ010000004.1:0-9901 GCA_032229905.1 Saccharimonas sp. (SeqCode)
TAGATTCATCGGCACGTTTACGAACAAAACGGCTTAGCGCCCTTAAGGCCATACCCACGAACTTACCAATACAAAAAGTGATTACTAAGATAACAATCAAAGGGCCAATCGACCGCATATTCAAAAAGTTCTGTAACGAACCAACCGCATCGTAAACTCCCTGCATGTTACTCCTTTTTTGTTTTAATATTAGCTATTACTAATAGTATACCTTAATGATCAACGTTGCCTCAAGGGGTGATATACTATTACTGGTGCGCACCCGTAGCTCAGTGGATTAGAGTACTTGGCTTCGAACCAAGTGGTCGCAGGTTCGAATCCTGCCGGGTGTACCACGAGAATTTGCAATAACTACCTATATACAATGAGGTAGTTTTTGTTTAACATCTTGCAGGAGTTTGATTTTCTCAACTGGTATACTAAATAGAGCATGCAAAAAGCTAAGCTGTTACTACAAGTTGGTATAAAAAAAGTAAAACGATTATTCGCACATAGCTCGCGTGGAGAGCGTGTATTAATCGAAAATGTTCCATACTACTCACAATGGGAATCACCCGAACTGGTCGAGTCTATATTAAACGGCGCATTCGATGCCAAAGAAGACCCTAACTGGAAACGATCTGGTGCAAAAGACAAGGAAGAGTACGCGGCATGGAGTGCTAGTGGCTGTGGGATGGCTTGCTTTAAAATGATACTTGCGCATAAAACTGTCAAGGTAATACCACTGGTTGAGCTCGGTAAACGCTGTGCCGAATACGGTGGCTATACACTACCGGTTGAAAAATCTGTAGGCCTAGTCTATGGCCCATTTGCAACGTTTGCGAGTAAAGAGTTTGCAATAAAGGCCAGGCCCGTACTACCGTTGCTAAAAGAAGAAATAATTGAGGAGTTGTCGAAAGGTAGCTATGTTATTGCTTCTGTAAGTCCGCATATTAGACACACCACCAGCAAGCCGAATACCAAAGGAGGACACTTGGTTCTGGTTTTGGGATACGATATGAATAAGCGGCTATTCTATTTCCACAACCCGTCAGGCTTCAAGCAAGAGACACAAGAATACACCTCTATCTCATTCGGCGATTTCAAGAAGTTCTTTGGCAACAAAGGCATTGTTATTGCTGGCTAGTAACGTTTTAACTTCCTCAACTACTGTGTACCAAAAAAATTACCTCACTTCGTGGGGTGATTTTTTATATTGCTTAGCACATACAGTCTAAATCCCGAGTATAATAAGGGTATGGAAATCCACGAACAAATACCGCTGAAAAACTTTACAACTATGCGGCTTGGTGGGCCAGCCCGGTTTATGGCTGATGCCCATAACCCCCAAGAACTTGCCGATTTGATGATGCGCGCCAAAAGCCAAAACCTGCCCTTTTTTATACTTGGTAGCGGCAGCAACACCATCGCCCGCGACGAGGGTTACGCCGGCCTAGTTATCCGCAACCTCATAAAAGGCATAACAACTATTAGCGAAACAGCAGCTGATATCACCTTTACAGTTGCAGCCGGCGAAATATGGGATGATTTTGTTAAAAAGACCGTGGATATGCACCTAAGCGGCATAGAGGCCCTCAGTATGATACCTGGTACTGTCGGTGCAGCACCAGTACAAAACATAGGGGCATACGGGCAAGAAGTAGCCGAAACTATATTAACTGTAGAGGCCTTTGATAGCACGACCGGCCAATTTATTACACTACAAAATATAGACTGCGAGTTTGGCTACCGTGATAGTATTTTCCGTAACACCCAAGCTGGCCGCTATGGCATCACGGCAGTTACGTTCCGATTGCGTAAATCACCACCCCAACCACCATTTTACCGGGCCGTACAAGATTACCTGGACCAACGTGGCACTACCCTATATACACCGGGCGTTATCCGCGATGCAGTTATTGCCATACGGACCGATAAATTGCCAGATCCCAAAGAGCGGCCTAATAGCGGATCATTCTTCAAAAACGCCGTAATAGAAAAGTGGCAATACGATAACCTAATACAGCAGTTCCCCGACATGCCTAGCTACGAAATGGCTAATGATATGCGTAAGATACCGGCCGGCTGGTTAATCGATAAAACCGGCCTAAAGGGTCAGCTCATAAGTGGCATGCGCGTACATGATAAAAACGCCCTGGTGCTAATTAATGAATCTGCTACGAGTTACGCCGACCTAGCTACCGCCCGTAACGATATCCAAACCGCCGTACGCACCCAGTTCCAGATAGAGTTGCAGCAAGAACCGCTTGAGTTATAGCCCGAAAACGGCTATGCTTATATTATGCTTAGAGGGCGGGGTTTTACTATTGTAGAACTGGTCGTGGTGATGACCATCATGGCGATTTTGCTGACCCTCGGAGTAGTTAGCCTAACAAGCTCACAAATGAACGCACGCAACACCGAACGCCAATCTGATATAGAGGCGATTGCTAAGGGCCTAGAGGCCCGCTATAACCGCGATAACTATAGCGCTACAGCCTCATATATAATGCGCGGTGCCTACCCAAGTGTGAATGAACTGTTACACGCCGAAGGCCAAGCTGTAGCAACTATTTACCCAACCAGTACCGCGGCCTACCTTGAACAGCTGCTACCCGGTACACGCACCGCCAACTTTTTCCCACCAGGCACTAGTGGCGCTGTTACAGCAACATTCCAGCCTATATGTACAGCCGCCAATGCCAGCCCGTGCACTACAACCGCTGCCGAAAATGCAGCCCAAATAAGCGCCGTAGTTAACACTACTGCCGAATACGTATACGAACCAATCGATGCCAATAATCAGATATGTTTTAGCGCTGAATGCGTGCGCTACAACCTCTATTACCTACTGGAGGGCAATGCCACTGTGCAAGTAAGGGCGAGCTCGCACCAATGAAAACCAAACAAGGCTTTACAGTAGTAGAAATCCTTATAACTTTACTGATCGGCATGCTTTTATTGCTATCTGCTTACCAACTGTATGGCTATGTACTGCGCGATAGCGGCGAAGCCCGAACAAGGGCTATTGCAAGCAGCATTGCCTACGAGAACCTACGCAACTATAGCCTACAGGTTAGCAACCCCTGCGCTCCTAGTTCCTTCAGTCCATCCGTACCGGCAAACACCCTTGCCGCCGCTACAACCAGCGTAACTATAGCCTGTGCCATAAATGGCCCGTCCAGCATGTCGCTTGTTACATCTAGCGTAACCTATGGCACTAATACTCAATTAACGGTAACCCATGCAACCTATGTCAGAGCCAACTAATAGCTCCAACAATGCCGGTTTTACACTGGTAGAAATGCTAGTGGTCGCACCAATGATAGTTTTAATTGTAGGCATGCTTATTGGGCTAATGGTATCCATGCTTAGCGACGCCGTATCATCCAATGGCAGTACGCAGCTGGTATACGATACGCAAAATGCCCTCACTCGCATAGAACAAGATACCGCTGTTGCTACTACTTTTTTGAGCACACTCACTCCATCCTCGCCCCAGGGCGAAGATAACTCAACCCAGGCCTTTACATCTGCCAGCGGTGATTTGATTATTAGCCAATATGCTACTACGGCGAACGCTTATGATGCCAACCGCACTATCGTGTACTACGCCAACCGGCCACAGGCCTGTAGCGGCGCATTTAAGACCAACCAACCAATGTTTGTTAAAGTTATCTACTACTTAAAAACCGTAAATAGTGTTCAGTCGCTATACCGCCGCACTATAGTGCCACCCAATAACTTATCTAATAATGATATAAATACTACCTGCTCTACGCCGTGGCAGCGTAGTAGCTGTGTATCGCAAGGCTATAACTCCAGCCCACTATGCCAAACTAAAGATGAAAAGCTAGTCGATAGTGTGTCATCTATGTCCACTACTTACATAATGCGCGATGGCGTCACTACTACAACCAGCCCCAACCTGGCAAAGTCAGTCCGAGTATCGCTCAGCGTTAACCGGCTTGCGGCCGGTAATAACCTGTCGTTTACCACTGGGTTATTTGCGACCCGCACTACCGACACTGCGGCCGCCACCCAAGCACCTGATGTACCTACTAATCTAGCTATTTATAACGCATCTGTCCAAGATTACAATAACCCAGTATTATCAACCGTATCTTGGTCGGCTGGCGCTACCCCTGGTAGTACCTATACTGTTAGCTACCGGGTTGGCGGAAGCGGTGGCTTTACTAGCGCCATAACCACCGGCACGACATTTGGCATACCAACCGGCTTTGCAAACCGACTGGTCGAAGTTAGCGTAACTGCTACAAATGATGTTGGCACATCGGCCGCCACCGGCACACTCAGCTACACTACCGCACTATGGACAACTTGCCCGCTACAAAACAACTGGGCAAACTACGGCTATACCTTTACCACAGCCCAATACACCGTAACTAGTGCCGGGCTATTCACTATGAAGGGCCTTATTATGAATGGCACGACAGGCAGCTCATTACTATGTACCCTGCCGGTTAATCTGCGTCCGAGCGCCTCAACTATGCACACTTCAGCAATGAATGGTGGATATGGCGGTTACGGCCGTATAGCGCGTATAGATGTAAACGCCGACGGCACTGTCTATGCGATAGGTCCTGACCCTGGCTGGTTTTCCCTCGACTCAATCCGGTTTGTGCTACCTGGTAATATCACCTGGACTACTGTTCCTGCCGGCAGTTTTAGCAACGGCTGGACCAACCTAAACGGGCAATTTCCACCTCTTCACTATGGACTAGATAGCGCCGGCCGAGTACACATAGAGGGTACATTAAAACCGCAGCCCTTGCCCTGCACATCCAGCTGCAACGATGGGGTCTGGACAGCTAATATACCTTCACCTTATCGTACAAACGAATATATCCACATACCATCATTTGGTGATGCAACAGGTAACAATGGTGTTTCAGCAACTTATGATGCGCTTGGCATCGCATCTGATGGTAGCATACAAGAAAAGGGGCTTGGCGCATACAATTATCAGTCTATACAAACAATGTACTATCCAGGAATATCTACCGGCCCAGCGGGCTGGAAATCCCTGTCCCTCCAAAATAACTGGATTCAACGCATAGGCTATACTACCCCCTCCTACACCAAAGGCAGCGATGGCATGGTCACTGTAAAAGGGCTAATCCAAAACAACGTTACGCCTGGTTATTGCAGCGTGAGCTCAGTCATAGCCGTATTAGACCCAGGCTACAGACCACTTCAGCAACATATCTACATTGTCCACAGCGGTGGTAACTGGGGTAGAGTTGATGTTCTACCCAACGGCCAAGTGCTGTGCATAGATGCTGTCGGTAACTATGCGGCCCTAGATAGCATTCATTTCTTAGCTGAACAATAAACCCATTGCATAGCCTTAAGCGTTTTGCTATTATACGGACATACAATAATTTAATACTAGGGGGCAACTCTAATATGACAAAACAAACTAAACAACGTGGTTTTACCATCGTCGAGCTTCTGATCGTCGTGGTGATCATCGCTATCTTGGCCGCAATCACGATTGTCGCTTATAACGGTATACAAAATCGGGCAAAATCTAGCTCTGCAGCAGCAGCTGCGGCTTCGTTGCAAAAAAAGGTTGAGGCCTTTGCAGTAGAGTCAGCAAGTGGCGTATATCCGACTACAGTAGCATCTCTAGGTGCAGATTCAACGAAAAGCTACTACTTAACCAGTGCCGTTAAGCCAGTTGTTACTGGAGCCGTATCTGTAGATGGAACTGTACTATCGGCCGCACCTGCAGACGCAAAGATTATAAACTTCTATACCTGCGCAAGTGGAACTGGTTATCAAATAAACTACTGGGACTTTAGCGGTAGTGCCGTAAAGACTATTATAGGCGGCGTCCAGACTACCTGTACAATTGCAGCAAGCTAACTCTCTTCGCATTAATAAAAATATAAGCTCATCAATCTGAGCTTATATTTTTATTTGATCTAACACGCACTTTCGCATAAGCTATACTGCTACAAATTAGCAATATAGTAAGTATTATGGCCGCATTATCATACGCGCTTATATATCCATATGTATTATCAATACCGCCCGGCTCTTTCTTCAAGCCTTGAGCCATACTACTCAATACACTGCCCTGATTCATGCGATAGTCATATGATGACGCACTAGACGCACTACCATAGCCCTCTACCTTATTTGTCTCTCCCTCTAAACTGTAAGCCCTCATAGTACTACCTAGTGTAATGTCGCCTTCTGGTATGATAGCAGCATCACAACTATCATCTATCCCGTCTTTATCTAAATCAACTCCACTTGGAGCTAAGAATGCGCAAGAGTCTACTTTATCTGGCACACCATCACCATCAATATCGCCCTCAAGGCCAGTAACAAATATAGTCTGAATATATCTTATGTCCTTGCCAAAAGAGTCCATGCCAGAAGCAACTATATCATGGAACCCTACCGGCATATCATCTGGGATATGGAGACTAGTACGTAACTGGTTGCCAGAATAAACCGTGCCACCAATCAGCCTAGGCTGCGAATAAATATGGAATACAACTTCACTACCATCACCGAACCTAGTGCCGCTAAAGACAGCGTCTAGCTTTGTACCACGATGGACTATTGATAAGTCGCCTGTATAGGCGCTTGTCCCTGTGTCTATCATGTTTTTTCTCTCAGCATAGTCAATATTGCCACCAAAATAGCTAGAGACATCTGGTTCACCGCGGGTTTCGCTGGATGGACAAACAATAACCGCACCATCACAGACGGCATCTAGTAATGAATTGCCTTTTTGATGCGTATGAATATACGAATACTCCATTAAATGACCAATGGCGTTAGGGTGGAAAGTTTCTTGCATGTAAAGTGTTATAGCTGTAATTGGGCTCATGTAAAAACCCTCATTAGATGCCCTATAGGCTTTACGCGCACTACTTAATATATAGTCCTGTATCGGTGCTTCCGCTGTAGTGGTGGAACTATCTTCATAGTCCCGTAACATTCCAGTGATAGAACTAGCAAAAACTTTACCAGCTGGGCTCGTCACCATGCCGCTACCTTCGCACATATCGCCACTATACTGATTAAGCGAATTTTCTATATTTACATACTTAATACCAGCCGTTGATGCAGCGCGCTTAACGGTTTCGTTCAAGTACGTAACCGCCTCTGTCATCATATGGCGTTCAGCCGCACTAAGCGACCCGGCCGTAGACCAGCAGAAAACATTGCTATCGCTGATAAACTGCGGGTAGCCAACAGCATATAAATCCGTACCGGGCGAGGCTGCCTTTAACGCTTTATATAAATCCACCTGTTTTTGATAGTTTGATCGAATTATAGCTCCAAGCTCCGCCCTGCCATCTTCGGTTGCGTACCTACAGTCCCCACCGATTTTTGTAGTACATTCCATAAGTACTGGACCAAACCCAACATCATTACCTGATATCCCAATCGTCGCAACTTTTGGCTTATACTTTTTCAGTAGCTCAATTTGACGTACTCGACCCGGCACAAAATTTGCCATAGCCTGATCTTGTAGCTCGGCAACATTATTTAAGCCCTGTAGCCTAGGTAACGAATAGGCGTTATGATTAAAATCAAAACGCGGCACCGGTTGGCCAAGATATTGATCAGAGTTTAGCGAATATACATCATTGCGAACGGCCGCCGAACATGCAATGGACTGCATGTTGTTGCCGCGGCCAATTTGCATATCTTTTGCAAGCAAAAACGGATAGGAGCGGTCACTAATATGGCACAGCTCACGCGGTATTCCGTCCTTATAGTTGCCGAGTACATTTGTACCAGACAAATAGTGTATCGAGCCCGTAGCATCTATATCCCCTTCGCCGCTACTAAACGAATCTCCAAGAGCCAGATAATCCATTAAGCTACTCTCCTGTGAGTTTGCCGGGAACAAATCATACCAGCTAGCAGTTGTTACGTCCCAGACCCAAGCATGGTCGCCTAAGCCACTAATCATAAGATTTGATATATTTAGTGCACCGGAGCCACTTAGGGGTATACTCATTAGTAGATCATGAATTATCGGCCTGTATTGGCATATAGGTCGTTTTATTATACGACTATTATCATATGGCTCCAGCTGGGTATCAGACTCGCAACCAGTAGTATACGTAACGACCGCATTCTCAATAGCAGGCCCGCTAATAAGAATGTTCTGACCATTATTATCAATCGCAATAGATGGAGCCTGAGTAGATATATAGGTAGGCGGACTATAGCTATAGTTAACCTGAACCAGCTTAATCGTAAGAGTTGGAACATGCATGCGAATTAAACCTACATTCCAGATTATAAAGCTTGCCCACTCTCCATTCTCTGATATAGAGTATCCCTCTCCCATAACGACCTGGCCGCCATCATAACGTAACTTATTTTCTTTCCAGCTATAAGTAAAATAGTCGTTCGTCAAAGATTTTGTAAAATTTTCTTCGCTGAAGTCGTACATTCTAAGCTCACATCCTCGCCACTCACAAGAACCCGTATACCATACCCTATCCATACCCCTTGTAAATGCAAGGTGGTAGCTTAGAAAATAACTTACATCAAACACCGGCAGCATATCGCCACCATCAAATGAAATTGCCATACCTGACTCTTCCCTGGGATATAGAACAAATACATCTGATGCATCGAGGGCTACATTAGAAGACCATCGCTTGTAAAACGTAATGTCAAATCCTTTATAGTGATAGATGCACCACTCCTTAGACTGATAATCCTCTTGTTTATAATACGCCGCAACATATGTCTTTATACGACGGCGTTCGTTCACGCATTTATCTTTTGAATATGCTCTTTCTGACTTTTTTACTGTCACATCTCCATTATTCCAATCCGGCGCTAGCGGCGTAGCCCTAGCTGTGGGCGCAACGAAAAGGCTAGATGCTACTATTACTATCGCTATAATTCCACCAAAAATGCCTCTGCTTTTCATCAGTTTTCCTCAATTACAACCAATTAATACCGAGTGTACGTGAGCTGGTAGTAAATTGAAAGCTTAAGCTTGATACTTTTTCAGGTAATCTTCAACTTCGGCGTGCAAACTATTTAGTTTCTCTGTATCATCATGCAAATTGATCGCATGTATTATCCACTCAGCTAGCTTTGGCATGTCCTGTTCGACTAAGCCACGCGTTGTTAAAGCCGGCGTACCTAAGCGTATGCCACTTGGCCTAAATGGTGGCAGCGGATCATTTGGTATAACATTGGCATTCAAGGTTAGGCCTATACTATCAAGAGCCTGTTCAGCGGTTTTTCCATCTATGCCAAAGCTCCCGTAAACATCTGCTAAGATTAAGTGGTTACTTGTGCCGCCAGTTATGAGTGTAAGGCCCCGAGCCTTTAGTTCCTCTGCTAAGCGTACGGCGTTTTTGACGATTTGCGCAGCGTAAACTTTAAATTCGGGCTTTAAGGCTTCGCCAAAGGCTACAGCCTTTGCCGCAATGACATTCATATGCGGGCCACCCTGTGTGCCAGGGAACACAGCCCTGTCAATAAGAGTGGGGATATTTTGAATAACTTTTTCGGGTTTTTTAAGGGGGTTACCTACAGCACCGTTGCTTAAAATTAACCCACCACGTGGGCCACGCAGTGTTTTATGCGTTGTAGTAGTCATAACATGGAAGCCGTATTCTAGTGGATTTTTAGCTACGCCACCAGCAATCAAACCAGCAATATGGCTCATATCCGCCATAAGTAATGCCCCGACTTCGTTACCAATCGCCGCAAATTTTTCGTAATCTAGCTCGCGTGGGTAAGCGCTAAAGCCAGCTAATATTATCTTAGGCCGATGCTCTAGTGCTAGTGCGCGTAATTCGTCATAATCAATCTCACCTGTAGTAATATCCTTCATGCCGTAGCGTACAAAATTATACTCACGAGCACTACGAGTAACAGGTGCACCGTGGGTTAA
>JAVTWQ010000004.1:10001-15113 GCA_032229905.1 Saccharimonas sp. (SeqCode)
TCGGCCAATATTAAATCCTCGATTAAGCTATCTTGCATGTCGTTATTATATCAGTTTTACAATATATCATAAATGATATATACTTTTACATATTATGGAAGCAAAAAACTATCTCCAAAGTATCGGTAAACTTGTTAACGAAACTAGGGTTTCAAGGGGAATGACCCAGGCCGAACTAGCAACGGCACTCGGCACAAGCCAGAGCGCAGTTAACCGTATAGAAAACGGTGGACAAAATATCAGCGTTGAGATGTTAAGCCGTATTGGTGAGGTACTTAGCAGTGAAATTGTACGCCTAAATAGAGATGGAAAGACAAACTTTGTGGTGAATGGTGGCAAAAAGCTAAGTGGTTCAATAGAGGTTAAAACTAGCAAGAACGCAGCGGTCGGCCTATTGTGCGCTGCCCTGCTAAATAAGGGTAAAACTACCCTACGCCGCGTTGCCCGTATTGAAGAAGTCAACCGTATTATAGAAGTACTCGAAAGCATAGGCTTTAAATGCAGGTGGCTAGAAAATAATGACCTAGAGCTCACACCACCTAAGCACCTGCAGCTACAAGATATGGACGTAGCGGCCGCCGAACGCACTCGCACGGTTATCATGTTCTTAGGGCCCCTAATGCATCAATACAGCCGGTTTAATATCCCGTTTGCTGGTGGGTGCTCACTAGGTACACGGACGGTCGAGCCGCATATGGCAGGCCTTGCACCTTTTGGCCTAAGCGTTAATGCCACTAATAAAGAGTACGAAGTATCAATGCAACCTAAAAAGGTTTCTCACGATATCGTACTAGTAGAACGTGGCGATACCGTAACAGAAAATGTAATCATGGCAGCCGCTCTATACGACGGCCAGGTTACAATCCGTAACGCTAGCCCAAACTACATGGTACAAGATGTGTGCTTTTTCTTACAAAAGCTTGGCGTAAAGATAGATGGAATTGGCACAACCGTACTAACTATCCATGGTGTAAAAGAAATCAATAAAAATGTAGACTATTACCCAGCCGAAGACCCCATTGAAGCCATGAGTTTTATAGCTGCTGCCTTAGTTACAGATAGTGAATTTACCATAACACGCGCGCCAATTGAATTTTTGGAGCTAGAACTAGCTATATTAGAGGGCATGGGCATGCAGTGTGAACGCACCCCCGAATACCCAGCGCGTAATGGTAAGACTAGGCTAACTGACCTTACGATCAGGCATTCTGAGCTGGTAGCCCCAAAAGATAAACTACACGCCATGCCGTTCCCTGGTGTAAATATGGATAATCTGCCATTTATGGGGCTTATAGCCTGTGTTGCGACTGGCAGAACACTAGTACATGACTGGAGTTACGAAAACCGCGCAATTTACTTTACCGAGCTAACCAAGCTAAACGCCAGTATTGAACTCGTTGACCCGCACCGCGTATACATAACCGGTCCCACCAGGTGGAAGTCAGCCGACATTATCGCACCAGCCGCCCTGCGCCCTAGCGTAGTCATGCTACTAGCCATGCTCGCTGCCCCAGGCCGCTCGGTGCTACGTGATATATACAGCATTAACCGCGGCTACGAAGACCTAGCTAGTCGACTAAACAGCCTAGGCGCTAGCATTGAAACAATGTGGGAATAATAACTTATTTTAAATAAACATGGTACACCCGAGAGGGGTCGAACCTCCAACCTCTGGTACCGGAAACCAACGCTCTATCCATTGAGCTACGGGTGCATATACTACCTACATATCATAGCAGGCGTTCAAGGTTTTATGTAATCAATCGTACTTAGCTTTTCTTAAAATATACACGTCGCCTGCCGGTCCACAATATAACTATTGGGGTGATCAAAAACAAGATAACAACGGTCGCCCTGATAGACCACAGGCCTTCAACCGTCGCTACTATCATAAGCAGGCACGCCACAATCGCAAGCACAACGGTAAGTAGAGCCCTGGATGCTCTATCTCCCCTCGATACGCCTGAGGCGATTGATATTGCCACGAACCCGAGCATTACCATTGTCGCGCCCAAGTATGTAACGGTGGCCTGTTCAGCTGGAGTGGCTTCGGGCACATAACGAGTAAATAAGAACAATATACCAATTATCATCGTTCCAAATGCGCTCAAATACGCCATAATCGATATAATTACTAGTTCAAATAAACGCTTGGGCCTAACTACCTTATCGCCAAACAATCCGGCATGGATTATCCGAATAACTTCAATTAGACAAATAGATAAGAGTGCTAGTGATGCAACTAGTGCAGCAACAGACTCATTTATATCAACTAGGCCCAGCACCTTTACAAGTGGTGGTATAGAGAACACCAACACTAAACCAGCCACCATTGAGGTAATAATAATTGTCTTAAGAGTATTTAGGGGCCTTGATAGCGCTACCAATATCCATAGCCCAAGGACAACAAGCAGCAAGGTTGCGCCAGTCCTTAACATCTTCTCATCGATACCCATAGCCCCGGCCGTCGAAGCATAGGTAGCGATAGCGGCTGTTATTACAATGCCTGAAGGTATAGCAAACGACAACGAACGCTTGAGGAACCCTGGGCGATAGCGCTTTTTGTTTGGTAGTAAGGCAAAGAAGAAAGCTGGTATACCAATGGTTAATCCATCTACGATTGATTCCTGCCTTGGTAAGAACGGAAACGGCAACAGCATTAAGCTAAGGGCTACGGCAAGTCCAAAAGCGTATGTGGTTTTAGTAAGAAACAACATTGATATGCGTTCAATGTTTGCTATTACCTGCCTACCCTGCTCAACTACTTCAGGCAAGTGCGAAAATTGACCATCTAGTAAGATTAGTCGCGCAACCGCTTTTGCGGCGGCGGAACCTGAATTCATTGCAATGCCCATATCGGCCTGTTTAATGGCGAGAGTATCGTTAACGCCATCGCCTGTCATTGCTACGGTATATCCGCTAGATTGGAGTGCGGTTACCATACGCTGTTTTTGTTCTGGCGTAACACGCCCAAACACTATGTTATTTTCCAGCACCTCAGCTAACTGCTTATCATCTTCCGGTAATTCTCGAGCGTCAAACCCACTTTTTGCGTCAAGGCCGACTAACCTAGCAATGGCCGCCACGGTATCTGGGTTATCACCCGATATAATACGCACATTGACACCCTGCTCCTTAAAGTAGGCGAGCGTTTGGGCAGCATCGCTACGTATTGTCTCTTGAAAGGCTAGTAAGGCTACCGGCTTAAGGTTTTTAGGGAGCGACTCTTTATCATCTAAAGGTTCCGTGCTATATCCAAGCACTAGCGTACGCTGGCCAGTTTGAGCCAGTTTTTCGCTCTTTTGCTTTAGTTCAGGGCTACCCTTAGGGAACACCATCTCAGGTCCGCCAAAAACCCACGTGCCTTTTACGACACCTTTACTAAATGACACAGCGCTCCACTTGCGAGCTGATGAAAACTGTATCTCACGTATATAAGATTGCCCCGGCACATCCCTAAATTCCGTGCCTAAGCTACGGGCTGTCGCGTTAGCCCCGGGCTGTATAGCGTACCAAGCGAGCACACTGCGCCAATCATGCTTAGAGCCCTCGCCAAGCTCATAACTTTTATTAAACGAAATAGTACCTTCGGTCAAAGTACCGGTCTTATCGAGACAAATCATATCTACACGGGCTAGGCCCTCTACGGCCGCTAGCTCTTTTACTAGCACCTGTTTTTGCGTTAGCTTCACTGCCCCAATGGCGAATGAAACACTAGTGATAAGCACTAGGCCTAGTGGTATCATAGCTACCACCAAAGCAATTGTATTGACTAAAATATGGTCCATTACACCCGGGGCCGAAACATGCGACCAACCACCAATAGCGATGATTTGTGATCCAACAAGCAACACAATAACCGGCCCTATTGCCCAGGCTACAAATGTAAGCACTTTATTGATAGAGCCGCGCAGCTCTGAAGACACTAGCGAGAACCGCCGGGCTTCACTCGCAAATCGGTTAGCAAATGAATCTGCCCCTACCCTATTAACAACCGCAAACCCACTACCGGCAACAACAACAGATCCAGACAATACCTCATCACCCTTTGTTTTATCAATAGCGTCTGATTCTCCGGTGAGCATCGACTGGTCGAGCTGTAGCCCATAGGAATCTACGACAATTGCATCGGCCGGTATCTCATCGCCAGCCCTTAAGACCATAAGGTCATCTAGAACAATATCTGTTATTGGTATTTGCTGCTCTTTCGCATCTCTTACTACAACTGCATTTTGGGCATTAATAAGCGCAAGTTTATCAAGTGCTTTTTTAGCCCTAAACTCTTGTAATGATCCAATAACAGTATTAAAGAAAGCACTAAAGCCAAACAACATATCTTGCCAATGCCCAAGTGAGGCTAAAATGACAAAGCATATGCCAATAATGCCGTTGAATAGCGTGAATGTATTGGCCTTAATAATACTCCAGGCGCTACGGCTAGTCTTTTGCGTAAACGCGTTTGTTTGACCATGCTCGATTCTATTTTGAACTTCGGCCGACGCTAAACCTTTAGCTACATTGTTATTTTTTGACATACAGTTTGGTTGTTTCCATATATTAATAATATCTATTACTGGTACCCCGGGTAGGGATCGAACCTACGGCCAAAAGCTTAGAAGTCTTTTGCTCTATCCACTGAGCTACCGGGGCATGTGCTGATTATAACAAGAAAACACCCCTATTAACCAGAGGTGTTTTATTTGGGGCGAACGATGGGTCTTGGTTACGTCTCGCTACCCCGCAACTCAGTCAAATGAGCATAGCTCATTTGTGAGATTGCCTTGCGGATTGCCACAGGCAATCCTCACCCACGACCTTAGGGTGGGTTCAGGCCCCATTCCAAATTAAATGCCCAGGGCAAGCCCTAGGCATTTAATTTGGGGCGAACGATGGGTCTTGAACCCACGACCTCCGGCTCCACAAACCAGCGCTCTAACCAACTGAGCTACGATCGCCATAAGTTTTTAACCTCCGTATTGTATCAAATACTCCCCTGTTTGTCACCTTATGGGCTGTGATATACTAAAAAGGCTAATGCGGGTGTAGTACAGCGGTTAGTATATAAGTTTTCCAAACTTAGGATCGGGGTTCGATTCCCCGCACCCGCACCAA
>JAVTWQ010000005.1:0-12073 GCA_032229905.1 Saccharimonas sp. (SeqCode)
GGCTTGCACCGCTTGAAAAATCTCTTATGGTGATCCCACCGGGAATCGAACCCGGGTTGCCAGGATGAAAACCTGGTGTCCTAACCGTTAGACGATGGGACCGCAGTTAAAACTTTATCACACACCCCTGTTGATGGCAATAGTTTAGCGAAACCTGACCCACTTAATAAGCCAGCCAAATATACCGGCACCAGCTACAAATGGTACGGCTACAATGACAGGCTCAGGTGCAACAGGCGTGGTCGGCTTGGCCGAATCGGCCACTAGCCCCGCAACACTACCGTAGCGTAGGCTAGCGCTTTCTGCCGGTAATACAGATACGCCAAATCTCTTTGTAGTATCGCTATTAATAGCTGCACCGTTTATGGCACTTGCTATGGTTGAAGTTGTAACAGATTGACCATTTGACGGTACAGCCTGGGGCTGGTACGTAAGCACAATATGAGTAACGCCGTCTTGCACACCACATACATCATTAATAGTTAGCTTAATATCGTGCGTTCCCGCTGTCAGGGTTAGGGGCACGGAAAACGATTGCTGCAAGATACCAAGAGGTATGGTACTGCTATAGACATCATCCAATCGTACCTCTATTTGTGTACCGCGCGTGGCTACACCCTTTAGCTGTACTTGTGGCTGGTTAATTGTGCTGTCAGATACCGGACTGGTTACAGATACAGTTGAACTCTGGCCTGTCGGGCACACAATTGTTGCTATAGTGCTACTAGTAGCCAGTGCAGGCACAGTAAGTAGGGCACTTAACGCGGCAACGGCTGCGCAGGTTTTAGCGCTTGCGGCGAGCCATCGCATAAAGGATGCCCCCAACTAGCAGCACTGCCACTAGACCATAGAACCAAAACGGCGCCATAAACACGTAAGATTTATTAACGACCTCTTTATCTAGCGCTTTAATGCGTACCTCTGTTTGGAATAACCCAAAACTAGGAGCTGCCTGCCACTGAAGCGACATAGCCCGGGTGGTTCCCGGCAAAACTGCGTAATCTTTTTCGTCGTTATACTTTACGTTACCAAACACATCAGATACGGCATAAGTAACATGGGCTAGGAAATCCGTATTGCCTGTATTTTTAATACTAGCATTGGCTGTAAGCGGTGGGTTGAGCTGCATAAACTGGGCTGATGGCTGAGCCACCTCAACTCCAGTTATGTAGCTACCTTTTACGGTAGCGTAAATAACCAATCCAACGCGCTTATTACGGGTAACGGCCGAGCCGTCTGAGTTATCGCTCTGAGTTTCGGCAAATAATACACCATAGTGCCCACCTGGGGTTGTGCCAGCTGGAACGCGCAGTGTAAACGGCACATCTAGCGACTCTCCTGGGTTTAAGTGGTATGTAGTCTGGCTAAACTGAGCCCATTTGTAGGCATCGGCATTAGCTACATTGCCAGCGGCATCAGCATAATTTGGGTTGGCGTAATCTGAATTGATAATGGCATATGGCCTAGCGTAAACAATAAAATTGTAACCAACAGCGCCAGTATTCAGTATTTTAAATGAATCACTGGTCGCGGAACCGGCATCAAGCTCATAGCGCTTTGAGACGGGAGATAGAGTAATACTCTCCGAGGAATCATCGATCGCCCGGGCAGATGAAGAGATAAACGTAGGAGCCAGTAATAGGCCCGCGAGCAGGCCTATTACACTCCGTTTAACAATAGCTTGCAGCAACTCGGCTCCTAGTTGGCCGTTGCCGTATAGACGACTTGGTCAGTATAAGGTGTAGCTACAGCGCTTGGCTGAGAGTTATCAACCCGCACGCCATACCATACAGTTGTTGTATCATTTGTTGCAGTAGCAGAGGTGCTTTTGATAGTCTGTGGCGAAGCGCTTGAAGGCATGCCAGCCCACTTATCAGTGCTACCCGTTTCGTTTGAGATAGCGGTGTATGAGGCGCTAAAGTTACCACCCGCCAAGGCGTAACCCCATTTGTTAGCAGCAAGAGTATTAGGAACGGCGAATGTATTAGCCGTAGCGCCAATTGTGTTTGTGCCACTAACTAAGTTTGTAACTGTATCAACATCTGATAGCGTAAGGGTGTAGCCAAGAGTGTCGTTAGTGTTGACTGTTACTGTATCGCTTGCGCGGCTCTCAACTGGCAAGGCGCCAGGTGTCAGGCTTAGGGATACCGTGCCCGTGCTCGATACTGTGATTGCTGGGTTAACTGTTGCATTAATGGTGGTGTTAGCCGTAACAGCGCTCGCTACTAAAGGCGAACCAACCGCCGCGGTGACCACCAGCGCGCTAATAGCGGCAACAATAAACTTGTTAGATGATACTGCCATATACTTATTTGACCTTTCGTTTTTATTTTGTGGTGTTATCCTAAAGCTGATAATAACGTATATGCTTAAATTCGTCAATATTTTTTTGTAATATCTATTCAGCAACAACGGCTGTGGATAACTTTTTAATTGGCAGCCTAAAACCAAAGGTACTGCCCTGGCCTTCGGCCGAATTAAACACTAGTTTACCACCATGACCATCCACCACCTGTTTAGCTAGGTATAGGCCTACTCCGGTACCGTCTGGGCGCTGGCGACGAGCGTTTTCGGCCCTAAAAAACTTAGTAAATAAGCGCTTCTGAACAGATTTTGGTACGCCCATACCCTTATCAACCACCTCTAGTACGGCGCTACCATCGCTGGTATACAGCCGTACGGCAATGTTGGTGTGTTCGGGTGAGTAAAAAATAGCATTATCTAGGTAGTTCATTATCACCTGGCGGATTTTATCTTCATCTATAAATAGTACCGGAAACCTAGCCGGCTGGTGATAGGCAATGCCTATATTCTTTTTAGCGGCTACCTCTTTAACATTGGCAATTTCTTGCACCACTAGGCTAGCCAAATCCACCGGTAGGCTACGGTCTATCATAAACTTGCCATTTTGCAGCCGGCTTACGTTCAAAAAGTCGCCAATCAACCGCACCATGCGGTCGCTGCTAGTAAACGCCTCTGTAAGCAGCTTGCGTTGGTCGTCGTTTATAGGGCCAGCGTCGCCCTCAAGCACCATACTTAAGTAGCCTTTTACACTAGTAAGCGGCGTGCGTAGCTGGTGGCTAGCAATGCTCACAAATTCATCTTTAGTGGCATCAATTTGTAGCAGCTCCTCATTGGCCTTAATTAACTTTTTAGTGGCCTGTTCAACCTGCTGTTCAAGCTCGGCTTGGCGGTCAACCGCTAAGTCTTCGGCTTTTACTAATGGTACTATGGTTTTTAATTTATGGTGGCGAGCGTAAATTACTTCGGCTAGGACCAGGCCTACCAGCAAAAATAGGGCGATTACACCGTAAAACGCTACTATATCCCCACCGTTTTCCATACCACCACTATATCAAGCCTATGCTTAAACTGCTATACTAATGGGTATGACAAAGATCGCAATTATCGAAGATGACCCAGTGATTAACCAGATGTACCGCATGAAATTTGAGGCCAGTGGCTTTGATGTTAGCACGGCCAGTGATGGTGAGGCGGGCGTAGACTTAGTTGAAAAAACGAAACCAGATATAATATTGCTTGATATTCAAATGCCACACATGAATGGCGACGAGACCTTAGGGCGAATACGGGCTACCGCCACCGGCAAAACTACCCCTGTTATAATACTAACTAATGTTGGTAAAGAAGAGGCTCCGGCGAGCCTTAAAGACCTAGGGGTGAGCAGCTATATAGTTAAGGCCCAGCTAACACCTAGCCAAGTTGTGGCTAGGGTTAAACAAACCCTTGGCATAGCCTAGTTAACTTGTTTTAAGCAGGCCGCTATAAGGTGATCAAACAGCACCGCAATCGTAAGGGGGCCCACGCCGCCTTTTATAGGCGTGATAGATATATCTTTGCGTTCGCGTACACCTTCGGCCACATCACCAACTAGCGTACCGTTCTCGCTAGCCGTACCGGCATCAATAACCACTGCACCCTGCTTAACCAAGCCTGGAGTTATTAGCCTAGGCACACCCGCAGCACTCACTATAACATCGCTAGTTTGCAATATTTTATCGCGGCCTGCGGTATCAATATCAACAGGAGTAACATTGTAGCCATCGGCCTTCCACATAGCGGTTAGCGGCCGGCCGACTAGCCTGCCTTGCCCCACTATTGCAATCTGCGATTTATCTAAATTGACACTATAGCCGCTACATAGCCAGCTGATTGCCTCAGCCGTAGCGCTTGGGTATGCAGCCTGCTCGCCTAGGCCGTCAACATCTTTAGCGGGGGCGACTGCGTTTATAATTTCATCGGTCTCTCCAGGGTTATCCAATGGCAACTGTACAATAATCCCCTGCACTGTCTGGTCGGCATTATACTGCTTAATCACCTCAGTCATCTCACTTTGTTCACAAATATGTTCGATTGTTTCAACTAAAATGTCATCGGCATAAGCCCGCTTGCCTTTGACATATACCCCAATAACCTGCCCGGCTTTAGGGGTCATAATAATAGCTAGTTTTGGCTGAATACCATGGGCTTGGCGCAGCATGCGCACCTGTTTAGCCTGGCGTTCTTTAATAAACCCAGCAAGCTCGGCGCCGTTCAGGCTTTTGGCCATTATATTGAGTCCTTGCGATCGTCAATAAACGCGTTCCACTGGCGGACCAGGCGCAAAACTGTTTTAAGTGGTAGCTCAATCACCATATCTAGTAGCGTCGTAACCACGTTTATTTTGCTGTACTTTTCGTTCATCCACTGGCCCAGCACTACAAACGGCAGGTAGATAAGGTCGCGTAAAAAGGTAAAGCCGTTTTGCTTTTCGCGAACAACCTCTAGCTCACGCACCAAACGGCTTAGGCGGAACCCAAGGAAACTAGCGGCGCTAAAGAACAAGAAGAACACGACAATATGCACCCAGCTAAAGCCAATTTGGAGTAATAGCCATGTAACTAAGCTAAATATAGCCAGGGCCGAAACGGTATATATAAAGTTAAATGTGCTGCTGTAGCGGCGTTCGCGTACCCGGGCGCTAACGATCTGCTCACTGCCGCCATATAGCATTGCGCTTGCCCTATCCACCAGCGCCGTGGTATTGGCATAGCTAGGTAGAGTAAGGGTAGAACGCAGCAGCAGCATATAAACTGGTGGGAATAGTAAGTTTATTATCAAAGCTGGCCAGTGGATTTCGCCGTAAACCCACATGTCATACGGCACTTCCATGGCAATACCAATAACAAACTTTGTAATAACCAAAAACACGACACTGCGCAAAATTGCACGGTTTAAACGAGTGTTTATGCGCTCGTATTCTTTATTAACCTGTTGCTCATAGGCCTCCAAAAAGCGGTCGCGTGATTCTAGCAGCTTATCTATCTGCGGCTGGTCATACATCATGCGGCGCAGCACCCGTAGCGGGGCGCCCTGCCTGTCAACAAAACGGGTTAGCTTATCGACAGGTTTAGAATCCAGTAACTTATCAATCATTTTATTGAACGATACATAGTGGTCGTAGTTATCGGGTGTTACGCCGTAACGGCTTAATAAAGTAGCCCGGATAATGGCATCGTTTGATTTAAGCAGCGTGTAATATATAGCAACCAGTAGCCGCGCACCAAAATCTTGGGCTTCGCGGTCCCTGGCGCTAACAAGCTCAGTTAAGTATTCGCTAGCTGTATCGACAAAAGCGTCATCAAGCGAGTGGTCAGTTAATATCGCTTCTACCCTGGCGCTTAGTACATCCAGTGTCCAGTGCAGGGCCTTATCGCCACTTGCTTGGCGGTTATTGAGGACTTGCTCATAGGCTCCGTAGTATTGCTGTGATAGATCTGTTATTTCGGCCACTTGTGCCTTAGTTAAGGAATCGTTGGCCGTATAGCCAGCTAGCGTTAGCTCAATCGCTAGCTCATCGCCACTTTTATCTATAAGGTTGCGGTCGCGGGTAATGAAACTGCGTTTAAAAAACCGGCGGATAGCGCTTTGGAACAGCAGGTGCTCCTCGGTGTTTTCGGCAGCTTTACGCAGCTGCTCAAAGGCGGCCGTAATTACGCCACCAGCACCAACCACGTTAACCTTAGGCTCGGTTTCGTGCTGCTGGGTACGGTAAGCCTCTACGCTGCGCGCATAAGCCAAGTGCTCGGCAAAGTGTTCGCCAATAGTATTAAGCTGTGTCATCAGTGCTATATTATACGCTTTTTAGGCAAAAAACCCTAGTGAGCATGCTTAATTATGTGTTTCGACAAATTTCTTGAAATTATTAAGGTATGCTTGCCAGCCTTCACGTTGCATTTCTTTGGGGTTCACTGGTTCTAGCTCAAAAGCCTGGTCTAATCGAGTTCCCTCACTTGTTTCGGTTAGAGTTACGGTTACCTTACGTCCGTCTTCCATCGTATATGCCAAATACCGCCCCGGCTGGACTTCATCATATATCCAAGTGAGCACAAATTCCATTGACCCATCCTTGGCGTAATTTCGTGCGCTGAACTTACCGCCAGGTACAACATTATTTTCGATACCTTCGGCGGCCCAGTCTTCACTAGCAAAGCTCCAGCTCTTTACAGCTTCAATATCTGTCCACTTCGCCCATACTTCTGCAGTTGGTGCGTTTATATCCACGGATATATCTATCATGTATTTCTCCTCTTATGCTTACAACTTATAATAACAAAAGTGGAAGGCTAGGCGACGACCTCATTATTTTTTAGGCCTCAACCTTCAAATAGTCGAGTATTTCGGTCATAGCGGTATTCAGCAAATATCTTTAAAAGCTTCAATATTCTCAATGCCCTAATCCCTCGTAGTAGCTCGAATGTCTCGGTTGGGATGGGGATTGCGGCGATCAAATAAAACCAGTGAGATCTCCAATATTTCTTCCTATCTTTAGCAAAATATAACTCAAATATGAACTCTGCCAAAAATATTACAGCCACCGCCACCTCATAGTAGTCTATGAGTAATAGCTGTTCATGGCTAAGTATCTCAAAATGCTCCATCGCTAAAAATACAAAGCTAAACACTACTAATGTGAACATAACTATCTCTTTTAATAGCAAAAATAGTCGTAGCTTTTTGGTTTGTTCACTTGAACGTTTTTTCACTTTACTCACACATTGAATTATATACCAATTGCCCTGTAGCTTTTGGTAACTTTGGCTGAAAGATTAGAGCCTTGATGACTAAGGTAAAAAAGTTTCGCGGCTTACTTTGGAGGGCACTTAGATGACTCCACGAAGGCCAAGGACTATCGTTTAAAGCCTCCTCCGTTCATTCTTTCAGAAAAATACCTTCGGTGCTTTTCTTCACTTCATTCACTTCGCGAACCCTCGACTATTTTTGCTTCGCAAAAAGTCGAGAGATCAGGCCTACTAGTAACTCCAAGCCAGGATGGACTTGGTCGCGTCCCGCGACCCCGACGCATCGCGATGATAAGCATAGCTTATCCCGGATGACGTCCTTGCGACGCAAAGACTTTTGCGTCTCACCCTCTCCACCCCACGGGTGTCGTGAATTCAAGTCTACTAACAAATCCAAATAAAATACCGATCACGAGGATCGGTATTTTATTTGGAGCGATTTTATGCGTTGGCTAGAACCTATTTTGAGGAAAAATGCTGACAAATGCAAGCGGGCGCATGTCTGATCCATACATAATACGATCTTACAGGTCATAAGAGTTAATTTCTAAACATCCCCCTATAAATATGGTTGAGGGTAGCTGGGTTTAAGGGCTAACATTTGCAATAGATTAGTACACCAGAGAAAGTACCCAGAGGCTATTGACATTCGGTGTCCAATATGCTAATATATAATCTGTACCTTCACATGCGCTCTATGTAGCGAAGAAAGTGGGCTAAAAACCCTTTTTCTTCGCTACAGCAGATAGCGAACTCCATAGGTGGCGGTACGCTTATGGAGGATACCGATAGTATCGCAAAAGGAGATGGTCATCATGACGAACGCCCCCGAGGGACGAACGTACATGAAGAAGCAGTGGGTGCTCGACCCGGACATCGTGTCCGGCAAGCGGCGCTCACGGCACTACCACGACTACTACGACGCTGACGAGTACGTCATCAAAGAGACCCCCTTCGTCGTTCCGAACGGCAAGTGGGTCCTGGAGAAGACGCTCATCGCCGGAAGGTGGAGCTGGCTCGTCGGCATCGACAACAGCGAGCTCGAGCAGGTTACCCTGCACTCGCTCTACGGGACGTACGAAGTTCTCTACATCAGCGACAAGCCGTTCGGCTACATCTGCGCAGATGAGGAGGATGTCGACCAGTCCGAGGTCAAGCCCTCCGGTCGCAAGACTCTGGTCTACGCCCGGCAGATCCACAAGGGCGAGTTGGGCCGAGGTGTTCACGTCCCGCGCCTGAGCTACGTCCGTCAGCCGTTCGAGTCGCATCGAGGACTGCACATGAAGGCGCGCGAGCGTCGTCGTGGCCAGCGCGGCTGGGTCAAGCTGGTCGATCTCGGCGAGATGGCTGGTTGCGGTTATCGCCCTGACGCACAGATCGAGCTGGTGCTCGGCTACTGGCAGTTCTCGGGACACCTGTCCTGGGAGAACGGTCGGCGAGTCGGAACGCTGGTCGACGTTGCCTGGGGTGCGCCCTACGACATCAAGGACGGCACAGCCGAGTTCCGGAGCCTGACCCAGGAGCAGTTCCGCGAGGAGTGCTCCGACACCTCTGAGGTGTGGGTCAGGCGCGGCTTCGCCTACACCATCCTCCGCCTGCAGGCTCTGGGCGTCCAGCCCGAGTTTCTGCAACCCGCCTGAGTTTGCTCAGGCGTCACCCCGCAAGGCAACTACTACCGAAAGGTGGGAGACCCTGCGGGGTCTTTCATTTTAAATGAATACTACCCTCAACCATATTTATAGGGGGATGTTTAGAAATTAACTCTTATGACCTGTAAGATCGTATTATGTATGGATCAGACATGCGCCCGCTTGCATTTGTCAGCATTTTTCCTCAAAATAGGTTCTAGCCAACGCATAAAATCGCTCCAAGATGGATTTTTCTGCAATTCGGTCGCCCTCACGGGCGGCCTTTTGCGCGGCTGCGCGCAGCGCCAGCCACGGGTTTTTCAGGGGGGAGATTTGAAATTGCACGCGCTAGCGCGTGTTTTTTTGCTCGTGGCGGCTAAAGCCGCTCACTTCGTGGTAAACTAGTAAGTGGAATACAAACTATAGGTCGGCTTTTTCTATTTGAGAACTCAAATAGCCGTTTCGCACAGATTAGTCTGACTAGTTTGTATTCCAGCGAAGCGGCTTTTTGAGTTAAAAAGGAGGGCTAAAATGAACAGATATATCTTGTATGCGCGTAAGAGTACCGATGTCGAGGACAAGCAAGTGTTGTCCATTGAGGCGCAGTTGGCGGAACTCCGCAAATTTGCCAAAGATAATAATTTGGTTGTCGTAGACACTATTATTGAAAAGAAATCCGCTAAAATACCAGGTCGCCCAAAGTTTGGCGATATGCTCTTGCGCATACAAAATGGTGAAGCTAACGGAATACTTGCATGGCATCCCGACCGACTGGCGCGAAATAGCATAGACGGCGGGCGGTTGATATACCTCCTCGACCAGCGAAAACTCGCCGATCTCAAGTTCCAGACGTTTTGGTTTGAAAACACCTCGCAAGGCAAGTTTATGCTCAACATTGCCTTTGGGCAAAGCAAGTACTATGTGGACAATTTAAGCGAAAACACCAAGCGCGGACTGCGCCAAAAGGTACGGCGCGGCGAATACCCCAGCAACGCGCCATTCGGCTATTACAACGACAAGCGCGATAAAACTATAAAAGTAGACAAGAGTCGCGCCTCACTCTTGATAGAGATGTTTGAGCTATATGCCAAAAACGAGAGTCGTTTTCAAGATATATCTGACTTTTTGTATTCTAACAGCGTAAAAACTAAAGGCGGAAAGCCGTATAAACCAGATAAGGTCAAAAAGATTTTGACTAATCCGTTTTACTACGGACACTTTGTGTATGGCGGCGAACTCCACGAGGGCAAACATACACCGCTGATTAGCAAAAAACTGTTTGACGAAGTACAAACAGTGGTCGCTGCGCGTTGTTTTCGGCAACAAGACCGCACGCGCGAACCAATGCCCTACTGCGGACTACTAAAATGCCCCTGCGGTATGATGATTACCGCCGAAAACAAGATAAAACGCCAAAAGAACGGTAACAAGCATCACTATGTGTATTACCGTTGCTCGCGCAAGAGCAAAACAACGCGGTGCGTTGAGCCGCCTGTGCGCTCTGAACCGTTAGACGAGCAACTGTCTGACGAATTGAGCAGTTTTGCCCTGCCTGACGGCTGGGCGGATTATCTGCGCCGTAGAATTGACGAGGACGAACGCACCGAGCAAGGCGCAAGCGATGTGCTTATAGGCGACTTACGCGGACAAGTAGCGCAGATAATCGCAAAACTACAAAGACTTATCGACAGTTTCCTTGACGAACTGATAGACCGCCAGACTTACACGCATAAGAAAGCGGAACTAATGAGCCAAAAGAAGTCTTTGGAGGAAAAAATGAGCGACCTCGCGCTAGGACAATGTGGCTGGGTTGAACCTATGCGCCAGTGGCTAAATAAGGCTGTTTCTATCTGTTCGGTCGCTCAAAACAACGACTTTACCGCCAAAAAGCTCTTCCTGCGCGAAATCTTTGGGTTGAACCTGTTTTTAACGAACAAAAAAGTCGCCGTAAACGGCGAGCAATTTCAAATCTCCCCCCAGAAAAACCCGTGGCTGGCGCTGCGCGCAGCCGCGCAAAAGGCCGCCCGTGAGGGCGACCGAATTGCAGAAAAATCCATCTTGGAGGGCCAGGAGGGACTTGAACCCTCGACACCCTGCTTAAGAGGCAGGTGCTCTAACCAGCTGAGCTACTGGCCCATATGTTGAATTATACTAAAAATGTACTTGGCTAACCAATTCTCAACAAGTTGAGAGAGGCAGGGTCACGTTCCGCGACCCCCGGATTTCGCGATTGAAAGCATAGCTTTCATCGGAAAGTCCGTTTCCGAACCGCCACTGGCGGTTCTCACTCTAACCAGCTGAGCTACTGGCCCATTCAAACTTTAAATATACGTGCGGGTATATCGCAAAGGCTTGCCGTAAGTAGGGTTAGAGCACCTGGTGCTTAATAACATTACTCGGCAATTGCCTCAGACAGCAGCTGAGCTACTGGCCCGTAACACCAAAATACTATAACAAACTAATTCTAATCTGTAAATGCTATAGATATTTTGCTTAGCGGCTAGGCTTTTTTGACTTAGATTTTATCTGGTTAGGAGTTAGTATTGCGTAATCAAACTTTTTTTGGGGTTTACGGGCGTTTTTTACTGCCCGGCGCAACTCTTTTTCGGCTTCGCGGTCATCAAAATGATGAACCGGCGCCGTTAATAACACTGGTTTTTTATTCTTTTCATCAAGTTTTATCATAATCTCTGTAGCTGCATCCTCAATAATCCACTCCCGTCCAGGCGCCACACCAGCTACGGCTGTAATATGCCAAATACCTTCTGCCCTCATATCCACCTTGGTAATGGCCAGCTTTTCAGCCACCAGTGTAGAGCCGGTTGGTAATAGCGCATTCGTATTATCTATAAGCAGCTCGGCCTTTTCGACATCATTTACAAACAGCTCCATAGCTATCCACAGTAAACCCCGGTGGGCCACGCTCGCTCCCTGTATAGCCGAGTTAGCCACCCACACAGTTTCGCCGTTTATCCCCCTTATTTTGGTGGAGCGCAGAGTTACGGCCTGCACTACCCCGCGTACCTTTGGGGAGTCTATTGCAATAACATCCCCTACCCCATACCAGTGTTCCGCCATCATGCCCGCACCTGAGGCTAAGTCCCTAAGCAGTGGCGCCGCCACACCACCAATTAATATTGCAACCAGCGCGCTTACGCCAATTAGGGCACCGCTTTTACTGCCCTCATCGTGCGTTGCGACCCACCATACGTATAAAGCCAGGCCCACAAGTAGCATTTGCACTATGGCAACCGATAGGATGATCCAGGTTTCGGCCCGACGTAATAAGTTGGCCGCCGCGAGGTTAGTAGATTCATCGGCACGTTTACGAACAAAACGGCTTAGCGCCCTTAAGGCCATACC
>JAVTWQ010000006.1:0-68807 GCA_032229905.1 Saccharimonas sp. (SeqCode)
CTGCTCAATGTGCCGGTTAACCCTGGGTAGGACTGTGGCGGCAAGCGGCTGATCGGTGCCAATTTCAGGGGCTGATCCGGTTTCAACGGTTGGTTTTGTCATTATAGATTTAGTATATCACTAGGGTTATAGCCAGAGGTGTACTTGATGGTACACCCCTGGCGGACGAGGAGTTAGCAGCTGTCGTAGCGCGAGATGAACTCAAAATGGAGTCTTTCTTGTTCACGCTGTTTGAAATACTCGGTTTGGCACTTGTGGCACCAAGCCTCCGACGCGTTTCCGACCTTGGTTGTGGCATATCTGTAGTAGTCCTGCCAAACCCTGGTTAGTTTGCCGTCTACGATAGCATCGACTTGGCGTTGATGCACTGATACAACCACCGGTTCTTTGCGGCACTTACGACAGCGCATTGGGCTGGGTTTGCCCCAGTTATCAATCGGCACTTCGTGGCCAACGTTCGCTATGCCTTCATCGCGCCAGAGTTGGTCGAGCTCTTTATTAAGCTCGGTAATCCTTTCCTGGAGCGCGGCAATCTGCCGGTTACGCTCGTTGATTTCGGTCCGGTAGCTCACGGCTATCTCCTCTTGCTTTAAGTTGCGGCTGGGCAAATTTTGCCTCAGCTATTACCACTTTACAGCAACGCCAAAATATTACTAGATAATACATACTTGACTCAATATAGTATTGACAAAACAATATATTTAAGATAAGCTACATACAATATGCATTGGATACAAAGGCACATACTCGAGCAACTGATGATACATAAAACCAGGCACTTTAGTGAGCTAAGGGCCGAGGGCGTTGAAAGCAATTTGTTCCAGTACCATTTGCGCCACCTTATTAATAAAAAACTTGTTCAAAAGTGCGAGCTTGGCTACGAGCTGGCCCCAAATGGGCTATATTACGCCGATAGGTTCAGCCCCGAATTTAAGGGTGAACGGCCACAGCCTAAGCTTATTACAGTTGCGGTGGTCCATAACGGAGCTGGCCAGGTACTGCTACTTAAAAAAGCTCGCCAGCCATGGCTTGGCGATTATCATTTTCCGGCTGGCAAAATCCACACTGGTGAAACGACCGATCAAGCAGCTATGCGCGAGCTAAGCGAAAAGGCCGGTATAACGGTGGATGACGTCTACTTTAGGGCGCTTACACACACGACTATCACTAAGGGCGGCGGCCTAGTGAGTGATAACTACGGGTTTATATTTAGGGCGACCTATGAGGGCGAAGTACCTGGTGGAGAGTGGAAAGACATAGACGATCCGGCCGTTAAGGCATTGCTGGCCCCCGGCGTAGAGCAAATTTATGAGTTTGAACAGCTTGGTAGCGGCAAGTTCTACCCGCTTACAATTGATTTGTAGCATTTGACTTTTAGCCATAACCGTGATACAATGAAGCTATAAGGTATTAAAACAAATATGGCCGAAGAAAGAATAGAACACACCGATACATCACTCGATGGCGAAACCATGGATGCCTTTCGCTATGTACTGCAGACCGTAAAGGGTATCAGCCCTGTAAGCACGGTTGCAGAACTAGCGATTGAACACCCGGGCGCTGAATAAGCCGCGCACCTCTGGTATACTGGAGGTGATGGAAGAGCTAATAAGTGGAATTATAAATAGTGTTTATGGCGTAGAAATAACGCCTAGTTTAACGCGCCCCGAGCCCCAGTTTGGTGATTACAGCACTAATGTTGCACTGCAATTAGCCGGCCGCCTAGGCAAAAACCCGCGCGACATTGCCGTGGAGATAGCCGATAATCTACGCGGGACAGGCCAGTTTGCGGCGGCCGAAGTAGCCGGGCCCGGGTTTATTAATATTACGCTCACTGATGCGGCCTTGATTGCTAAGGCTACGGCGCCACTATCCAAAGTTTATGATGGCATAAGCTACGTCACAGAATACAGCTGCCCAAATGCTTTTAAGGAACTCCACACCGGCCACCTTTACCAGACTATTTTGGGTGATGTAATTGCGCGGTTGATCGAGCAAGCTGGGGCAACCGCGCACCGCACGAGCTTTGGCGGTGATGTAGGCCTACATGTTGCAAAGTGCATGTATGGGATTATCCAAAAACTAGGTGGTGAATACCCTGATAAATTAAACGAGGTAAGCACTGACCCGTTTGAGCGTGCAACTTGGATCAGCGGTTGCTATGTGGCTGGCGCCGGTGCCTACGAGGCTGATGAGGCCGCAAAAAAGACAATCGAGGGCTATAACCTTGATATTTACCAGCTGCACAGTGAACACATAACAGATACGCCGCTTGCCATTATCTACTTTACCTGCCGCCAGTGGAGCTATGATTATTTTGATGTGTTTTATGAGCTTATCAAAGTTGATAAGATGCACTATTACCCCGAAAGCACTACCGTGGGTAAAGGCCTGGAGCTTGTGGAGCAGCTAAAAGGGAGGGGCGAACTAGTCGAAAGCGACGGGGCGGTTATATACCCCGGGCTTGAGGCCAAAAACCTAGATGCGCGGGTGTTTGTAACCAGCCGCGGGATTCCAACGTATGAAACAAAGGACCTGGGTGTGATATTTATGGAGCGTGATGATTACGATTTTACACGCCGGTTTTTGATCACTGGTACCGAACAAACCGCCTATATGCGCACCGTGTTTGCGGTAGCCGACCTAGTGCAACCGGGCATAAAGGCCGAAATGACGCATATTGGCAATGGCCTAGTGAAGTTTGGTGATGGCCGCAAAATGAGCTCGCGGCTTGGTAATGCTACCCGTGCGGTTGATGCTATTGAAGCGGTTCGCGAGCGCGTGCGACCCCTTGTTACAGATGAAAGCTTAGTTAATGATATTGCCCTGGGCGCGGTTAAATACCAGTTTTTGAAATACCGAGTTGGTGGTGATATTGCATTTGATGTTGATGAAAGCGTGAGTATCGCTGGTAATAGCGGGCCATATTTACAGTACGCCCACGCCCGGGTATGTGGTATTTTGCAAAAAGCCGGTGATGTTGAAACGACAACAGTAGCGGCCGAATATGACCCAGCCGAACGCGCCTTGCTGCGTAAAATTAGCGAAAACGCTGAGGTGCAGGAGCGAGCAGCCCTCGAACTGATGCCGCATTATATCTGTAGCTACCTATATGAGCTTGCCCAGGAATTTAACCGTTTTTACGAGCAATCGCGCGTGATTGGTGATGAGCGCCAAGCTATACGTATGGGTATTATTACCATCTACCGCGATGTTTTAGCGAGCAATTTAGCCTTACTTGGTATCACCGCGCCAGAGCGCATGTAGCTCGGCGCTAGGCTTTGTTATTTGGTGGCTAGCAGGTAGTCTACCGCTTGGTCGTGGCCGGCAAAGTAGGTTTGGTAGCTTGGTTCGACATGGTTTAGGAAGGTGCTTAGGGTTTGTTCGGGCGTGTGGCCTTTGCGGTTTATGTCGCGCTCCATGCGCCGGCGTAAGCGTTCTTCTATTGGGGCGGTGATGGCTAGCGATAGGTCGCTCTGCTGTTTGAGCTCTGGCAGGTTGGCGGCGATCCCCTCTATTATGATGATTTTAGCTGGGGTGATAGTTTGGCTGCTGGCGAAGGGCTCACTCTGCTTCATGTTGTAGAGTGGTTTTTGGATAGTTTTTCCGCCCCTAAGGGCTTTTATGTCGCGGGCTAGGCGGGTAGTATCGATAGCGGCAGGGTGATCAAAGTTGGCTGTGTGCCCCTCGGGCATTTCGGTTCGCATGCGGCTTTTGCCGATGTAGTAATCGTCGGTACTGATGGTGAGGCAGCGCTCGCCGTAGGTGTTTTTGAAGTATTCTAGGATAGTGGTTTTGCCGCTGCAGCTGGGGCCGCTGAGGGTTATGATGGCTGGTCTGGCGGTTTTGCTAAGCTTGTCTATGTAGCTATGTATTTGTTCAAGGCTAGCTAAGCTTGGCATGGGGCGCTCCTTTTGTGGAGTTATTTGGGCTAGGTTGCGGTTATAGAAGGCTGGTTGCCCGGTAACCTCAGTGAGGTCTCCGGCGCCTAGCTCGCTTGGGTCAAAGAGTCCTATGTCGCTTTGATCGTTTTCTTGTTCTAGCTCTAGCAGCCCGAATGCTCGGGTGGGGCTATCGCGGTATGAATCTAGGGTGAGCCCGGGCCTAGCGAGCTGATAGCGATTTTTCAGGACCGTCCCTAAGGCTAGGCTGCTTAGCGAGAGGTAGGCTGCCGCTAGCAGGGGCACCTCTGTTTCTTGGCGGTACTCTCCGCTGCCTTGTTTTATAGTTGTTACGTAGTTTGGGTCGGTAAAGTCGCTAGCGGTGCGGCGCAGGCGGAGTTCACTGGCGGCGCCGGTGGGTGAGAGATAGTGCTGGGTGATGTGGGAGGGTATTCGGTGGCCTGATAGCTGTTCGGTTTGTGCCGGGCTAGCTATGAATTTTCGTTCGCGTTCTATGCTCATAGTTGGCCTCCTTAGGCGGTTAAGGTTTCTAGGACTTTATCTTGGTAGAAGCTGTCGATATCCTCTTGGGCTAGCGTATCCATGCTGGCCGGGTGGTAGCGCCTTAGGCAGCCGTGGCCTAGCGCCTTGCGCCTAGTGGTTGCTAGCGCAGTGTCGGGGTCGGTGCCTGAGAGGTCCCTCCGCCAGATGTAGATAGCATTTCCGCTTTGGTTGTGGTCGGCGATGGCCCAGATTGGGTTGCCGGCCGCATCGTATTCGGTGAGCCTAAAGTAGGCGCTATCTTGGTCCTCACCTTTTGTAGATGTGAGTTCGGCGGTCGGCGCCAGGGTGTCCCTTAGCCGCTCAAGCGCGCCTTTGGCCCCCCTTGAGTAGGACTGCTTAGCCTGGTGCCCGGCGCCAGGCCCGCGGCGTGGTATTTCACTTGTGTCGTGGTCCGGCAGGGTAGGCTCCTCCACCTCTCGGAGCAGGATCGCGCGGCAGGAGGCCTCGTGTACTATGCGTATCCTGCGTGCATTCTCTTGGCGCTTGTCGGCGCTCGGTAAGTAGTAGTTATGGTGTTCGCTTGGCATGGTGCTCCTTTCGTTAGTTGCATGACCACTTTACAATAACTAACAAATATTACTAGATAACTTAATGTTGACTCAATATTGTACTAATGTTGAACTGAAGCTAAGATAGAGAATATATAATAGCATCAAAATAATGTACACATACTTGAGTCGTCTTATATATAATTTTTGCTAGAGTAGGGGGTGTTTTTGGAACAGCGCTAGGGGGTCCATGTCCTGATTGCTTTTTTGCCCGTACTAGTTATAATTAATATGACAAATTAACTGAGGTAAAAGGAGTAAAATAATATGGCAAAATCAAAAAGCCACGCTAACGGATTTATGGACTTTATCCGTGAACAGGGTGTTGTAGGGCTAGCTGTAGGCTTAGCGATTGGTACCGCTGCTGGCGCGACCGTTAAGGCTTTAGTGGAAGGTTTTATTAACCCAGTTGTACAGTTTGTTGTCGGTTCACAAGACGGCCTAGAATCTGCCGTTTGGCACCTAGAACTATGGGGCCGGACCGCTGATTTTAAGTGGGGCGCTTTTATAAGTTCTGCTATTACCTTGCTTGCAACAGCATTTGTGGTATACGCAATTATCCACTTTTTGAAGCTAGATAAGCTAGATAAAGAAAAAGAATAGTTAGTAAACAAACCAGCACAAGAGGTCGCCCCTGGGCGACCTCTTGACTTTTTATACCGTTTGTGCTAATAATTATAGATGAGAAACGAAAAAATAAAAATGCCCGCCACACACGAACAGAAAACCCCAGAATTAAGAAATGACTTGCAGCCACAAGTATTGGGCCTGCAAGAATTGGTTGCGCTCTCGGCCTTGGGGAGGCTGACGGGGCCAAAGCCACGCAATTTTAAGAGTCTCGTCAATCCAGAAGCAGTCTGGTCGCAGCTGAGCCCTGATGTGCGTGATCCGATAACGCGTAGTATTGTGTCTGAGATTGTAGATACGTATAACAGGCGATTGAACAAAGTTAGTGGCACGCCATCTGTGGAATTAGGTAGCAGCCTAGCGGATGCAGTTAGTGCGGTTGTTGAAAAAATATATGAGCAGGTGCCTGATATGAAGTTTGGTGCGAACCATCAGCTAGGTATAGCGCGTATTATCCGAGATATGGATAAGCCTCGTGCATTACATTATCTAGATGAAGAGTATGTAGGGGAACTGCAAGATATGGGGCCGGAGAGTTCGACAATGTGGGATACAATTGGTAATTACTTTACGATCAGTGAGTTGTTGAGGCGTTCATTCCTAACTCGGGATCCTGATTTAGAAACAAGTAAATCTGTGAAGAAAGCTTGGGAAATTGCAACGGATAGGATGGGCTATTTAAAACAGCTTGGTATCGAGGAGCCAGATGAAAAGTTTGCGAGCGCAATCTCTGATTCGGCAATCTTGGAATTGACGACGCGACTTACAGGCCAGGCTGATGAGCGACTAAAGACGGCCGCAGAGTTGTTTAGTTCGTACGCGCAAGAATTTCCGACACTCGCTACCTATGGAGCGACGGATCTCGTGACGAAGATGCTGCGGTCGCCTTACCGAAGAGACCTCTTTGGGCAGTTTGAACATGCCGCTCAGGTACTAATTAAGGGAGGCCTTTCACCTAATGTCGCTGTACACTTTGCGGTTCGCACCCTAAATGGGAAGCTTGACCCCGCAAAGATAGATCGTTTAACGGGTGATTCTGCCAAACAGCGCCTGTTTGCATATTCAGGAGATTCGAGAGATGGGGTTGGGTCGCGCAAGCGCCAAGCTGTCTCGGATGGCATTATTACAGGTGAAGATGCTGGCATGGCGGCGCATGGGCTTGAGTTCCGTGATGCAATGTATGACATTAGCGAGTCGGAGCAGCTGTCGCGCCCAGAAAAGAAAAATATATTCTCAAGCCTGCGTGAAATGCGCCGGAACCATGCTGATTATACTTACAAAATCGAACCAGTTATCGGTGAGAAACTGGCCGATAACGAGCGCCGCCAATATCACCAAAACGCTCTTCGCCTTTAAGTATTGGATGGAGCACGGCGATAAAGAACAAGTAGTACCGATGGGATCTAAGGATGTACCAATAGCCCTAACTAAGGAGGAATTGTTCGCAGGGCTTCATTATCTGTATGAGCACAGCCGGTGTGAGGCACTGGTAGAGATTGACACGGTTAGTTTAGGCGAAGCTGAGGTTGGGGAGGAGCCAAACCTTGAAGTTGGTTATTTGGAGAGGGTTGATAGTCGCATGTTACTGTTGACGAAGTTGCGCCGCGCACCGGTTACTGGCGACTTTGAGAGAGGAAAATCACCACGCGCCAACAGAGCCTGTGCGGTTGATGGCGGCACACCTTCGTTAATTGCAGCAGAGCGCGAAAAGAATTGCTTGAGTTTACGAAATGACTTGGACAGTGATGGTATGCTGCGGCTTGATATTGGTGGAAAGACAGATGATCCAAAATCACCTGATTTTATAGTTGCCAAGATGATTAGCTTGGGCGGATGGTACTATGCACAATTACATGGTAAGGAGTTAACAGATTACCACGCCGATTTGGATATGATGACGGAAGAAGAGTTCGAGATAATTATGCGCCGCTATCGCCGGGCTGTTCATTATGCGAGCGACCCTCTGCGTGTTGATTACGCGCCTGTCGCAGGCGTTCAACCAGGTCGGCACGATGCTCAAATTCTTGATCTGCCCCCACGCTGGCAAGATCAAATACCTGCCGCATAGCATCGGCAATGTGTACATTGTCTATAATTACGCCTGTTAGTGTTTCGCCATATGCAATAAAGCCTACGCGTGAGCCGTAGATGTCAATCTCGACAGGTGCGGTGTAGCTGTTTTCTGGCATAAATTGGCGTTTAAGCAGCTGGTCGACGTCTTTTTGCGGGTTTGTGTTGCTGTCTTCAGTGAATGGGGTAAGTGCCCGCACCTTAATGTCTTTTTTTATCCTTTGTTGAATGAAGTTAGTCAATATTTCTTTGCCAAAGAACTTTTTTTCGTTTGGTGTCCGGATTAAGTACATATCTTGGCCCTGTGCAATGATGTCATCGTAAATTTTCACTTGGCCGTCTTTACCTTCGAGGTAGCGCACACCGGGCATCTCAGCATGGTCATAATAAAACTGTATTAAATCACCAATATTATTCTTTACCGCTTGCTCGTTGGCCTGCACGGCTTTGCGGCGGCGTTCGGCGAGGGTTTCTAGGGCGCTGGGGTGGGTAGGTGAGTAGGTGGCTTTTTTGCCATCTTTTTTAGTGGCAAGGCCTAATTTTTCTAGTTTTTCGCAGATCATGTAGCCGTTGGTGCGACTTTCGCCGGTGTATTCAGCTAGCTCTACGGGTGTGAGTGTGCCGTGTTCGATAAGGGCAAGGTAGCCCTTGGCCTGGCTTTCGGTAAGGCCCGCCTTACGTAATATGGTGGTATCAGGGACGGTTTGACTGGTATTTTGAGTATCCATTACCTGTATAGTAGCAAACTTTTATATGTTTGTCAATACTGTTTTGACATAAAATGATATATATTTACCCCTGTTAAAGATGTTCTGTATCAGCATATTATTGACATTTTATACAACTAATGCTATTATGTACACAGTTGATCGAGAGGCAAATTGGTCGACAAGCACGTTGAAAGGGTGGGATGTTTGTAAAAAGCACGGTTGAGTCCTTTATATAAGTTGATTCCCGGCTGATTCCAGTACGCGCGGCCTGAGAACCCCGCGGCGGGCGTCATATACATGAGCGTAAGCTCCATCAACCTTTTGACTTTGAAAACAAAGCAGCCTAGCTCCGTAACGTCCAAAGTTACGGCTCGCTCCGGGCGGTTAAGCCATCCACTGTACAGCGGAGACCAGCTTAAACGCCCAGAGCGGGTACAAATGTATCTGCTACGCACATTGACATTATTTGTTTCAATCAAGCTGCTGGTCGGTTTGCCGGTAATTCTAGAAGCCGGCAATCCGATCAGGAGGGGTTACGAGAGGCGTTGCATACACGCACCGCCCGCCCAAGTGTTGACGCCCCGGAAGGGCATTGTACTGAACTCTGATTGGAAGAGAGGGTCAGAAATGACCATCATTAACGCCACTCCGCACGCCCTCATCCTCCTCGCGGAGGATGCCACCGGCGCCATCGCCGGCGTCGTCGGCTTCGGCCGTGGGCGTGCGGCCCAGTTCCGTCAGGTGGCGGAGTTGGTGTCCAGCGGGATCGTCCCGCGGGCGGCGACCACGAAGGTCGCCGAGATGCCGGTCGAGATCGACGGGATGACGATCCCCGTCGACCGTACGGCCTACGGGGAGGTGGAAGGCCTCCCCGCGCCTGACGGCGAGGCCATCTACGTCGTGAGCTTGCTCACGGCGCAGGCCGCCGCCGCGGGAGGCCGCACCACCGAGGATCTTTTGGTCATCGGTGAGACCGTCCGCGACGAGGGCGGCAGGATCATCGGCTGCACCGGGTTCGGGCGTATCTGATGATCTCCAGTGTGAGTATCACTGGGCAATAAAACTACTCCTCGTCTGACTGCGAGGTAACATTCTCAGGTCGAAAAAGCGAGTCAGCGCTTATTCGACACAACCTTCTTGCCTAGAAGTAAACTTGGCCGCCTGCCTGGGAGCGATATCCCGGGCAAATAACCTTGAAACCTCAAACGTTTAGCGAATATCGCTAAGGGAAATGAGCTTTCAAGGCTCAGCAACTTAACAAACTAGGTGTTAACTATTTTGGGCTTAGCCTCGGCCTTTGGGTTTATATTAACCTATTGGCGGGGGCTAAGTGAAGCCTCAAGGGGAAGTTCCCCGAATGCTGTGTTGATAATATACACAGTAAATCGGGGCTGTTGCCCGAGAGAGGAGACAGAAATGTCTCGTTCCACTACCATGAACCAGGTCAAGAGCTACCAGGCGGCCGTAAAGGCCGCTGGTGACTACGGTCGCGGGGTTGAGTTGGCCCAGGCGGGGAACACCCGCATGGCAGCCAGCCTGATGACGTCCGCTCTCCGTACCTGGGCCCCCCAGGCTGAGCTGGATGTCGTCGAAGTCCCCCAGGGTGACCTGTGGGTGCTTGACGGAATATTCACCCGCCTGAAGGCTGGGGTCAGCTCGATCCTTGATCGAGGAATCCGCCAGCATGAGCTGGCGGTGGGAGTCCGCGCGAAGGGCCGTGCGTCCTTTGTGTGGGATTCCGACAGTGGCTGCTGGAGCCAGCGCCACTGGCGGGTGACTGGCGTAATGTCAGTCGTCGACGGCCACTTGGCGGTTGACGACGTTGTCGTCGCCGTCGCCTCGACTTCAACCGACGAGTGGACTGCCTTCGTTGGCGGCTCGCTGAACGCCATCATGACCGATCGTCTCCGCCAGGTCGTGGCCAAGTTCGCGGCCTACTGGATCCAGAGAGGAGAAGTTACCGCTGATGGGTGGAGCGATTCGCCGTTCAACGAGGAGGAGCTGGCTCGCAGCTGCTCTGAGTATGTCACCCACCCAGAGGCGGCATGGGAGACGCCCCATGGTCGTATCGTCCTTCAGGACGATGACTACGGTGTTGGGAGGCTGACGGGAACCCTCACTGGTGGTCCCGATGAGTGGGACCCCGAGCCGCCGGCCCAGGCCGTCCGTCAGCTCATTGAGCTGTGGTGGCAGAATGTTTCTGTCACTGAGCAGCTCGACGATGGGCTCCCAGATTGGTGACACCGTGATGTTCCGCGTCCCGTAGTTACGGCGCGGCTAAAAATAGTAACTAGCCTCTAATCTTGTACAGGGGCAACAACAAATCAAGACCGGGCAATTGAGATTTCGTCCGAGTAAGGCTGATTACGGCCGGCAATCTCACCGCCACTCGGGTGGGGCAAGTAGGTTGAGGACAATTGTTCTCCCCAAAGCCCCACCTAGTAGCAAAGTTCTTTGGGAGCTTAAACTCCCAAAGAAAAATCTGTCCGCAGGTACAACCTGTGCTGACGAGTCCAAGTGAAAACAGAGGACGAAACAGATAAGCGTATTTTCCGGGTGGCTATTAGACTAGATTTGCCTCTCGAACAAAAACGATTGTGTTTTTGCAGTTCTTTTACGGAAATACGTAGTACGCTAAACCCCCGTGCGTGAGTGCGGGGTTTTTGTCGTATACTATAGGTATGACCAAGGGAGCGTTTAAGCCTAAGCGAATACTATGGATGGACCTAGAGATGACTGGGCTGGACCCCGGCCTGGACCGTATATTAGAGGTGGCCGTGATTGTAACTGACTGGGATTTTAAAACGATTGCGACCTATGAAGCTGTAAAAAAGGTCGGGCCTAGCCTAGCCAAAAAGCGCATGGTAGGGGAATTTTGGGATGAAAATGCCGTAGTGCGCGATGAGCTACTAAAGCAAAATAGCAGTGAGGCAGCTAAAAATGGCCGGGCGGTTGAAAATGAGTTGTTAGCCTTTATTGATGAACATTTTGAGCCTGATACAAAGGTACTGCTGGCCGGTAACTCTATCCACCAGGATAGGCGGTTTATTACGAACGAATGGCCCAGGCTAGATAAAAAGCTGCACTACCGGATGCTTGATGTAACCGCCTGGAAGGTTGTGATGGAAGGCAAATACGGTAAAAAGTTTGCAAAGCCAGAAGCCCACCGGGCACTTGATGATATTAAAGGCAGTATAGAAGAGCTAAAATATTATTTGAAAAAGGTAAAAGTGTGAAAATAGCCCATAAGAAACACTGGCCAATTGCTGTATTTGCAGTGGCTGGGCTAGTAGCTCTGGGTGGTGGAGTATATGCGGCAACGCATTATTTTTTTAAGCCAGCAACCCAACCCACAGAGGTATTAAAAATAGCTAAACCAGCTGCTAAAATAACTGGTGCCGAGAGCAAAATGTTAGTCATGGGTGATGTATTTTGGGGTCGTTATATTAACGATTGGTCACAAAAGAGCGACCTAAAGTATGCCTATCCGTTCCAAAAATTAAACGATTTTAACCGCAGCAGTTATGATGCTTGGGTGGCTGATATGGAATGCCCAATCACCAACAATCCAAAAGTTAGCTCGGCCGTGGAAGAGAGCACTTTGCAGTTTGATTGTTCGCCTGATTACTTGCCGTATGCAAAACAGTATTTTACGGCATTTACTTTAGCTAATAACCACACCGATAATCAAAATGGCGTAATCGGCTGGAAAGAGACCATTAAGCACCTAGCCGATAACAATATTCAAAGCTTTGGCACCTTTGACCCAGAGGATTACGGCAATATCTGTAACGTACTTAGCCTACCGGCCCGTGTAACCTACGATGACAACACTGTAAAAACAGTTAAACTACCAACCGTGTGGTGTGGTTACCATGGGGTGTTCAAAAACCCTGGGCCCGCTAGTATTGCGGTGATGAGCAAATATACCAGTGAGTTTAATGTAATCGCCATGCCACACAGTGGCGCAGAGTATAAGACAGGACCAGACCAGATTAAGACCGATTTATACCGGGGGCTAATAGATGGCGGGGCCGATGTGGTGATAGGCGACCACGCACACTGGGTGCAAAATACCGAAGCTTATAAAGGACGATTGATTGTTTATAGCCTTGGTAACTTTATATTTGACCAGCAAGACACTGCTGAAGTAACCCGTAGCCTAGCCCTGCAAATGACATTAAGCGTGAAAGCGAGTGATGCGCCCGATTTAGAAAAATGGATAAAACTAGCCGAGGATTGTGGTAGTTATGATGACCAGTGCCTGCAAATGGCAACGTCGCAAAACTTAGCGAAGCTGCCTATGAACTACAGTTTTGTTGCCCTAGGTAGCAATGACAGTGGTAAAATAACTAAGCCAGCCACAGCTGACCAGCTATCGGCTATAAAGCAGAGGCTCAACTGGGCCACCACAATAAAAGGATTAACCGGGAGATACAGCGGAGAGCCATGAGCGAGCAAGATATACACGAATATTTACTAAGTTTTCCAAACACTTGGTTAGATTACCCATTTGGCGAAGGTACGGCTGTTTATAAGGTAGGTCATAAAGACGTGCCCGGGCAGACCGAAAAGATGTTTGCGCTGGTTGCGGAGGGCAATAAGCCACCGCGCGTGAGCCTTAAAATCGACCCTGAACTTAATGAGGTGCTGCAACAAAAGTATGAGAGTGTGCTCCCAGGTTACCACCTAAATAAAAAGCACTGGGCGACGATAATTTGCAGCGGGCAGTTGAGCGACGATGAAATAAAAGACTTAGCGCGGCTAAGTTACCGGCTTGTTACCGAGTAACTATTTAGTACTTTGGAACTGACTGAGCTGCTTAGTGGCAGAGTCGATTGACGCAATGTTGCTTGTATAAAAATCGTTAAAACTGGTGCTATTAGCGCTGCTTTTAAGTCGCTGCATCTTACTTTTTAGTATGCCAAGCTGGTAAACAAGTTCTGATACATAGGTGCGGTCGAGTGTGCCGGTTAAGTAGGCATCGTTAAGTTTTTTCGATAGTGTATCGTAGTACTTCTTTTCGGTGGTTTTAGCGCTAGTGGCGGCTTTGCCATCAGAGGCAAAGTTGTGGGCCTTTTCGTAGGCCGATAGGTCAGCAGCCATAGACTTAAGGGTGGCGCCGAGGGTGCTGTTGATTATTGATAGCTCATTTTGGGCTAAGTGCTTGCCTTGCTCGGTGGTAACCGTTTGCAGGGTGGCGATACGGGCCTGCAGGGCATAGGTTTGTTCACTGGTACCGGCTGGTGATGCTAGGTTAGCAAGCACAACCATAGCGATTATAGCTACAGCAACGACGCTGCCAATAAGGGCAAATAGCTTAACTGGGGGCATCTTTTTAACACTAGCTGGCCCAGCGATTTTATTTAAGTAATCAACCGAAAATTGCTCTGGTGTTATGTTAGGAGCGGCCGGTGTAGGCGGTTGCACAACCGGCTGTGGAGCTGGCGCGGGTGCTGGGGTAGGGCCTGGCTGAGGCTGATACGGGTCTTGCGGTTGCATATACTATTATTTAAGCACAAGCAGCACGCTATGAACAGGGGTATAGACAAGGCTACAGTGGTATACTAGGTAGTATGCAGGGCGACGCCAAAGAGGAGGTGCGTAGCAGGCTTAATATTGAAGATGTGGTTGGTGAATATGTGCAGCTAAAACGTGCCGGCCGCAACTTTAAAGGTTTAAGCCCGTTTAGTGGTGAAAAATCACCGAGCTTTTTTGTAAGCCCAGATAAAAATATATGGCATGACTTTAGCAGCAACAAGGGCGGTGATGTATTTGCTTTTGTGATGGAAGCTGAGGGCATGGATTTTAGGCAAGCCTTAGAACATTTGGCGCGTAAAGCTGGCGTGGACCTAAGCCTATATGAAACCAAAGGCAGCCAAGAAATAGCTGGTCGTAAAAGACGCTTACTAGCGGCCAACGAGCTAGCGACTTCGTACTACCAGCAGTGTATGATGCGTAGTAAGCAGGCACTAGGTTACATATTTAAACAGCGTGGACTGAGTAAAAAAGTAGTCCAAGATTTTAGGATTGGCTACGCACCCGATACTGGCACGGCCCTTACAAATGCCTTACTAAAGCGGGGTTTTACTAAAAAAGAGCTAGCCGATGCTGGGTTGGCTAACCGTTATGGCGGCGACTTATTTAGGGGGCGTATGATGGTGCCGTTAATGGATGCCACCGGACAAGTGATAGGTTTTACAGGGCGCATACTAGTGGATGCGCCAAATGCACCTAAATACCTAAATACTCCAGCCACCTTACTTTACGATAAGAGCCGCCATGTGTTTGGGTTTTCGCAGGCAAAAGAGGCCATAAGGAGCCGCGGCTACGTGGTAGTAGTAGAAGGCAACCTAGACGTAGTTAGCAGCCACCAAGCCGGCGTAACCCAAACAGTGGCTACGGCCGGCACAGCTATGACCGAACACCACCTTAAGTCAATGCAGCGGCTGACGGCTGATGTGCGGTTGGCCTATGACGGCGATAAGGCTGGTATTGCCGCTACCGAACGGGCTATTGGGCTAGCCTCGCCGCTAGGGATAGACCTGACGATTGTTAGCCTACCAGACAGCGCTAAAGACCCAGACGAACTTATTAAGCAAGATAAAACGGCCTGGCAGCGGGTTGTAGATGAGGCCAGGCCAGCTGTAGACTGGGTGCTAGATTTATATCTAACCCAAAGTGATGTAAAAACCGCAACAGGTAAACGAGCCTACACTACGGCGGCGCTCGGCATAATAAAGAGCCTGATCGACCCAGTTGAGCGCGACCATTACGAGCAGAAAGTTGCAAAAACCGTAGGCAGCAGCTTAGCGGCTATAAAGCAAAAGGTAGATGATACCGGTAGCCCAAAAAAAGAGCTAAGGCAGGTAAAGGCGGAGGCCGTTGCGGTTGCTCAGGTATACATACACCAAGATAACGCATTAGCGGTAGCGGCTATTGATGGACATAGCCAAGAGCTGTTCCAACAAATTAATATTGATATACTGCAGGGCGATGAGCGCCAGGCCTTAGCCAGGTATTTTGCTAAAAACTCAGGTAAAGTATTAGCTACTACGCCACCAGACTTGCAAAAATACGATGAGTATGTAAAACTTGTAATACTTAGGGCCGAAGCACGGTACGCTGAGTGGAGTGAGCAAGATCGCTTTTACGAAACAGCGCGGCTTTTACGGCAGGTTGAAAATGAATATAAAAAACAAAAAAGAGATATATTAACAGAGGAACTCCGCGATGCAGAGGCCGCCCGGGAAGACGTGCGGGCTGATGAATTGCGGCAAGAACTTAATGGACTGATAAAGGAGATCGCGCGTGGCTGATGACCAAGACGATATAACATTACACACAGATACGGGGGTGGAGGCAGAACTCGAAAGCAGTGTGCTACCAGATTTTGGTGAGCCAGTAGCAGATGATTTGCTGGAAGAAGAGCTTGATACACCAGAGGATGTGCTGAATAATGGCCAGTATTTTGATGATATTAGCGATGATAGTGTGCGCTTGCACCTACGTGAGATTGGCAAAATCCCGCTACTAAATGCCGAGGAAGAGCTGGCTCTTGCTAAGCGCGTCCAAGATGGAGACAAAAAGGCCAAGGACAAAATGGCCGAAGCTAACATGCGCCTTGTAGTAAGTATTGCTAAGCGCTACAGTGGCCGCGGCTTAGACTTTTTGGACTTGATCCAGGAAGGCCATACTGGTTTACTGCGTGCGGTTGAAAAGTTTGACCCAGACAAAGGGTTTAAATTTAGTACCTATGCCACTTGGTGGATCCGCCAGGCTATTACGCGGGCTATCGCTGACCAAGCCCGGACTATTCGTATACCGGTGCACATGGTAGAGACTATTAACAAGTTGCTGCGCACCCAGCGCCGCATGACACAAGAACTTAACCGGGAGCCAACCATTGAAGAGCTAGCTAAAGAGCTCGAAATGGAACCGGAAAAAGTTGAGTATGTGATGAAAATTAAGCAGGATATCAGTAGTCTTGATGCTGGCGTTGGCCGTGATGATGGCGAAGAAGATACGACCTTAGGTGAGTTCATCGAAGATGAGGATAGTGCTACACCAGAGGAATCGGCTAGCAACCAGCTGCTAAAAGAGCAGGTGCAGTCGGTACTTGGCACACTAAGCGACCGCGAACAAAAGATTATCAAAATGCGCTTTGGTTTAGATAACGGTAAAAGCCACACGCTTGAAGAAGTAGGGCAGGAATTTGCCGTAACCCGCGAACGCATTAGGCAGATTGAGGCTAAGGCCTTAGCTAAATTGCGTAAGCATAAAGATGCTAAAAAATTGTACGAATACTTGCAATAGCGGCTGAGCTTTTTCCGTAACATGCAATATAAAACCCGAAGTGAATTCGGGTTTTATATCTATATGATTATTATTCCGCGAAAGTGCCGGCCATAATGTCATCGACTTTTTGGCGTAGGGTAACTAGGTCGGAGTCATTAATAATGTAATGATCGGCGATAGCGATTGGTCCGCCTTTTTCAATATTTTCGATTTCGGTGTAATCGCGGTGCATGGCTTCGTCTTCTGTAAAAGGCCGTTCGGGGCGGCTAGCCAGGCGGCGGTGGCGCACGCGGCGGGGCGCAACTACAGCTATAACTTCTAGCTCATGGTGGTAGGCGTGTTTGAGGGTTTTAAACTCGGTCCAGCTATAAAGCCCGTCTATGACTATTTGGTGCTGACCAGCATTAACTAACCGTTCAATTTCTTCTATAGCTTTTTGGGCAATGTAATCTTTACCATTTTGTTCGCGCAATTGTTCGCGGAAAAGCTGTTGGCTGGCTGGCGTGATTTGTGTGCCGGCTTTTTCCATTTCGTTATACATAATTCCGCCAAAATAAATTTTTGGCCAACCTTTGCTGCAGATGTATTCTACGGCTTCGGTTTTGCCTGCACCCGGCATGCCCACTAATGCCAGCAAGCGAATATTGGTTCGTTCAGTCATACCTATAGTGTAACACGCGCTTTTGTTGTTGCTTGTGCTTGCATATCCTAACCGGCTTAGAGAAAATGAATAAATATGTTGGAGAAAAATATATGAGCAGAGCTCTAGAGTTAGGTCCAGAGAATGGTATGAATATGCTTCGGACACTACGTGCGCGTAAGTATTTTGTAACCCCACTTGCAGAGCTGGCGCTGACGAATTCCGAGGATGATCCTCGCGAAGACGGTCCGTTAGCCTGGCAGGATAGGGCGCTATGTGCTCAGACTGATCCAGAGACATTTTTTCCAAATAAAGGCGAACCAACCCGCGAAGCGAAAAAAGTGTGCCTTAGCTGCGATGTCAGGAGTGAATGCCTAGCTTATGCGCTAAACAATGAAGAGAAATTTGGTGTATGGGGTGGATTGAGTGAGCGAGAGCGACGAAGACTGAAGAAGAATACGGCCTAGATTAGCGTATAATTATAGATATGACTAAGAGGCTAGCGATTATTGATGGCAAGAGTGTGTTTTACCGCGGCTATTATGCTATGCCAAATTTAAGCACAGCTGACGGCACGCCTACGGGCGGCGTGTATGGCTTTGCGGCGCTCAGCCTAGAACTTATCAAAAAGCTTAAGCCCGATTATGTCTGCGTAGCGTGGGATATGCCCAAAACTAACATTCGTAAGCGCCTGCAAATTTACCCAGAATACAAGGCTGGTCGTAAACCTGCCCCGGCTGATTTTTATGCTCAAATACCAATTTTGCAGGAGCTTCTAAAAGCCTTTAGCTGGCCACTATATGAACTAGATGATTACGAAGCCGATGATATTATGGCAACCTTGGCTCACCAGGCCAGTGAGCGGGGTATAGAAACCTGTTTGATTACCAGCGACCTAGACGCCTTGCAAGCGATTGATCCATTAACCCATGTTTATGCCATGAAAAAGGGCTTAACCAATATTGAGCGGTTTGATGTTGAGGCCTTTGAGCAAAAATATGGCATACGGGTTGATCAGTTTTTGGACCTAAAAGCCCTAAAAGGTGATAGCAGCGATAACATCCCAGGCGTACCTGGTATTGGTGAAAAAACAGCTGTGCAACTACTACAGCAGTTCCAAACTCTTGAGGGTATTTACGATAATTTATGGCAAACAAAAGATGCGGTGCGCCGTAAGCTCGAAGCTGGTAAGGAAAGTGCCGAAATAAGTAAAAAGGTAGCCGAGCTATGGTTTGATGCGCCTATTAGCCTAGACCTACCGGCCATGGATATTAAAGATTTAGACGTGGTGAAGTTGCGCGCGATGTTACAAGATTTAGAGTTTAGGAGCTTGCTAAATAAGTTGCCTCAGCACATGCAAAGCAGTGAACCTACTTTGCGCGATACATCGCTTGACCCAGCTAAGCAACTAAGTGGTACAGAGGCTAATGCAGTACTAATGATGGCGCGCGAGCTAGTTGTATGGCCAGTGGATAATGAAGTATGGTTAAGCCACGAGCGGGGCAAGGTTGTTAAGCTAAGTTTTGCCGAGGCTAAGGATATACTGCTTAATGTTCCAATTGTCGCCCATGACGCTAAGATATTTTTGAAGCAACTGCTTACGGCCGGGTATACCGATTTACCCGAAGTGCACCATGACATTGCGCAAGGCTCTTTTTTGCTTAACCCACTACGCAAAAGCCGAGCCTTAAGCGACCTTATTGGTATGGATGTAGCTACGCCCGAGCTTGCCATAAGCGCACTTTGGACGCTATTTGAAGAGCAGACAAAAGCCATGGACTTGCAGCCAAAAATAGCCAGCGTGGCACGTACAATCGACTTTCCGTTAATACCAGTGCTAGCCCGTATGGAGCACCGCGGTATTAAGCTAGATGTAGCGCAGCTAGATGCCATGAACACAAAAATTACTCAACAATTATCAGAGGTGAGAGAACAAATGTACGCGATGGCCGGCTATGAGTTTAACATAGCAAGCCCCGCTCAATTAGCCGATGTTCTGTTTACTAAACTGCAACTGCCAACCACTAATATTAAGCGTGGTAAAACTGGGTTTAGCACTGGCCAAAGCGAACTAGACAAGCTACGCGGTAAGCACCCGATTATTGAACTGATTGAACAATACCGCGAGCTAAGTAAGTTGCAAAATACCTATGTTGAGGCACTGCCAAAGCTAGTGGATGAGCATGGGCGCATCCACACAACATTTAACCAAGACGTAGCTGCCACGGGGCGGCTAAGTAGCACCGATCCTAACTTACAGAACATACCAGTACGCACCGAAATGGGACGGAAAATCCGCGATGCCTTTGTGCCAGAAAAGGGCAATGTGTTCGTGAATGCTGATTATAGTCAGTTTGAGCTGCGCCTAGCGGCCGTGCTGGCTGGTGATGAAAAGATGATTAATGACTTTAATGCCGGCACTGATATCCATACGAAAACTGCCGCCGAAGTATATAAAGTGCCACTTGATAACGTTACAAAAGCTCAGCGCAGTGCCGCTAAAACAGTCAATTTTGGAGTACTATATGGCATGAGCATGCATGGACTATCGGCCGCTACCGGCATGAGCTTTACCGAAGCTAAAAACTTTATAGATGAGTATAACGTAGTGCGGGTAAAGCTAGTTGATTACACAAAGAGTGTAGTTGCCCAGGCTCATACGGCCGGATATGTAGAAACGCTTTACGGCCGCCGCCGCCCAACGCCCGATGTAAATAGTAATAACTTTGTGGTGCGCCAAGCTGCTGAACGCGCGGCTGCCAACATGCCTATCCAGGGCACCGAGGCTGATTTAATGAAAAAGGCCATGGTAATTATCGATGAGAAAATCGCTGGTCTTGGCGATCAGTTACTACAAATTCACGATAGCATTTTAGTAGAATGTCCTAAAGAAAATGCCGAAAAAATCACGGAGATCTTACAAGATACTATGGAAAACATCGAACCCGATATTGGCGTTCGCCTACAGGTGGACGTGCATGTGGGGGACAATTGGGGAGAGGTCTAGTGAGCGCCACCAAGCCACGCCCGCAAGAACGCGATCATCTTAGGCTGGTTGATCCACTTGAGAATGCAGAACTCCTGAATAGCCGCGCGCAGGAGGTTTTGCCTGATGAGTTGAATGGTGCAGAGATAATGTCTGTCATTGAAGATATGCTCTGGCTTGCCGCCGGTAAAGACGAAGAAGGCGGGGCACAAATGGTGGGACTAGCAGCGCCACAAGTTGGTGTGAGCAAGCGCATTATGATTGTCGATATAAACGCGACAGGTATGCGCGAAAAACAGCAGATGCAGGTTCTCATAAATCCGTGAATTATCGAGATGTCAGACAGTATGGTGGATGGCCGTGAAGGCTGTTGGTCGTGTGGTGACTTTTGCGCAAACGTGCCACGGGCTGAAACTGTCAAGATAACTGCCTTCGACCGTGAAGGTAACTTGATAGAGCAAGTATATGAAGGATTTACGGCTAGGATAATTCAGCACGAAATTGATCATTTAGACGGCATACGGTGCATCGACCGCGTTCCACAAGATGAGACGTGGCGCCTGCACCTGGTAGATAAGAGTAATTTGGATGAATTTAATAACTACAGGGCCAACTGGCGAACGTGGAGTAAGACGTTCCCGCTTAGCGATTGGAAGAGATTTCGCGACGGGCTATTATGATAGCACTTACGGTATAATTTTTTGCTGATATCGGCTATACTAACCATAAGCGTATGAAGCGTGTTTTAAAGGGATGGATATTAGCAGTTGCGGTGCTGGGCGCCGTAGTTAACTGCGGCCAAGTATTGGCGGATGATTACAGCAGCACTAGTTATAAAATCAACGGAACAGTGGGGGCTAACTTTGGCGGTAGCGGCAATAGTGCCACCTATGACCTAGTTTATGCGGGCGGCGAAAACGCCATAGGTAACGGTGCTAGCGGTAGCTACAAAATGGGTATGGGCTATGTTAGCCAGCTAGATAGGAGTTTACAGCTTACGGTGCAGCCAAATGGCCTAGCCGGCTACTATCCGTTTAGCGAACCAAGCGGCGCGTATGCTTATGATCAATCTGTGGCGGCTAACCGCATAAATTTGGTGGCCCAAACCTTTACAACCGGTAAAGTTGGTGGTGGCCTGCAGCTAGACGGTACGACAAATGCGGCGGTAAGCGCCGATGCAACCGCTTATAATTTTCAGAGTAACGATTTTACGGTTGAATACTGGGAAGACCCACTCTCGGCAGCTGTTACGCGTGATGTAATGGGCAAATGGGAGGCTGGCGTGGGCGGCTTTGCGGTTGCGATTGTGAATGGTGCACCCCAGATGTCATTGAATAATACCGGTGTATCCCGTGCCTGTAGTAGCATTAGCACCAGTACTTGGTCGCATATTGCTTTCGTAAAACAAGGCACTAACCTTAACTGTTATGTAAACGGCGTTTTAGCAAACGGAGCATTAACCGGTACGGTACCAGCTAATATTGGCTCAACAGCCCTAGCATTTAAACTTGGCGGTGGTCGCTATGGCACGAGCGCTCAAGATGGATTAGACGAAGTGAAGTTATATACCAGGGCCTTAACGGCCGCCGAGGTACTGGCAGAGTATAGTGCTGGTAACGCTGGCATACCTGGCGGCGTGAGCCTTGGTGCAATCACGCCGGGAGTATCTAATGTTACGCTCGCCGATACGATTGTACGAACAGATGCTAGTGGATACAGCTTATTAGTTAGCCAAAACCATGATTTACAAAACGGCGCCAACACTATACCGGCTATTACTGGTGGCACGATAGCTTCACCACAGGCGTGGATAGAGGGCACCACAAAGGGCCTTGGCTTTAGCCTAAATGCCACAAATGCTAGCGCTATACCAGGCGCATGGGGGAGTGGCGCAAACTACGCGGCTTTCCCGGGCGCCACTACACAGTTTTATACAAGGACCGGCGTGCCAAGTGGCGGCGACTACTTAACTCTTAAACTAAGGGCGGATGTGTCATCCTCTACACCGGCAAACTCTACTCCATACACCAACACCATTACTGTAACGGGGGTCATGACTCCATGAACAGGCGACTAATAGCGGTAGCGGCGGCTATATGTGTTGTGATAACTACTACGCCAATAGCTAGAGCCACGAGCCTGCAGGTTACGCCACTTAGCTATACGGTTGAGCTAAAGCCTGGCGAAAAGAAAAAGGGCTTTATCGACTTTACCAACCCAAGCGCTGAGGCCGTTACGGTAGATTTCAGCGTGCAAGCTTTTAAGCAGATCAATAATAATGGCGACCTGCAGTTTTATGATGACGAACACGTAAAAAATGGGGTATTGCTAGATTATACAAGCGTTCAGCTTGGCCCACGCGAGGCTATTCACCTGGCATTTATGGCCGATGGTACTAAACTAGCGGCTGGGGCTAGTTTTGCGGCGATTTTTGCTACAACCGAACCGGCCGCCAGTGCTCCTTTGGCGGCCACGGCTAGGGTAGGGGCGCTATTATTTATTCAGAACGGGACAACGCCGTCTGGTGTAGCCGATATTACATCGTTACAGGTACCATTTTGGCAAACGAGCGGTAACGTAACGGGGTTTTATAGCATAAAGAACACTGCTAACTCAGCGGATCAGACAGGGTTTTTCCCACAAGTAAACATCGCCCTTGATCCTTTGCATGCTCAGGTTACTAGCGGCTCATCGTTAGTTTTTGCAGGCGTGGAGCGCACTAACCAGTTTAGTATTCCCGCTAACCGGTTTGGGCTGTATAAGGTAAGTGTGGCTTATGGTAATAGCAGGCGCGATGCTTGGGTGTTTGTAGCTACGCCAATACAGCTATTGGCGCTTGGTGGCCTAGTGGTAGCGGCCGTCGTAGTAGCTGCGGTTTTATTTAGGCGTAATAAAAAGGCGAGGCCGTAATGCTAACTCGGGTGGGTGCCTGGAGGAGGTTTTTGCCGCACCGTAAGGCTATGCCTTCGCCCCAAGCGATTGATTATGATATTTATGAAACTACCGCAAGATATGTTGAGCGACGTTTACCAAACCGCCGGCCCAGGCCGCACCAGCTAGATAAACTTGTAACTGAACTACGCGGTCGGGCTGAAGCAAGCGGGCGCCCCGAAGATTGGTTAGCGGCCTTATATGCGCAGGCGCCAGGCGCGGCCGAGGCCCAACAGCAGATGGATCAGCACCCTTATGGGTACCGCGATAAACGCTCACGTGTCTACGAATTGATAGATTTTAACGATACATTTGTCGCAACAGTCTTAGCCATGAACGAAGAACAGCGCACGCACTTTGCAGCACGGGCTAAAATAGGCTGTGATAGGGCATGCGAACGTATGCGCATGGCAAAGTTTAGCGATGAGCAGTGGATGGCCATAGTGCGCGGGCTGACCCGCGAAATCGCTATTTTTAGGGCGGCCCGCGACCGCGGGTTCGATGCCGTAATGCCAAACCGCACTGGCGATGCCTTGGGTGTAGATGTACAGGTGCGCGACCCTGAGAGTGGGCGCTATATAAATATCGATGTAAAGACCCCGAGTAGTTTTAGGCACCGGTTGGAGGACTTAGTGGAACAGGGGCGACTAACAGAGCAAGAGCTATTGGAGGCCGACAGCCGAAGCTATTGCATTGAGCATAATGGACACGATGGTAATAGCGTTGAGGTAGTACTGCTATGTATTCTACCTGATAAGTTTGGTGAGTTTGGCAACTTTAGGCTACAAAATAGTGAGCCGATGCGCCAAATGCTAAACTTGCTAATTCGTGAGCATGGCCTTAGTGATGACCGTTATGGAATATATAAATAAATCGTTGACTATTAAACGGTAACATGATAAAATATGGTTATGTATAAGGGAACCAGGCCGCGAATTGTCCCCATTATTATCGCCTTAATCATTGTGGTGCTTATTATTGCTGCCTTAGTGAGCCTCGGCCGCGTGATGTTTGGTGGCACTGCTGCCCAGGTAAACACTACCTCAGAATCCCAAAGCGTGCGCGATGACACTCTAAATACTGCCGCTGGCCGTGCCGTTCGATTCACCGAGCGTGGCCCAATTGTAGCTGATGAAAACTACAAAAGCTACCAGATTGTAATGACGCCGACAAGCCGCACGTACACTACCTATAGTGGGTACCTAGACCGAGTTGTTGGTACGAAAACCTACCAAAACAGCGATAAGGCTTATACAGAGTTTGTCTACGCGCTAGATAAGGCAAATATCTCTAAGCTACAAGGCACTAACGGCAACGACGACATAAGGGGTATCTGTGCCACGAATGGCCACCTTTATATGTATGAAACTACCAATAATGATGCCGCCACCCATACGCTATGGACTACTACGTGTAGCGGTTCTAAGGGTAACATGGCTGCTAATGTAGCTCAGGTAAGAGCTCTGTTTATAAATCAAATTCCAGATTTTAATGCTAAATACTTAGCACCTGTTACTACCGGATCATCTACTGGCTTTAGCTTTTAGTAGTTTATAATAGAGTTGTGACTAAAGCTGTTATTTTTGATTGTTTTGGCGTGCTGTATGGCGGTAGCTTGTTTGCATTGCTGAATATGATCCCAGCTGAGAGGCACCAAGAACTGATTGATCTAAATAAGCAGAACGACTATGGCTACATAGATTTTAGTACTTATATCGAAGGCGTGGCGAATATTTTAGGAAAGACAGCCGGCGAAGTAACAGAGATATTTGCGCAAAAGCGTGTACGTAACCAGCTTTTGTTCGACTACATTACCAGGCTGCGCAGCGAGGGTGTAAAGATTGGCCTATTAACCAATGCCGGCCGGGATATGCCCAGTACGTTATTTACTGAATCTGAGCTAAATGGTGAGTTATTTGACGCCTATATAGTATCCAGCGAGGAGGGAATAGCTAAGCCAAACCCAGAAATATATACCCTTATGGCTAGTAAGCTGGGCGTACCGGCTGGCGACTGCACTATGGTAGACGATACAGCCGAAAACTGTGAAGGGGCAGAGATTGCTGGTATGAAGAGTGTGTGGTTTACAGATACACGTACGGCTATCGCTCGCCTCAATGAGCAGCTACTCTGATTTGCATTTTTTAAACATAAGCAGTATAATCCATGATGAGCCATCCTGCACTTCTGTGTAAGCGTGGAGTAAACAGACATAATAGAGGAGAAAAAGCTATACGCACACCGCTAAAGTCGGCGCTGCTGTTCTTAACGCTACCATTGCTTAGTGCATTAGTGGCGTGTTTTGCGTTTACACATACTGCCCAGGCGGTTCAGACCGTTCCCTATAAATTGAATTTCCAAGGTCGCTTAACTGATTCAACTGGCGCACCACTAACGGGTAGCTACGATATGCAACTGAAATTATATACGGCAAGTACCAGTGGAACCTTTATATGGGGTGAAACTCGAACGGCAGCCGGCAGCAACCCAGTAGCTGTAACAAATGGTATATTTAGCGTACTAATTGGCGAAGGCACGGCCGTAGCCGGCTCAGCAGCTAACCTCCAGGCGGCCATTGCTGCAGACCCGACCATGTACCTAGAGGTAACAGTTGGGTCAGAGGTGCTATCGCCGCGCAGTCAGCTTGGTAGTAGCGCCTATGCTGTAAATGCCGATATGCTAGATGGTCTTGATAGCAGCTACTTTGCTCCAGCGAGTGGTAGTACGGCCTATGCACCAGTTAGCGGAAGTATTAACTATATTCAAAATGGCACAACTCAGCAGGCGTCATCTAGCTTTAATATAAGCGGCACAGGTACAATTGGTGGCGCCGGCACGGTTACTGGTAACTTTACAAATAATGGATCTGCAATGTTTGCTAACACGGTTAACTCAACTTCAGCCTTTGCTATTCAGACAAGTACTGCCGCAAAGCTGTTTGTGGCCGATACGACGAATTCACGTATTTACATAGGCGACTCGGCAGTTGGTACGAATGCTGTCGTTCTTGTTCTCGATAATTCATCTCAGGCGACTGACCCAGTGGCAGTGACTGATGGCGCGATGTATTTCAACACGACCATGAAACAGTTCCGCTGTGCTCGTGATGGCGATTGGGAGCCGTGCGGCACGGATGCGGTTGACCGTGGTTGGTCTATAACTGAGGATTTCTTGAGCGGTGCAGCTGCAGTGGGCACCGGCATTGGCAACATGGGCTGGACGGCAGCTACTATGGGTACTGCTTGTTCGGCGTATTCTTATAACAACACCTCGGCTCCAGCTCCATCAGCTGATCGTGCTGGCATATTTAGGATGGTGACAAGCACTACGCCTACAGCTAACGCGGGTTGCCGCATATACCTAGGGACCACGACCGGCGGAACTATGATGCTTGGGGCAGGGCAGGTGTTTAAGGCAGCCGTGGCTCCAGGTTCATCGGCGGCTGGTGCGATTATTATGCGAGTAGGCAATACGTCTGAGGCCGTAGCCTCTAATGCTGCGATTACGACTGGATCTGGCGTATGGTGGGAGGCTGACCCAACATTGAATGCCAACTGGCAATACTGTTACGGCAATGGTACTACGGCCGTCTGCGCCCCATCAGCCACTACCATTGCCTCAACGGTTAGTACTATGACCAGGTTTGAGGCGAAGATTAATACAGTCGGCACCGGAACCTCAAGTGCTGATTTCTTCATAAACGGTGTAAAATCATCTGTTAGCGCGGTTACCATAAACACGGCTATAGCGGTACGGCCCAACTTTATGTGTAGCACCGGTGCGACAGCAACGGCGCGCACAACGTGTAATATAGATTACTTCCAAATCCGTGACGACTCATCCGCTGCGCGTTAATCCCTAGTGTATACTAGTAGTATGAGTGATAACGTAAAGAAGCACGAGGCTAAGACTTTTTGGTATAAATGGCGCTTTGCTATTGCTGTGTCGGCGTTTATAGTTGGTTTTATAATTGTGGCACTTATGTGGTGGCTGATGCCCAAGGGCCAGCAAATTAATACGAATCAGTACCAGGTGGTTTACCTAACTAATGGCCAGATGTACTTTGGTAAATTGCAAAATACCGAAGGGACTTACCTGTACATAACTAGCCCCTATATGCCACAGTCAACTAATGCTCAGGCCGATGCGACAAGCGCCATAGCTAAGGTAAAAAGCCAGCTGTGGGGGCCCGAAGATAGCATTGCTATAAGGGCTGACCAAGTGAGTTTTTGGCAGAACCTGCGCGATGACAGTAAGGTAGCCCAGGCTATAAAATCTAAGCAGAACCAGTAATATGCCAGAGCTACCAGAAGTCGAAACTATCCGTGGTGGGCTAGCCCGCTTAATGACGGGCAAGACTATTAAATCGGTTCATAACTATAGTAGCCCAAAAAGTTTCCCTAACTCTACAGCTGATATTAACCAATTTTTAATTGGCGCTAGCGTAACCGGTGTAGAACGCCGGGCTAAGATGCTGCTAATACGGATTTCGAGCGACTATACTTTAATGACTCACCTCAAAATGACTGGCCAATTAGTGTACATTAATGCACCAAAATCCAAAGTCCAAAATCCAAAACCTATTGCTAGTGAACGATGGGGTGGTGGCCACCCGAGCGATTCATTAATAGGCAGTTTGCCCGATAACACTACGCGTGAGCACATAGAGTTTACAGATGGATCGCGGCTGTATTTTAATGATTTACGTAAATTTGGCTATATGAAACTTGTGCCAACGGCTGAGGTAATGAACACAAAATTTATGCAGAGCGTAGGCCCGGAGCCGCTAGAAAATAGCTTTAATGGCGATGTACTATTTGAGCGCTTGCAGCGGCGTAAAAACACCAGCATTAAGGCAGCTATCTTAGACCAAACCGTGCTAGCTGGTGTAGGCAATATATATGCCGATGAGAGTTTATGGGCGGCTAAAATTCACCCCGCAACCATTGTTAAGTTGCTCTCAAAACCTAGCATCAAAAAGCTAGCGGCAGAAATAGTTGCAGTTATGGAACTATCTATATCTAAGGGAGGTAGTACCGATAAAAACTACGTAGACGCCGAGGGCAATAGAGGCAGCTACCTAGAATTTGCAAATGTATTTAGGCGCGAGGGCCAAGCCTGCCCGCGCTGTGGGGCAACTATCATTAAGTTGAGGGTGGCCGGCCGTGGGACGCATATTTGCCCAGTGTGCCAAGTGGAACAGGCGTGATTTATTTAGTCACTGGCGAAGATACCTATAGGCGGCGACAGGCACTAGGTGACATAAGTAAGGCTAGTGGCCTAGAGCCCGAAAAGCTTGATGGCACGGAGCTAAACGAAAACCAATTAGCCGATAGTATTGCTGGCAGCACACTATTTAGCACCAGGCGCCTAGTGGTTATTACTGATATATCCACTAATAAACCATTATGGGATACGCTAGCTGCTTGGGTAGGTAGGGTGAGTGATAGTACGACGCTCGTAATAGTGGAGCCTAAGCCTGATAAACGCACTAAGGCTTATAAAACGATCAGTAAAGTAGCGAAGGTTATTACGGCTGAGTCATGGACCGACCGCCAGGCGAACGATGCGCGCCGCTGGGCCAGGGCCAGAGCGGCAGAGCTAAGTGTACCTATAAGCCCTAAGCAAGTGGACGTACTCGTTGAGCGGGCTACCAGCCTAGGTGAGCGGCCGGGCGCTTATATAATAGATCAACAGCAGCTAGAAAACGCCTTGCAGTCTTTGAGTATTCTAGACAAAGTAACAGATGAAAATATCGCTGCAGTTTTGCCAGAATCAAACGCTAGCAATGTGTTTGAACTACTCCAAACTGCTATGTCGGGCAGCACCGGTCAGGCTCAAAAATTACTGAATGATTTACACGCTACGGCCGACCCTTACCAAACGTTTGGCTTACTCACTGTGCAGTGGACACAGCTGGTGGCCTTAAAGATCACCACCGAAAGCCCAGAGTCATTAGGCGCACAGATTGGAGCTAGCCCGTATGTACTTAAAAAGCTACAACCCTATGCCGCAAGCCTAAGCCAGGCCAGGGTTAAGGCGCTAACCGAGCTTTTAGCAAGCCTAGATGTTCGGCTTAAAACAACTAGCGCCGACCCGTGGACTATAGTTGATAGGTTTGTAGGCGAACTAGGCACTAAATAAAATCCGCCATTGCCTGGCGGATTTTATTTAGTGCTACTGCAGATTATTTTTTAGCAGCTGGTTTTTTGGCAGCTGGCTTAGCTTTGGCTGGTGCCTTTTTAGCAACCGGTTTAGCGACGGCCTTAGGGGCAGCCTTTTTAGCAGCTGGCTTAGCGGCGACTTTTGGAGCGGTTTTTTTGGCAGCTGGCTTACTAGTTAGCTTTACGCCAGAGGCTTTAGCTACCTTAGCAAGTGAAGATTTGCGGCGTGCAACAGTAGATTTTTTAAGTAAGCCCTTTTTAACAGCCGTGTCATATTCGCTTTGGGCAGCTGATAGGCCTTCGGCAGTAGGGTTAGCTAAAAATGCTTTTACAGCAGATTTAATATCTTTTTTAGTGCCAACGTTGCGCTCACGGCGAACGGCGGTTTGTTTCATGCGCTTAATGGCTGATTTGATGATTGGCATGTTGTTCCTTTACCTCTTTAAAATGTTATCGCAATCAATGAAGCATTATACATAAAAAACAAGGGGTTGTAAAGCGTAGCTAGCTGTTGACTAGCTTAAGTTGCTTATGGTATAGTGGTTGCTGAAAGTTGTACTACATAAGATAAAAAGGCAACACTAGTGAACGATCCAAAACTAAAAAAGCAAATACTAGATAAACTTAAGGACAGCAACAATGTTTTAGTGGCGCTTAATGCCAGTCCAAGCGTTGATGAGCTATCGGCCGCTCTTGGTATTACTCTAGCCGTAAACAAGCTAGATAAGCACGCTACGGCTGTATTTAGTGGTGATATACCGGCCGCTATTGAGTTTTTGGAGCCAGAAAAAACCTTTGAAAATAACGTCAGCAGCTTGCAGGACTTTATTATCGCGCTAGATAAAGAAAAGGCCGATCACCTACGCTACAAGGTAGAGGGCGACCTGGTAAAGATATTTATCACACCTTACCGCACCACTATTAGTCAAGATGACCTAGATTTCAGCCAGGGCGACTTTAATGTCGATTTTGTGATTGCCGTTGGCGTGCAGAGTGCTGACGACTTAGATGCGGCTTTAAAGTCGCACGGCCAGATACTAGACGGCGCTACGGTTGCTAGTATCAACCTAGACGAAGCGAGCAGTATTGGTACTATTAATTGGAATGACAAAAACGCTAGTAGCTATTGTGAAATGACAGCTAGCCTTGTTAATGACATGGGTGGCAAAGACCTGATGGATGAGCAGATTTCTACGGCATTACTCACTGGTATTGTGGCGGCTACTGATAGGTTCAGTAATGCCAAGACTAGCAGTAGGGTAATGACAACAGCAGCCGAGCTAATGGGCGCCGGGGCTAACCAGCAGTTAATCGCAGTGCAGCTACAAAATGCCGATGAAATATCATCCGATAAGGGCTCAAAGTCTAGTGAAGCTAAGGCCGAAGAGCCAGTCCAGGCCGACGCGCAGCCGGCAGGGGCAGGTGCCAGAGCTGGTGAACTCAGCATCAACCATGAATTTAAAGGCACGCTAGATGAAGTGGCCGAGCAAGTAGCCGCTACTAATCAGGGTGAGGCTGCCCAGGAGGCGCATGAGCAACTAGCTGAACATCTAGGCGTAGATCAGGCAACAGTGTTGGGAGATGCAAAAGCTGTTGATTTTGAAGAAACCCCACTAAAGGGCGCTGTAGCCAATAGTCAGTGGCAGTCTACCGAGGAGCCAGTCTTGGGCGGCACGCTTAATGCTACTACGGAGCAGGCAGCCGATCAAAAGCGTCGCGATGAAGCCAATGCGCAAAATCATACTATCTTAAGCCATGATAGTGGTCGTTACTTAGGCGACCAGCCAAGTTACCAGGCGCCGATTTCGGCTGCGGTTGATACAGCTGCGGCTGAGCCAGAGGTACGCGATATTTTTGCTGATAACCCAGTGAGCACTCTACCGCAACAGGCACAGGTTAGCACTCTGCCGCCACTCGACACTTCAGTATCTACCTTGCCGCCGCTTACTACGGCTGTACCAGCCCCTAGCGGTCCAACTTTAGCCGATATTGATGCAAACAACAGGGGCCATGAAGCGGCCCTGGGCGATGTGCACGCTGCTTTTGTTAACCAGCCAGCTGGTTTATCGCCTGGTGGCGGTTTGCCGGCCTTGCCGAATATGCCGCTGCCACCCATGCCAGATTTTAGTACTTTACCGCCTCTGCCGGGTGCTCCCGCTGTAGCTACCGAGCCAAACCCGTTTAGCACTTTACCACCTAGCATCCCCAGTGCACCGCTTGGCAATACTCTGCCACCAGCTCCAGCTGAGGTTAAGGCCGATCCGGCCCAGTTCCAGATTCCTGGCCAATAGGCCGACCTCTGTTACAATAGTTATATGGAACAAAATGGCATTTTGCTGATTGATAAGCCAGCTGGTATGACTAGTTTTGGTGTGGTCGCTCGTATTCGTCGCGTACTTTCTGAGCAGAATAAATCTCAAGGTCTTAGCTCAAAAGCTAAAGTAGGGCACTGCGGCACACTGGACCCGTTTGCTACCGGCCTATTGATATTAGTTACCGGTACAGAATGCAAAAATGCTGGTACTTATACCAAGCTAGATAAGGTGTATGAAGCCACAATCCTCCTTGGGGCAGCCAGCACAACCGGCGATCCAGAGGGCGAGATAACAGAGCTAGAAGGGCAGATAGCACCAAGCAAACAACAAGTTGAACAGGCCCTAAGGCAGTTTACTGGTGAGATTACACAAACTCCGCCAATTTTTAGCGCTATAAAGATAAATGGCCAGCGGGCCTATAGCCTGGCACGCCAAGGTAAAGAGGTAGAAATGCCCGAACGTAAAGTTACGGTTTATTCACTAGAGCTATTGGATTACGCCTGGCCAAACCTCAAAATCCGTACTCATGTGAGCAGTGGCACTTATATACGTAGCCTGGCGGCCGATATTGGCGCGGCCCTTGGGACAAAAGCCTACTGCACGCAGCTACGGCGTACCCAGATAGCTGATTGGAACGTAGAGCAGGCTAAAACTTTAGGAGATTTTGGCGTACACTAAATATAAGGAGGCGTGTATGATTATCGAACTACGAAGCGGCGACAAAAAGGCGGTGGTGGATACTAGGGGAGGGTACCTCACCAACTATGCCGATGAACAAGGTGATATTATATACCCTAAACGGACCATCACCGATGCAGCCGGTGAGCTAAAAACTCGCGGTGGCTGCCATGTATGTATGCCTAACTTTGGCCCAGGTGGCACTAGTGGCTTAGACCAGCACGGCTATGGGCGCAGCAGCGACTGGGAGATTATCGAAACAAGCGATAAGCACGTAGTATTTGGGCTTGAAGGCCAGGGTAACTACAGTGATATGCCGGCTCGTTTGCGTTACGATGTAAGTGATAGCGAGCTAAAGATAGCCCTCATACTCACAAATAACGGCGAACAAATGCTAGAGGTTGGCCCGGCTTTTCACCCGTATTTTGCCACCGGTGATCACTTAGTTATAGATGGCGAAGCGGCGGATGCGAACGCTTATAATCCAGTTATATTCAGCGCCGAGGTGCCCGAAAAGGTAGTTAATACGCACGGTCGCACCCTGCTATTAAAAAGTGCCGATATGCCGTATTGGGCCCAGTGGAGTGACCGCTTAGCTGATTATTTTTGCATCGAACCAAGCTACGGTGGCTTTACATTTGTTACTGATAACCACTACCGCACCGATTTATTACAGCCTGGTACTGCTAAAACTTACACTTTTACTATCTCATGACTAAGCGAATAATCTTAATTCATGGCAAGCCAGGCCTTGGTAAAACTACGCTAGCTAGGAGCGTGGCCGAAGCCTTAAGGCAAAAAGGAATAAGTGCCGAACATTTTAGCATTGGGGAGCGATTACGCTCTGTAAGCAGTAATGCGATCAACTCAAAGTATTCAAGACAATTAGCCGCCGAGCAGTCTGTGCTCTACCGCCATGCTCATGTGACTGATCCAACGATAATTCACGGGGTCGTAGGCGAATATCTTCAGTCGGTTGAGTCAGATTTGGTGGTTATGGATGGCCATCCTCGCTATATGGTTACATCCGAGGGTTATGAGCAAGCTATTAATTCATATGGCTGGGCAACACTTTGCGCTTTCTTAATAAGCGGCAGTGACGATTTAGCGCGCGGGCGTATGCTAAGTCGCGATAGGCGTGACCATGGTTTTACCGAAGATACAGCGTGGCGTTTAGCTGATTATAAAGAAACCATGGAGCCTGTATTACAGTGGCTGACAAAACATTACGACACTGTTAGTATCGATGCCGCTGATGAGCTAGAACAAAAAACATCCAAGGCTTGCAAGCATATCCTATCTCTGTTATAATTGATCACTATGATAACAAAAGATAACAAAGCTAAGGCAATTGCTTTGACTCAGGTTAACAAAACCGATGTTGGTAGCCCACAGGCTCAGGTGTCAGTTTTGACGGCTCGTATCAAAGAGGTGACTGAACACCTAAAGCTCAACAAGCACGACCACATGGCGCGCCGCGGGCTGATTCAGATGGTCGGCAAGCGTAAAAGGCTGCTGAAATACCTCGAAGCGACCGATTTCAACGCTTACAAAGCATTGCTCGACAAACTAGGCCTACGTAAGTAACCATATTCTTGCATAGTCGCTAATTCACGCCGCAGGGCGTGTTTTAGGTTGATTAATTAAGTATTTTGTGCTATAATATATCATATGACTGAAACGCTTCTACGACAGCTTGATCAAGAGTCTCTAATAAGAGAAAGAATAAAAAACGCTCGCTCTGTTACGGTTGAGTTCGGCACAGGGTCATCTCCTATGCTTATGGCGGATAAGAACTATACGGGCAAAGAGGACCTATATATAGGTGTGAATATAGACCCAACACAACATGTTTATCTGGAAGATAGGCTACCTCAGGCTGACGGTGTTGCTGTACTTTGTAGCAAACCTATAAGTGCTGAGACTCCGCTAGTCGTTCCGATACCTGATGATTGCGCGGACCTTGCGTTCATGGGCAATGTTCTTGGAGAGCCCGATAGTGACAGCATAATGTTTGAGTTTAAAGGCGCCGATCAGAAATACCACGGCAATACAAATGATGATATAAAGGAGCAGACCCTTAAGGAGGCAGGGCGCATACTTGGCCCAAAGGGCAGACTTATAGTGCTAGAAACATATACTCCTAAAAATCAAGGTGAAGCAATTGCTATGCTTGAGGCTGCTAACTTTAGGATAATATCTGTGGTTAACACTAAGAGTGAAGATTGGGGCGACATAGCTGCATATTTTTCAATGTACTACGATTCGGGTAGCACTACGCTAGGGTCATATATTATTATTGCCGAAAAATCTCAAACGGTGACTTTAAGTGATCAAGGTATTTCTTAAAAAGCATTGCTCGACAAATTAGGCCTACGTAAGTAGCCGCAGAATACCCGCCTAACTGGCGGGATTTTTGTATACTAATAGCATATGAACATTAAACAGGCAGCAAAAAAACCGGTTTGGCTATGGATCTTAATTGCAGCGGCACTTATTTGTATTGGTTTAGCTGTTGCTGGTACTTTATATGGGCGGCAGATTATTAATAATATTGCATTAAAAACCGCTCCGCAGGAACAGTTCCCGGTTTATAAAACTGGTGAGCTAAGCGAGGCGCAGCAAAAACTAGTTGCCATAATAAAGTCTGAATACGATGCGCAGCCACCAGGTACCAAATATGCTGATGGTGTAAGTGAATCTTGGTGTGCCGATTTTGTTAGCTGGGTGATGAAGCAAAATGGTACGCCACTAGTAAATCCAAATAGTGGCAGCTGGCGCATCCCAGGCACTCATACCTTAAGAGAGTACTTTATTAGCAAGGGCAACTGGCACCCATATGGCGATGGCTACCAGCCGAAAGTGGGTGATATAGCAATATATGACGGTAACGGACCTTTTGGCCAGCATACGAACTTTATTATGCGTAATGACAACGGCTTGCTTACAACCGTAGGCGGCAATGAAGCCGGCGCGATCCACGTCCAGCAGCATCGGCTCGATGATAGCCTCAAAGCGGTCGGATTTGCCACAGTATTGCAATAAATAATCACAAATATGCATTCATACGAAGTAAGCATGTGTAAGCATTGCGTTTTATGGTAATATTGGAACATAAGGAGATATCATTATGGCACTAGGAACAGTTATGAAATTTACAACAGATGGAGGCCTAAAAATAGAGCTCGCGCCATTTACTAGGGTCGATGTGGTTGATTTTGCAGAAGGGTTTTCGAAAGAATCGGTTATTCAATACCTGGGAGTTGGCCATGCGCAAACCGCTGAAACCGAGCAGGAATGGTACGATAAAGTTATCAAAGATGACAAGCGTGTGATCTGGGGTATCTGGGTCGTGGTGGACGGCGTACGCAAACTTATTGGGAATACTGCGCTTATTGAAATTTCACGCAAGCATATTTTCCAGGCGACGAGCGTGTCGGTTATCGTCGACAAATCGTTTTGGGGTAAGGGTATCGCATCGGCCGCCCACAGGGCGCGCACTTATTACGCGTTCAAACGCATGGGACTGCACCGCGTGAAGTCCGCTGTCGTCGCTGGTAATACCGCCAGTAAGCGGGCGCTTGAAAAGGTAGGCTACACGCATGTATGCACCGAGCGGAATGAGACGTTTGTCGACGGAAAGCTGCGACATATGGATTGTCTCGAATGCCTCAACCCAGACGACTGGGCGTGGCGGCAATGGTGGGGTGAAGACCGTCCGACCAGCAAGTCTATCGAGGCTAGGGCTTTAACGCGCCAAGCCCTTGAATGGGCCGAGAAAAATGTCGAGCTGCTTTAGCGCCTGATTTCCCAAATACTATCGGTCCAGCGGTAGGCTTCGTGCGCCTCGTGGGCGTCATCTAGGCCCATGCCAACTAGCCATTTATCGCCAGCGCTAAAACCATTGTAGTTTGATTGTGGTAAGCGACCTGCAACAGCTTTACTAGCAAGCGTTGCAAGTTCCACGCTTTTTGCGCCTCGGCCTAGCAGCAGTTCGCGCACAAAATCGCTAGTAATACCTTGGTCTATTACGTCATCTAATATAATAACCGCGCGGCCTTTTACCGCCGTATCTGGCGCTAAATCGGTTACAATAATCGGCTGTTTTGCTATGTGGTCGGCGCCATAGGTGCTGATCATCATGTAGTCTAGGTCGGGGTTATAGTGCGGATTTTGCTTGACTATTTCAAACATCAGCTTGCTGGCAAATGGCGCTGCCCCGCGCAGTAAGGCCACAAAAAGGGGGCTTACTGGGTGGCTGGCCAATATTTCGGTGGCCATTTTAGCGATAACTTTGTTTACCTGCTCACTGTTTGCTACTAGGTCATATTTATATTCCATAAACTAAGCTTATCAGATATAATAGCAAAACCAGCATACGTTCGGACGCGCCGAACCAATAGCGATACTAAAAATTAATGGAGAACAAATAGTGACACGGGAATTATTTATATTGCCTGAAGATTTAGAGTATGCGGTTAAGCGCGGCCATGAGCTAGCGCTAGAGATTAAAAACTTAGGCCTAGAGTTCGGCGATGCCTTTACGCAAAGTAGTGAGACATGGCATGATAACGCGCCGTTTGAAGCGGTGCGGGACAAGCAGTCAGTTTTAGCAGCCGAACTAGCACACATAAGGCAGGTTATTCGCACTAGCGCGGTTGCTTTACCAAAAACAAAGCGGGGCAGGGCGGGATACGGCAGCCTTGTTACTTTAAGTAACGGCAAAACATATAAAATCGCAGGTGATTGGACGCCACATGCCGGCCGTTCGGCTGGCGGAATAATCACAGTTAGCGCTAAATCGCCCATAGGCGCAGAGCTAATTGGGAAAAAGTTGCAAGATACAGTTGCGGTTGGCTCAAAAACCGAACAAATTATTGCAATAACAAGTTAGGCTTAAAATTTGAAAGTAGTATGATAAATAGATGAATGTTGCCAAAGTAGTGGTTTTTGATGCAAGCGGAAATGTATTGCAGCTGCGCCGGAGCGGTACGCACCCAGCGTACCCACACGATATTGATTTACCGGGCGGGATTGTTGACCATGGCGAAACATTAGAGCAGGCTGCAGTTCGCGAACTCCACGAAGAAACAGGGCACGTTTTGCCCGAAAGTGCCCTAGAGCATGTGATGGTTGAGCCAGCCCATTGGGGCGGCCAGCAGCACCTATTTACAGCATTTTTAGATACTCACCAGCCGCCAGTCCAAATTAGCTGGGAGCATGAATCTTATGAATGGATGGATAGGGGCGCTATGCTAAGTGCCTGCGAATTTGCTAGCGACCGCTACATGAACCTCGCCGCCAGCTATTTGCGCCAAACTGTGGTAGAATAGGGTTATCACCGCACCCGAGTAAGTGGTGGATAGAACCATTTTGAATACAAAATTATTCTACCCGTTACTTATTCGCTAGTAGTAAGCGCGTGAGAACTATTAAAGGAGGCTTTATGAGCAATATTATTAACCCTAATGGTAAGGATATATTTAGTGTATCCACCGAACTATGTGGCAAGACCCTAACCCTTGAAGTTAACCGAGTTGGCTTTAGGGCTACTGGTAGCGTACTAGTAACTTACGGTGAAACCATGGTGCTTGGAAGCGTAAGTGTAGGTACCCGCCCAGTGGTGCTAGATTATTTCCCACTAAGCATTGATTATGAAGAAAAATTTTATGCAGCTGGTAAAATCAGCGGTAGCCGCTTTATTAAGCGCGAAGGCCGCCCAAGCGATGATGCAATTTTAATTGGCCGCTTAATCGACCGCCCAATCCGCCCACTATTCCCTAAGGGTTACCGACAAGAAGTCCAGGTGATTAGCACAGTGTTAAGCATGGATCCAAGCTTCCGCCCAGATATGGTAGCTATGATTGCGGCAAGCGCCGCTTTAATGCTAACTGGTACACCATTTGACGGCCCAGTGGCTGGGCTACGTGTTGGCCGCGTAAACGGTGAATTTAAGGCATTTTTGAGCCCAGAAGAGCGTGCTGCTAGCGACCTAGACCTAGTAGTGGCCGGTACCGGTAGCGGTATCACTATGGTAGAGGCTGGCGCCGAGGAAGTGCCCGAAGAAGTTATTATTGATGCGATGGATTGGGCCTTTAAGGCCTTGCAGCCAGCGATTGAGCTGCAAAACCAGCTTAAGGCTAAGGTAGCCCCGAAAGAACAGGCCTATACACTTGTTCTACCTGATGAGGCTATCCAAAAAGAGGCCGATGCCTGGGTGCTGGGTAAATTTGGCGATGCAATCCGTAAGCCATACCCAGAGCGCAACGAGCTTATTAACGAAATTCGCCTAGCTTTCCACCTAGAAATGGCCGGCAAGCATGGCGGTGAGGCCGAATATAAGCCACTCCGCGATGAATACGACGAGGCATTTACCAAAGCCCTACATAAAGATGTACGCGACGGTATTGTAAACGACAATGTTCGCCCAGACGGCCGTAAACTAGATGAAATCCGTGTACTAAGTAGTGAGGTTGGCTTACTGCCACGGGCTCACGGCAGTGCCTTGTTCACGCGCGGCGTAACCCAGGGTCTTAATATCGTTACGCTTGCTCCACTTAGCTACGCCCAGATGGTAGATACTATGGAGCGCACCGATGATGAGCGCCGCTACATGCACCACTACAATGCGCCACCATATACCGTTGGCGAAGTTGGCCGCCTAGGTAGCCCTGGTCGACGCGAAATTGGCCACGGCTACTTAGCCGAGCGCGCCCTAACAGCCGTACTCCCAACAGAGGAAGAATTCCCATACACTATCCGTAGTGTAACCGAAATCATGAGCCAAAACGGTAGCACCAGCATGGCCGCTACCTGTAGCAGCTGCCTGGCCCTTATGGATGCCGGCGTGCCTATTAAGCGCCCAGTGAGCGGTATTGCCATGGGCCTTATGATGGACGGCGGTACGCCATATGTGATGAGCGATATTGCCGATGCTGAGGATTTTGCCGGTGATATGGACTTTAAGGTAACCGGTACCGAAAAGGGCGTAACGGCTATGCAAATGGATATGAAAGTCCATGGTTTACCTGTTGAGATATTGAGTAAAGCCATTATGCAGAGCAAGCCTGGCCGGGCGCATATTTTGAAGCACATGCTAACCACTATGGCCGCTCCACGCGAACAGCTGAGCCCATACGCTCCACGTATCGAAAAGATAAAGATCAACCCAGAAAAGATCGGTGCGGTTATTGGTAAGGGTGGCGAAGTGATTAATAAAATCACGGCCGAAACTGGCGCCATGATTGATATCAAAGATGACGGCCTAATAACCGTAGCCAGTTCAGATACCGCCTCGATCGAAAAGGCCCTAGAATGGATTCGGGCTATTACTGAAGAGCCCGAGGTAGGTAAGATCTACCGCGGTAAAGTGGTAACCATTAAAGATTTCGGTGCGTTCGTGAACATCCTACCTGGCACCGATGGCATGCTACACATCAGCCAGCTAAGCGAAGACCGCGTAGAGCAGGTGACAGATGTGCTAACAGAGGGCCAAGAGGTGAACGTACTGCTAAACGGTATCGATGACCGCGGCCGACTCAGCCTGACTATGAAGGGTGTTAAACAAGATTAATTACCAAACTGTGGCTAGCGTTTTCAGCGTAAGTGCTGGAATTAGCGCTAGCCATACGGTATTATTAGCAGTAACAATATACTTATTTTAAGGGGAAAATATGGATCCAAATAACAACCCGGTTCAGTCAAATACGCCAGTAGAACAGCCCGTAAACGCTGCACCCATAGAGCCTGTGGCGCCAGTGCCACCAGTAGAGCCTGTTGAATCTATGGCTCCGGTACCACCAGTTCAGCCAGTAGCTGCCGCACCGGTTTATGCCGTACCACCAGCAACCAAGGCTACCCCAAATAAGAACAAACTTATTGGCATGATAATTGGCGCCGTATTGATCGTAGGCTCAATTATTGTCGCATTCATGATGTTTGCCGGCCCCAGCAAAGATGATTACCGCAAAGCCTCAACTGCTACGTCAGATGCAATCTCTACCTACAATGATATGGGCTCGGCTTATGTTAGCCCCAGCTCTACTAGCACCGAGGTTAGTAACCAGTTAAGTAATCTCAAAACAGCTCGTACAAAGTTTGAAACGCAGTTTAGCGGCCTAAAATCAATGAGGGCCATATCTAATGATGGCAATATGAGTACGCTCTATAAAACAGCAGTTGATAAAAAGACTAAGTTTGATGCAGCTTTAGATGCTGAGCTAGAGGCTTACGATAAGATCTACCCAGTAGTTATTGAGATTACCGATAAATCATCATCGCTAGCTGATATTAATAACTTTGCATCTTTCGTAAAAGATATGCGCACTAAGCTTGAGGCGCTCTCACTAACTAACACTGTTAATAAAGACTATGTTTCTAGTTTAATTAGTGATATGAAAAAGCTAGAGGTAATCTTACCTAAGGTTCAAGCTGGACGTGATGACTACACTAAGTACGATTCAACAGCTGTTAGTGACTTTTACAGTACAATTACTAATCTATCAAAAGATGATCGTAGCTGGCAGTCTAACATGGATAAGCTTATATCAGATGGTCAGATGAAAGATGAGCTAAATAAGCTCGAAAGCTCACTTTACGATAAAACACTCAAATAGCTAGGTTTTTATAGCTTATGCTCCTAATGCTTATTATAGGATTGTTTGCAGATAGGTTCATAAGTACGTTACAATGAAGCTTATGTATAAAACTCATAGCAGCAGAGGATTTACTATAGTAGAAGTCCTCATTGTTGTGATAGTGATCTCTATACTTGCCGCTCTAATCATAGTTACTTATAACGGCATACAATCAAGGGCGCGTAATACGTCTACTATCAACGCGGCAAATCAATGGCGTAAGATCATTGTATCTTATACCGTTATATATAATACCTATCCTATGCCAGCGGGCAACCACCGATGTCTTGGCACGGGTAATGAGACAAATTGGGATGCCAACCCAGATGAGGATTGCTACTGGAGCACCAATATCAAGCATACAAATACTGCACTAAACACAGAAATTGCAAAAGTGGCCACCTCTATACCCCAGGCCGTTACGCAGCATCTGCCTATGACAACAGGCTTTGCGAGTGGTATTAGTTTTCGTAATGCTGATACGCTTGACCCTACCGGAACACCAGTGGTAAATTATCCTGTTCTACTATATTTCCTTGAGGGCACTAACCAAGACTGCGTCTTGAGGCCTATTGCTCTTACTGTAACAGGCGGTATTCAGATAGATCAGTTGGCGACGAATTCGGGTAACTTAGGCCCAACAACTTTCTGCCGAATTGCTTTAACTAACCCGAACCAGCTATAACTATGAATAAGGCACGAGCCTTAGAACAGTTAAGCCAAGAGATTATTGATAGAGACGTTTGTTCAGAGTTGCGCCAGCAGGCGACACAACTGGTTATGGGCGACGGTAGCCTTGATGCCTCTATTGTGTTTATCGGCGAAGCACCCGGTAAAAAGGAAGACATTGAGGGCAAGCCTTTTATTGGGGCAGCCGGCAAGTTTTTAAATGAAATGCTCTCGGCAGCTGGCCTTAGCCGGGACGATGTTTATATAACTAATATTGTTAAGTACCGCCCGCCTAATAACCGGGACCCTTGCGTAGAGGAAAAAGAGGCATTTTGGCCATATTTATTAAAGCAATTACAAATTATTGACCCCAAAGTTATTATTACGCTAGGCCGGCATAGCGGTGGGTATTTTATACCCGATCTACAGATAGGAAAAGACCATGGCGAGGCTCGTAAAATAGACTTAGGCGGCCATGAATATCTAGTAATACCCCTGTACCACCCAGCTGCCGCCCTATATAACGGAGGTATGCGCCAAACATTAATTGATGATTTTAAAAAGGCCACCATACATGCAGAACAGTACAGACCGGACTAGTAAATTTAAACAGATACTTAGCTTATTTGATGAGCCAGTCATATTTAATAACCAGAATGGTCGAAATGACAGGTTTGCTTACGCAGTCGCATTCCGCGACGGCAAGAAAGTATTTATAAAGCACGCAATATCAGATGATGCTCAAGGTGGGTTTAGGCGCGAGCAACAGTGGTCAGAATTCATGCTACATGTATCGAGTGCTTATCCAGGCGAATACCTATCTGGTCCAACAATTTTAGATATTATTGGAAATGATACCATAGTATTTGAATACATTAATGCCCCACAGGTTGCCAAGAGCCATGATATTAATAAGTGGCAGGGCAATATATTACGTTATGCAAGGATGCTGCAAGTTCTAGATGAGGCTAGTGAGGGTTGGCTCCCTGTTAATGTGCAAGATGATATGTCGCGTGCTACTAATTTCTATGATGCGTGGACCAGGTGGTTGGGTGATAATAAATCTAGGGTAACAAGGCTAGCGGAGGCTCGCCAGTTGGTAGAGGATGCCTTGCCCAGGCTAGAGCGACGCATGCAGCATGGTGATCTAACGCCCTGGCAGATTTTCGAGCAAGGTGATAACTGGGTTATCTATGATGGTGAAAAATGCGGTACAGATTTACTGCGTTATAATGACCTTGCCTACAGTTATGGTCGTTTGGCAACTAATTTGCGCTCAATTGAAACATCAAGGAGTTTGCTCGCCCAATACCTTTCACAGTCGGGTCTGTCGCATGATGAATTTATGCAAAATTTTCAGCCAGCCGCCTTAATAAGATCAGTTGGGATGTTGAGTGACGCTTATCGCAATGCGCTACTGGGGGATGACTATATTGATGAGGCCGAAGAGCTTATGCGGATATGCCTTGATTCTCCAGAAGCTCTATTTTAGGAGCGCCACTTGATTAATCTATAGAAATTTGCTATACTTGAACTAACTTCAGAGAGGGAATACTGTAACTGCCGATTACCTCTCAACTCTGAATTAGGTATTCAAAACAAAGTTTTTCAGAAATGAAAAAGGAAGGAAATAATAATAAATTATGGGTCAACGAAGACTCACAAACCCAAGACAGGATGATACATCCAAGCGGCCACAGGCTGCTAAACAAAAATCAAATAACACAGTGCTAAATGCCACCACTATACGAAAAGGTGAGGTGTTTAGGGCTCAGCGCCGCATTAGCGATAACGTAAACGCCCAGGCCACCCAGCATCTTATTAATGTGCCGGTCAATAAAAGTATTTATAATGGCTATAACGGCCAACAATTTAGCCTAGCTATGCAGCCTAAGCGCCCTCGCGCCCCGCGCCCAACCCTTAAGGTTATCCCTATTGGTGGTGTTGGCGAAATGGGCATTGGCAAAAACATGACCGCTATCGAATACGATAACGAAATTGTTGTTGTCGATATGGGCTTTTTGTTCCCAGGAACAGATTACCCTGGCATCAATTACATCACGCCAGATATCACTTACCTGGCCGAAAATAAGCATAAAATTAAGGCGATTTTATTCACCCACGGGCACCTAGATCACATTGGCGCATTCCGCCACTTGTTCCCACAGATCCCAGCCCCAGTGTATGCCACCAAGTTTACTATTGGAATGTTGCAGCGCACCTACGAAGAGGGCGACAGCACTATTGAGCCCGATTACCACGAAATGGACCCCGAGCGCCACGACCAAGTACAGCTATGTGATAGCTTTAGCGCCGAGTTTATCCGCGTAAACCACTCTATCCCAGATGCCGCCGCTATTGTGCTGCGCACCCCGGCCGGCAACCTGCTATTTAGTGGCGACTGGCGCATCGAGGCAAACCCAGTAGATGGTAAGCAGTTCGATTTTAACCGCATTACCGAAATTCAGCAAAAAGAGGGCTTTTTACTGTTTTTGAACGAGAGCACCAACTGCGAAAGCGATGGCACTCACAGCCACGACGAAATGGATGTTCAGCACAGCATGGGGCAGGTGATGGATAAATATCCAAACAGCCGCCTAATCATCAGTTGTTTTAGTAGCCAGTTGCACCGTATGCAAAATATCCTCGAAGAAGCCCAAAAACATGGCCGCAAGGTCGCCTTTGCCGGCTACAGCATGATCCAAAACCTTGAGGTGGCCCTGCGCACTAACACTATAAAAGTGCCTAAAGACACCGTGGTTAAAATGGAAGATATCGTTAAAATGCCTGACAGCAAAGTAACGATTATCTGTACTGGTAGCCAGGGTGAATTTAGCGCCGTGCTTAACCGCATGGCCACTGGTGCCCACAAGTTTATCAAGATCAAAAACAGCGATGTGATTGTATTTAGTAGCAACCCAATCCCAGGTAACGAAAAGTTTGTCGTGCGCACGGTTGATGGCCTAATGCGCGAGGGTAGTGATGTTATCCAAAACGGCAAAACTCACTTAACCGGTATTGGCCCGCTCCACCTTAGTGGCCACGGCTACTACGATGACCATGTTAAGGTTATTAACGCCGTTCACCCAACCTACTATTTGCCATATCACGGTGAGTTCCACATGTTGGTCCATAACGCCGAGTTAGCCGAAAAGGAGTGTGGCATCCCACGCGAAAACATTTTTGTGTGTGACCCAGGCGACGTGGTTGAGTTTAACCACGAAGGTGCCAAAAAAATCGGCCGTATTATCCATAAGGGCGGCACCATGTACGATGATGCCGGCGCAATTGTAAGCGACGTAGTCCTAAAAGACCGTATCCACATGAGCCAAGAGGGCATGTTTGTGGTGGTGCTGACCGTACAGCGTGGCACCGGGCGCCTACTCACCAGCCCCGATATCATCAGCCGCGGCTTTATATACCTACGCGACAGTGAGGAGCTAATGGGCATGATTAGGGCATACCTTAAGCAAAAGGCGGCTCGTAGCTTTGCCGGCAAGTACGACCTAGATGTCGTTAAAAAGGAAATTAAAGATGAAGTTACACACATTTTGTATGACCAAACCCGCCGCACCCCCATTGTTATACCGGTTATAAATGAAGTAGGGTCTCAGGGCCGGCCAAGTAATAGTAATAATGGCCCGCAGCCAGCCGCCGCTAGCCAGCCGCCACGCCCACAGCAGCAGTTTAGGCGCCCGCTACTACCGCCTAAGCCTACCGATATGAAACTACCACCAAAGCAGTACCCAGATACTGAGGTAGTGGAACCCCACGCAAAGCCGAACGATAACAGCTATTAGTTAGCTAACGCATCATAGAGAGCCCGCCAACCAGCGGGCTCTTGACTTTTTATACTGTTTATGCTAATATCGAATAGAAAGTTAATTAAAACAAAAAGATATGACACACTTCTTCGCAATCTTATATGCTATCTCCACCATTGGTTTTATTGTGGCTTGTTTGCCGCAGGTTATACAGGTGCTCAAGACTAAAAATGTCGAGGGTATTAGCCTGCAAACCTATGATATGTGGTTTATCATGCAGGTGATGTCTATGCCATATATTTATCAGTCAGGTGATGTTTTATGGATTGCCGCCAACCTTGTTTGGAGTGCGTATTACCTGATTATGGTTATATTGATCCAGCACTACCGCTACCCACGTTACATTAGGGCAATTGTTGATAAGGTTGTTAAGTTACTGCGTTTAGTTCCTGCTCACGCTCAAAGTCACTAAAGTTATTGCATAATGTAGTAATTTATGCTACAATGTGGATATACTCAAAAGTAATATAAACAGAGTATACTTATAACAGTTATGGCAAAAAGGAAAAAGAGATCTAATAAAAGGCAAGCCCCAGCGGTAGAGCACAGCTTACCGGCTGGCTTTTGGGCGCAGGTATTTGCGCTACTGCTGATTGTATTTGGCTTACTACTAGTCGTGGCTTGGTTCGGCGCCGGTGGACCAGTGTTTGTGGCACTGCAGGACATGATGAACCGTACAATTGGTATGGCGGTTTATGTGCTGCCGATAGTCTGTATCTACCTAGGTATTGAAACCTTTAGGGCCGAGGATAACAAGGTGTCGGGCCTGGTTAAGTTTGGCGCCTTGCTACTTGTAACTTGGTTTAGTGGTTTGTTTGGCCTGTTTAGGGCTACTGGTGCCGAAAGTACTGGCGGCGTAGTAGGCGATGGCCTAAACAGCCTAACTTTAAGCCTAGTTAACCAGCCGGTAGCGGCCTTTATATATGTCGTATTAATACTGTTAACAACTTTGTTTGTGGCCAAAATATCGCCTATTTCGGTGTTCCAGCGCTTATGGCAGCTGGTCCGTACCGATAAAGCCGAGCAAGAGGCTAACGTGCGTGTGATGCGTAAGGCGGCCGAGGTTGAAGCGCCGGCTATGCCTGATTTTAAACTGAACGCTGGTGTACCGATGATGAGCGCCGAGGACCGCAAAAAGCGCAGTTTTAAAGATAGCGTAAAGCCCGATAAAGAGGCCGAAGAAAAGCAGGCTATGCTAGCCGTGAGCGACCCTAACTGGGAGTTCCCCGATGTTAATTTGCTCGAAAAGAAGCAGAGCGCGGCCGATGCTGGTGATATCCAGGGCAACGCCCATATTATCCAGGATACTCTACACGAATTTAATATTGATGTTGAAATGGAAGGGGCGAACATTGGCCCTAAGGTAACCCAGTACACCCTTAAGCCGCCAGCTGGTATTAAGCTGAGCCGTATTACGGCCCTTGAAACCAACATCGCCCTTAGCTTAGCTGCTAGCAGCCTGCGTATCGAGGCGCCTATCCCTGGCCAAAAAGCCGTTGGTATAGAGGTACCGAATAAAAAGGCAGCCGATGTTCGCCTGCGTGGCATATTAGAGAGTAGCGTTTGGACTAAGTCGGAAGAGCCGCTAAGCTTTGCTATAGGTAAAGATATAGCCGGCGAGCCCATGATAGGCGAGCTCAATAAAATGCCGCACCTATTAATAGCTGGTCAAACAGGCAGTGGTAAGTCTGTTATGATTAATACTTTGCTTACGAGCTTACTATACCGTAACGCGCCAAGTGATATGAAGCTGATTTTGGTTGACCCAAAGCAAGTTGAAATGGCGCCTTATGCCGATATCCCACACCTGCTTACCCCAGTGATTGTAGAGCCCGAAAAGACAATTAGCGCCCTAAAGTGGGCCGTAAACGAAATGGAGCGGCGTTATAGCTTGCTGGCCGACGAAAAGGTCCGCGATATTAGGAGCTACAACGCTAAAGTGCGTGGTAAATCTGTTAGCATGCCCGATGAAGATGGCAATATGCAGCAGGTAGATGAGGGCACTATGCCGTATATCGTGATTGTGATTGATGAGTTAGCCGACCTTATGATGATGGCTGCTCGCGACGTGGAGGCCTTAATTGTAAGGATTGCCCAAAAGGCCCGCGCCGTGGGCATCCACCTGGTGCTGGCTACTCAGCGCCCAAGTGTCGATGTTATTACTGGCCTAATTAAGGCTAATATACCGGCTCGTATTGCCTTTACGGTGGCTAGCCAGGTAGATAGCCGCACCATCCTAGATCAAGTCGGGGCCGAAAAGCTGCTAGGCCAGGGTGATATGCTTATGAAAACCGCTAGTATGCCTAAGCCTAAGCGTGTTCAGGGTGCCTTTGTTAGTGACGATGAGGTTAATAAGGTAACTGACCACCTGCGTATGCAAAGCGCCCCGCAGTATAACGAAGAAATCATTAGCCAGCCGGTGCACCTAAACGGCAAGGGTGGGGTGGTGATGGACTTTGACCACGAGGGTAGCGACGATATGTTCAACGATGCCTGCCGTGTAGTGATTGAAACCCGTAAGGCCAGCACTAGCCTGTTGCAGCGTAAGCTGCGCATTGGCTACGCGAGGGCTGCCCGCATTATCGAAGAAATGGAAGAACAGGGTATTATTGGACCAGCCGATGGTGCCCGCCCGCGCGATGTGCTCATAAGCAGCCTAGCTGACCTAGACGCCACCAGTAGCATCCCTGATGATGAAGTTTAAAAAATAGTATAGCCTGACTCTCAAGACCTCCCTGAACCATACTAAAAGCGAAGTGCAGCCCGACTCATTCCTGCCAGGAGCAAAGAATGAGCCGGCGCGTAACGGTATGGTGAGTGGGAGGTCTTGAGAGTCAGGCTATATATACTTGACGCCAGTAAAAAATGGGTATATACCTAAGGTATAGTACTAAGCCATAAAACAGCAATGAGGTTATATGGAAACTAGAACAAAAACACAGTTCGAAACAGTAGGGGCGCCAGCCGCGCAACTTGAGCAAGCGATTAAAGATATAGAGCAGTGGCTGGGTAATAGGGTAGATGCTGATAGCGAGTTAAGCCCCGGGCTAGAGGGCTGGGCTAGATCTGTTGCTAAGACATTTGAGAGCCTTAAGCGGCGGAACGCTGGCCGGCGGTTTGGCCAACTAATGGAAGACTCTAGGCAGATAGTTGATTACGAAGTGTTTATTACAAGGGCGAATACGGGTGATAGGCAGCCTGAGGAGCTATATGAGGCCTATACGGTTATACCTAAGCTTAATGATGGCTCAAAGCCATATGCCAGGACCAGGTACGATATTACATTGTTATCTGAGGGTAAAACCCAAATTATTAAAGTGGGCTTGGGTGGCGAACTAAGTGTATTTGAGCAATGTGGCGACCAGCCCAGCAGGCAGGTGGAGCGCGCTGAAGCCGAGGCTATACTAACTGATTACTTTCACCGAGCACTGATAGCCGAAGAGCGCCAAAGTGAACGGGCAAATAATAGTCCAGCCGAAGCAGCCGTGGCCGATGCTGATGCATTAAATAAAGCTAAAGTGTTAACTGGCTTAGTTGGGCCTGAGACTTCACTCGAATAAATAACATTTGTATATTATACCCACCTCTGTTATAATAGGCTGGTTATTAACCTGAGTTTGCATGAAACAGTGTAAACATCCATAAGGATTCCAAAGGAGGTTCCCTTTATGAATGAATACGAGCTTACCGTTCTTATTCACCCAGACCTAGAAACAGATCTGGAAGCGCCGCTCACAGTGGTGCGAAACCTTGTTACCGGCAACGGTGGCAAAATACTTAAAGAAGATGCTTGGGGAAAAAAGCGCCTAGCCTATAAAATTAAGGGCCAAGACTTTGCCATGTATCACTACATGGAAGTCGAGCTACCAGCCGATGCGCCACTTAAAATCAGCAACACGCTTAACATCACCGATGGTGTAATGCGCTACTTGCTCGTAAAAGCCGACCTAAAAGGCCGCGCCTTGCTTGCCGAAGCCAAAGCTAACGGCGAGAGCGAAGACAGTTCAGAAGAATAGGGAATATAACGAGGAGATAGATTTTGGATATTGGATTTTGGAGGAATTATACTTCTAAAATCTATAATCTAACTACCAAAATCTGCTCCCGAAAGGAGCTATCATGGCAAAAGGTTTCAACAAAGTTATCTTAATGGGTAACCTTACGCGCGATATCGAAATGCGCACCACACCAAGCGGTCAAACCGTAGCGAACTTTAGCCTAGCGGTTAGCCGCAGCTGGAAAGACCAAAGTGGCCAAACCCAAGAGCAAACTAGTTTTATCAACTGTGTAGCCTGGGGCAAAGCTGGCGAAATCATCGCGCAGTACGTTAAAAAAGGCGATGCATTACTTGTTAGCGGCCGGCTTGACCAGCGTAGCTACGATGACAAAGATGGCAATAAACGCCAAGCTGTAGAAGTAAACGTTGAAGATTTCAACTTTGTTGGCGGCCGTGGTAGCGGTGGTGATGGCGGCGATTTTAGCGCCTCAAGCGCTCAAGGCGCACCAAGCAAAGCCAAAGATGTCGTTATCGAAGATATCGACGACAAGCCAATTGATCTAAGCGAAATACCATTTTAATAACTAGTAGATAGATTTTAGATATTGGATTTTAGGGGTTATTGCTTCTAAAATCTATAATCTATCTCCTAAAATCTAATTTTAAGGAGTTTTATGAAACGATTCAAAAAAGACACCCCAGCTTACTTTGACTACAAAGATTCAAAGACACTAGCTAGGTACATTAATATTTATGGCCAAATTGAGCCAATTAGCAAAACTAGCCTAAGCGCTAAACAGCAACGCCAGCTAGCTACCGCTATTAAGCGTGCCCGCCACCTAGCGTTCTTGCCATTTGTTGCACAAGGATAGTCGCGAAGCGACTAATAAATAGTAGATAGATTTTGGATTTTGGATTTTTGGAGGAATATGATGAAAGTTGTATCATACAGAGATTTGCAAGTATGGCAGGAAAGTCGTAGCTTGGCGTCCAATATCTATAGGCTAACGCAAAAGTTTCCTGCTAGTGAGCAGTTTGGTATAACAAACCAAATGCGACGTGCTGCGGTATCGGTACTTAGTAATATTGCCGAAGGGTTTGGCCGTTCTAGTGCTAAGGAAAAGAACCAATTCTACTTTACGGCTAAAGGCTCGCTTGCGGAACTAGAAACGCAGCTCTATATATCACACGATGTGGGCTATATAAGCGAAGCGACCCTCAATAACGCTATGGAGGCGGCGCCGCTGACTCACCGTTTGCTGCAAGGTTTAATCAAGGCGAATAAGGAGCGCCTATAGGTTTTGTGTTTTTCTAAAATCCAAAATCTAAAATCTAAAATCTATGTTTAGTCCAACTGATTTAAAAAAAGGTGTCGTTTGCCAAATTGATGGCCAGCCATACCGCGTGATCGATTATAACCAAAAGGTAATGGGGCGCGGCGGGAGCATTGTAAACGTTAAGCTTAAAAACTTAATCAATGGCAATGTTATTCCTAAAACGTTCAAAGGCCAAGATAAGATTGAAATGGCGCAGGTGAATGGCCGCGAGGTGCAATACCTTTATAGCGACGATTCAGAGTTCTTTTTCATGGACCCAACTAGCTTTGAGCAGTTTGAGCTAGCCGCCGATATAGTAGATACAGCGGCTGATTACCTTAAAGAAGGCGATATGCTCACTTTGCAGATGTTTGATAACAAAGTTATTAACGTAGAGTTGCCTAAAAATCTATTTTTGGAGGTTACTTACGCCGAAGATGTCGTAAAGGGCGATACCACAAGTAGTGTGCTAAAAGATGCCACACTGGAGACCGGCAAGGTTATAAAGGTGCCATCTTTTATCAAAACTGGCGATATTGTTAGTGTAGATACTGCCACCGGCGAGTACCGCGAACGGAAAAAGTAAAGGTGAAACAGCGGCTAGATAAGCTGATGGCTGAGCGCGGCCTAGCTGCGACTCGTAGCCAGGCTGAGAGCTGGATCCGGTTAGGGCGAGTGAAGGTGGATGGCCGCGTAGTTAGCAAGGCTGGCGAGTTTGTAAACTCACAAGCCGAAATTATTTTAGATGCGCCCGAGCGCTATGTTAGCCGGGCGGGGTTGAAGCTTGCAAGCGTGGCCCAGGCCCTCAAAGTAGATTTTAGCGGCAAAGTGGTGCTAGATGTAGGCAGTAGCACAGGCGGATTTACCGATTATGCCCTGCAAAATGGGGCTAGCAAAGTGATTGCGGTTGATGTAGGTACCGACCAGCTACACCCCAAGCTGCGGGCCGATAAGCGGGTTGAACTACACGAAAAGACCGATATTAGGAATGTGGAGTTGCAAAATGCGACAAACGAGCCACGAGATACGAGTCACGAAAAGGTAGTAATTGGCCAGTCTCCAGGTATTGTAGTAATAGATGTAAGCTTTATTAGCCTTAGGGAAATATTGCCGCATGTTGCGTGCTTAGCAGGGCGTAATTCACTTATTGTTGCCATGGTTAAGCCGCAGTTTGAAGCCAGTAAAAAGCAGATTGGTAGTAGCGGAGTTATCAAAAACGATACCGTGCGGCGGGGGATATTACACGATTTTGAACAGTGGGCGAGGGGATATTTTACAGTTATAAATAAGGCCGATAGCAGTATAGCTGGCGCCCGCGGCAACCACGAGCGGTTTTATTTGCTGCAAAAGCTTAACGCAAAATAAAATACAGTTTACAAATATATAATATTGTGCTATTATAGCAACAATGCCGACCAATCCTGGTCGGTTGAGGTGACTTGAACTGCTAACTGGCGTGTCTGCTAGCTGGCACTCGATCGAGCGCCATTTAACAGTTCGATTCATCTCAAAACCTGAGGCTCCGGCCTCCCAAATCTCCATAGGAGGAGATATGTCAAATTCGAAGACGAGGCGCAAGCGCGTCTTGAGGATTCCCGCCGTCATGGCGGTGATCATGTTGGCGCTGATGGGCCTTGTTGGCCTCAGCGCCTCCAAGGCCAACGCGGCCACCACGACCATCGGGTCACTCACTGTGACCTATGAGGCGACCTTCACGGGTCCAACTACCACGATCAAGGCCGTCAATGGCTATGATCACGACCGAGAGGTAGGCATTGGGCCGACCAGCGGAACGGTCGCGGCCGGAAAGTCCTTTGCCTGGACCATACCGGAGGACAGGATCGCATGCGGCGACTCTCTCCACGTCGATGTGTGGAGCCAGAACATCGATGGCACCGGCCCTGTGTCCGACAGCGTCAGGGTCACTCGCGTCTGTAATTACACGTTGCCGCAGCCTGAGGTCACGCCCGTGCCCAAGGCTTGGGACAAGGTCTCATGTTTGGTGGAGCATGGCACCTGCAGTGTCGTGCTTGGAGCTATCAACTCCGATACGGGTGTTGGTACGTTCAAACTGGTCTTCGCTCAGACAGACCTTGACTGGGTGGTTTCGCCCAGCGCTGGTTGGGTGAAGATTGACTCAAGGCACTACGAGTACCCCGTGACCGACAAGTCGGCGGCGCCGCTTGCCGATAATGACAAGGACAGAGTCCCGAACATCAACGACAAGTGCCCGACCGTCTACGCCGAGACACCCGATGGGTGCCCGGTGGCGACGCCGACGCCCAGCCCGACGGTTACACCGCCGACTACGCCGCCCACCACTCCGCCGACGAGCCCGTCGGTTACCGTGGTAGGCATTCCGACAGGGCCGGCCGTCATCGACGACCCGAAGGTCTCGGGGGATGTTCACTTTGGTGTCAACCCCAAGAATACGGCTCAGTTCGTATTCACGGGTACGGGCAACAACGACCGCAAGGTCTGCGTCAAGCCCGGCCTGAACATCACGTTCAAGGGTGGGGCGATTTGCCACACCTACAAGTTGCCGGCGGACAAGTATTCGAACTCGTCCTCGACGAGTTCGAATGTCAAGGTTCGTCCGCCGGATGGCGATCTCCCTGACGTCGTTGCCGCCAAGGTCCAGGCTCCGATGGAGCTGTCCTTGGTGAATCCGTACGTCCTGATTTGGGCTGGGCTGGGTTTGCTCGGAGTGGCTTTGGCCTTCTGGTTGACCTATTTCGTCCCGCGCAAGCGGAACAAGGCGGAGGCAGTCAGCTGATGAAGCGATTCGTAGTGTTCCTGCCTCTCCTTATCCTCGCAGGCCTTGCGCTTACGGGGTTTGGCGCCTGGCAGGTCACTGCGACGACACCAGGAGTTACAGGAGTCAGCGATAAGCTTGCCGCACCATTGGCTTCAGCGCCTTTGGTGCGGCAAGCACCTACGCCTACAGTGGTGGCTGGGCCGGCAGCAGTGCCGGTCCATGCCTCCATCCCAGAGGCTGGAATGGAAATTGACATTAAGGCTGAGACCATGTCTGACATGGATAAAGCTTACTGGCGTGATCATCCGGACGTTAAGCCCGGGCCTGACGACGCTGGTATGTCGGTTTACGCATCAAGCCTAAACGTCATGAGCTGGGTGAGTGATCTAGGCAGTGTCCCAGGGGATGCCCAGGGCACTGTTTATCTCACTTGCCACTCGAGCTTTAAGCGAGACCTTCCGTGCAACAAGATTGCTACGGACGGCTCAATTAAAGCTGGCTACCACCTAAACATCACCATGAAAAACGCGGACGGCACGACTTACATTGTGTCGTACGTGTTTGATGGTGAGGGGGGATTTTACCCTAAGGTGAGCTTGACGGATAGTCCATACCTGGCTGAAAACCCGAGTGGGTTCAAGCTGGATGTTTGTCGCCTTACGCTTGACGCGAAGGGTAAACTCCAGTGGACTCCCACCTCTTGGGTAAGGTCAGGCAAGCTGGCCTGAGATGAATTGATACTGAGCCCGGGATCGCTACTTGTAGCGATCCCGGGCTCGATTCATATCTAGCGAAATTATTTGCTTACATTAAACCTAAATTCAACAATGTCGCCGGGCTTCATTATGTAGTCGCGGCCAACAGTGGCGATTTTGCCAGTGCTACGGGCGGCGGCTTCGCTACCGGCGGCTACTAAATCGTCATAATCAACTACCTGGGCGGCAATAAAGCCACGTTCAAAATCGGTATGGATTACGCCGGCGGCTTGTGGCGCGGTGTCGCCCTTATGGATTGTCCAGGCCCGCACCTCATTGGGGCCGGCCGTGAGGTAGCTTTGCAGGCCAAGCGTATCGTAGGCGGCATGGATCATTTGGCTTAGGCCATCTTCTGGCACGTTGTAGCTATATAACAGTTCTTTAGCATCGGCTTCATCTAGGCCCTTTAGCTCATCCTCTAGCTTAGCGCATATAAATAGCACGCGGGCAGCGCCGGGTGCTAGGGCCGCTAGGCTAGCCTGCTCGGCAGTATCGGCTAGGGTTTGTTCATTAACATTAAATACATATATAACCGGTTTCATGGTCAGTAGCTGCAGTTCTTTAGCGCACTTATTATAGGCCTCTGGCGAAATACCGCAGGCTTGGGGCGATACAGGTAGTTCGCCAGCATTAAGCATGGCGTATAGCTTTTGCACATCGGCCAGGTAGGGTAGTAGCTTTGGGTCACCTTTAGCTTCCTTTTGGAGTTTGGGCAAGTGGTTTTCGACCGTTTGTAAATCGGCCAGCAGTAGCTCGGTATTAATGGTGCTAATATCGCGGGCTGGATCCACCGTGTTTTGGACATGCAGTATATCGCCGTTTTCAAAGGCGCGCACAATATGAATAATGGCGTCGCAAGTGCGGATATTGGCTAAAAACTTGTTGCCCAGGCCCTCGCCCTTGCTGGCACCAGCTACGAGCCCAGCGATATCAACAAATGTTACAGTGGCCGGTATGACCTTATCGGCACTATACATTTTTTGTAGCACACCCAGGCGGCTATCTGGCACGGGCACTATGCCGGTGTTGGGATCGATGGTTGCAAATGGGTAATTAGCCGCCAATATATCGCTATGCGTTAGGGCATTGAAAAGGGTTGACTTGCCTACATTTGGTAGGCCAACTATAGCTATACTTAAACTCATTAGACTATATTATATCAGATAACACAGGTTTGCCCTTGGGCAGAAGTTGCGGTATATTATAACCATGAGCAAAAAGACTGGACTAGTAGTTGGAATAAGCGTAGGGGTGTTACTAGCTGCAGGCTTAGTGGCTAGTGTGCTACTTGGGTATGTTTATGTTGGGATTAAGCAGCAAAGCCAAAGTGTTGTATTGAGGTATCCGGTGGTGTGTGACGGCACTATAATTGACCGGTATAACAATATAGATTTTCCAATAACCGACCAAGGGCGGAAAGATTTAAATGATATATCTAAGGTTATTGACAGTAATGTCTATAGTAAATACGATCCAAGTTGTCAGGTGATAAAGTTTTATACGGCTGTGGAAAATAATAGTGATATAAATACTCTCCAAAACTCACTTGATACCTTGCGTGTGTTAAACGGGCAAGGCTTATTTGCAAATGGTGAGCTAAGAAGTAGCTCATCGGCCACTATTATGAATAGTATTGTGGAGCAGGTTCGGGCTGTACGACAATGACCAAAATGGGTGGTAGATATAATTCGCCTAGATTAGGATTTACCAGCTTAGTATTAGTGTGTATGTTTATGCTAATGGCGACAGCTATACATGCAATCCGTGTTACAGCTGCTGGCGGTACAGGATCAGGAGGTAGCGGCGGTGGAACGAGTGGCGATATATATAATGTAAAAAATGGATACGGCTGGCGTTTATATGATACATTAGGCGGGGGGCCAGAAGGAGGCTTTAAGGATGGCACAAGCTGGTCAGCAGTGGTCCGGCCTAAGTGTAGCGGAATTAGCCAAGTTGCTGTTTTTGTAGTCAGGAAGACAGCTGGTGGCTCCATATACAGAGGCTATAACTATACAGGCACTTATAGTAGCCCTATTAGCTCACCAAGTCCTTTTATATCTGTTGATACGGCAAGGACAAAGTTTTTCGATCTTGAGCCTTCGTACAGAGCAGGCTATACTTGGGGCTCTAACGTTGCTTGGTTTTGCTATGGCAGTGCGCCTGCCCCAAAAATCTGGGATGCGTTTGGTGTTACAACGGTTAATGTCTCAGAAGCACGTCCGGGGGATACAGTAAAGTTTACTCATAGGATTAATAACGTGGGCAGCGCCGCAGCACCAGGCATCCCATGGAAGACTAGTACCGGGAAGAATAGTGGTAAGGTGCCGTTGGCCGCTGGCGCCGGTGCTAATGTAGTAGTTGAAGGTTTTATTATTCCAAACAGTGCTACTTTAGGCAAGATATATTGTCAGCATGTTACATTTCAAAACTCACAGACTAATAAGAATGATGAAAACTCGGCCAATGCCTGCGTGAAGGTTATAAGTAACTATGACCTCTACCCATCGGTGACATTAAACTCAAGCACAAACATCACACCGATCTTCCCTGGTTCACAGCTTTCACCCACAGAGATAGTCTATAATAATGGCCTAGACGCTCAACGAGTCTCTCCCTACGAGGTTGGTCAATTTGTTATAAAGGCTGGTGGCAGCAAACCGGACCTTTCGGGCGTTTTTAATATGAGTAAAAATGTTGGGACACAGTCTGTGCAGTACGCCGAAGGTACATACAGCGGCCTAGGTAAGGCATGCACTAGCTGGCTTAAATCTCAGAGTGGGCTTGGGGGGGTCGTATGTCAAACAATTCGAGCCGACGCTAGTACTACTTTTACGTCACCATCAATTAGCTTTACAGATAACCCTATCAATGCTGACGATTATTCACCTGGAGACATGATTTGTCGGTTTATAAGTGTGGAATACTATAAGTATGATATAAGCGATACTAGCTTGCACCGTATATCATACCCTTTGTGCGTAGTGGTGGCTAAGCAGCCCAGCGTGCAGGTGTGGGGCGGTGATATGCGAGTAGGTGATGCTGTTTCGCCGGGCGTGCCAAATAGCAATGCTTCGGTGTTAACAAAATATATGCAATCTGGTGGCCATGCTTATGGCAGCTGGGTAGAATACGGTATCTTTGCGCCTGCAACCGGTAAGATAGAATCATCATCGGGTGGCATGCTATCGGGTTCAGCTGGCTATACTGGCGCGCCAACCGTATCAGCGTTGACTAAGCTAAGCTTTGCAAATACAGTTACTCCGGCCGGACAGTGGGCCCCAGCTAGCCAGATAGCCTCAATCGAGGCTAAGGCGGCCCAAATAACCGATAATGCGACAGTAGGTGCCGGGACGCTGCAGCTAGATAGCTTAAGTGGGCTAGCAGACGGTAGCGTAACCCATATTACTGTAACTGGCGATGCAAAAATACAGGGTAAATTGCCCAAGGCCGCCGCCATAGTAATTACGGTAGCCGGCAACGCAGAAATTACTAGTGATATAAACCTTGGTGTCGCAAGCTACGGTGCTATCGGCCATGCCTCACAGATCGTTATAATCGCTCGTAATATAGTGGTTGACCCTAACGTAGGCAATATCGACGCCTGGCTAGTTGCTGTTCCAGCGAGTGCCACTAGTGGTGATGGTAAAATATCTACCTGTGGGGCGATACAGGCCGGTAAATACTTTGATGGTTTACGACTAGGCGACGAATGTAGTAAAAATGCATTGCGAATCAACGGTGTGGTAATGGCTAAAGAGCTACAGCTACGCCGTACGAATGGCGCCGAAAATACTAGCTTAGGAGTTCCGGCTGAGACTATTAACCTACGCGCCGATGCATATGTATGGGGAGGTAGATTGGCTGCTGGTAGCGGTGGAACGGGCATGCCAATTACAACAATTTTTACACATGAGCTACCGCCGCGTTTTTAGGTAGTAGAATTGGTATATGATAGGTAATATCAAATTTAAACAATATGAAACTATCAAGCTATATGTTACCCATTAGAAAAAGTAAAAGGATAATGCATCGTTCTGACAAGGACATATTTTTGCTTATTTTAGTGTTTGGCGGAGCTATTGCCAGCCTTGTGTCATTATTAGTACAACAACCTATGCCGTCGGCTAACGCATTAGGCTCCAGTGATAGTATTGGTATTGGTTTATGGCCGACTGGCGTAGATGAAGACAGAAAAAAAATAACAGCTACAAGTATAAGTAGTTTGAGTAACCCGGCATACTCTATAGATAAGCACTGGGTGATTTCATACGTTATGCGACCAAATGGTAGTACACAGGTGGAGGAAAGTCCTGGTGATATTAAGAATAAGGCCGGATCAGGAACCTGCCAGTATTCTAGCCTAGGCGGCGGTGCTGGTAAGGGTACAGGCATGGATGTAGAGACGCCGGCCTATATTGTTTATGAAAATGGAACGGGTGGCGCTGGTAACTCATGGGGTGGTATGTGGGAAGGCACTATGAAGGTGGGTGGTGGCACGGCCGACTCTGCTAGCTGGATAGGCCAGAATATTTTTGGGCTTAACTACTCTTCCGCTGATTGCTATGACCCGACTGTAACTGGACTGGCTACTTATGATTACGCTAATGTATACGCCTTCAAACTTAAGAATGACTTTACTATTCCGAGCTATATCGATGCATCAAAGTATATGCTTAAGCTAGATATCGGGGGTATTATCGACAACAGGGTGCAGGCTTACGTGAACAGTTGCCAGCTACTTGTAACTGGGCATGACAACAAGACAGGTAAGGACCTAGTAAACTCAACAGCATGGTTTTATTCTGGGCATAACAAAAGTAATTATGACTTTACGTTTACAAATCCAGCTGACCGAACAGATTGCTTTAAGAACGGAGCCAATAGCCTGACCTTTCTGATACAGTCAACGGCTCCATTAACCGGCCTTAAGATCACCAAGATTAGGTTACAGGGTTACGGCCTTACGCCCAATACGAAAGTTAACGGAGAGAGTAGCGTGCTAGTATCAAGTGATAGTACGGTAAACTTTACACATACAGTAAATGACGTTGGTATGAATTCAGACAACACAGACTATCAGGCTTATGAGCTATATATACCAAGCGGTACGCCGACCCCAACTGGTTATTTGGATGAACACCTGGGGCCAACCAGTGACGGCAAGGGCTATGATTGTAGCTACTATAAAACTGTTAGTAGTGTCGGTTGTAAAACGATTTCACCTAAGGGCTCAAGCAAGTTCGTATCAGGTGAAACAAAAAGCGTTGGTGATGAAAAGGTTAATATCTCTGGACTAGGCTATCCTATCAAGCCGGGCGACAGAGTATGTCGTATACTTGGGGTTGCTTCGCGAGATATATCGGGCGAAAAAAACAGAGATTATTTAAGTAGCGCCGCTTGTGTGATTATTGCAAAACAGCCAAATGTTCAAATAAGAGGTGGCGACCTGAGTCTTGGCGATGCGTTATTACCAGCGCTCCCGTCCAACTTAGCCTCGGCCAGTACTGGTACCAAGCAAATTAACGATCGAACGTATGGTAGCTGGGTTGAGTATGGCATATTTGCGCCCAGCCAGGGTAGTATTAAATCGGTATCGGCTGGGGCACTATCAGGTAAGCTCGGCTATGCTGGTGCGCTATCAGATTCTGTACGTAATGTCTTAAGCTTCTCTAATACTAGTAGCCCAGCCGGCCAATGGTCGTCTGCCCTGCAGCTCAGGTCTATAAGGTCTCAGCTTGGACAAGCAGCGCTTAATATGTCCGTGTCTAGCAATGCGGTCAACTTGAACGACTTATCAAGTAATGGCAGTATATTAGCTGATAGGGTATCGGTAATCAATTTGAGTAGTGCTACAACAAAACTTCAAGGGACGTTTAGTAAGAATGCCGTCGTAGTCATTATTTCTGACGGGACTATAGAAATAGATGGTAACATTTATCTTGGCCTAACTAGCTATAGTCGTATTGAATATGCCTCACAGATTATAATTGTGGCTCATAACATTGTAATAGCACCTTCTGTAAGTAATATTGACGCTTGGTTAGTGGCTGAGCCTAGTAGTAATGGCGAATATGGTAGAATATCGACCTGTGGGCCCATTCAGACCGGCATGTATTATAGCGGCTTAAAAGCTGGTGATGAATGCAGCAGGAACACTCTGCTTATAAATGGTCCAGTAATTACTGGAGAGCTGCAGCTAAGGCGCACTAATGGTGCAGGTTCGGACACAATGAATATTCCGGCTGAGATAATCAACTTACGACCAGATGCATATATGTGGATTGGCATGCTCAACAGTGGAGATGCCAAGGACTTACCCATAAGAACTATATTTACGCATGAATTACCACCACGTTTTTAGGTTTTAGCCCTTGTACAAACTGCTAATGGTTAGGTATACTAGGTTACAGTATGAGTTTAGGTAAAGGGATGGGCGATTTTTTTGCACTCGACATTGGCACGAACGCTATTCGAGTGGTACAACTTAACCCGGCCGGCCAGGGGCAGTGGTCTTTGGTAGCGCACGCCTATGTACCGGTAGATAGCCGTGTAACCGCTAGTGATAGCGCCGAGGCTCGCCGTAAACTAGGCGAAATTATTATGACGGCTATTGGCCAAAGTGGTATCCGCACTAAAAACGTGGTGATTGGCTTGCCATCTAGCAAAACCTTTACTACGGTGATAGATGTGCCAAATATCAGCGACGCTGAACTAAAGGCCACTATGAAATACCAGATTGACCAGTATATACCGATGGGTGCCGATGAGGCCAAGGTAGACTGGGCGCTGCTTGGCCCGTCACTCCGCGAACAAAACATGCAAGAGGTTCTTATTAGTAGCACGGCTAAAGCTTATAGCGAAGAGCGCATGGAGCTAGTAGAGGCCCTGGGCCTCAATGTTATAGCGGCCGAACCTGACCCTATTGCTATGGTGCGGGCACTAGTGCCACCAAACGCTGCAACGACTGCTATGGTAATGCTAGATATGGGCGAGCTTTCGACCGACCTTGCCATTACCTATGGCGATGCACCACGGCTAGTGCGCACTATACCTACGGGTGTTAGCTCACTCGTTAAGGCCGCCGTACAGAACCTAAACGTACAAGATGACCAAGCTAGGCAGTTTATATTAAAATTTGGCCTTGCGCCAGATAGGCTTGAGGGCCAGGTGTTACATGCCGTAGAAACCACCTTAGATAGTTTTTCGGCCGAAGTCACAAAATCGATTAAGTTTTTCCAAACTCGTTACCCAAGCGTTCCGATTAGCGCCATGCTATTATCGGGTTTTGCGGCCATTATACCAATGTTTGGTGAATACCTTAGTAGTAAAACAGGTGTGCAGGTAGCACCGGCAAACCCATGGCAGGGTGTTCGGTTGAGCGAAGCCGACCAACAACAGCTAGCGGCCGTGGCATCAGAGTTTACTACCGCCGTAGGCCTAGCTAAGCGGGGTAACCGGCTATGATTGAAATCAACCTAGTCCCAGATATTAAGCAAGAGTTTTTGCGCTCTCAGCGTTTACGCGCCCGGGTAATATCGGGCTCTATCCTAGTATGCTTAGCTTCGGCTGGCGTAGTAGTGCTCTTGGGTGCTATGTTAGTGGCGCAAAATGTCCGGGATGTTCTTGCCGATAGCTCGATTGATACCGAGTATAAAAAGCTTGTTGGTAACAATAAAGATCTAAATGACGTTGTAACTATCCAGAACCAGTTAGCGAATATATCTACCCTAAATGATAACAAGCTTATGACATCACGTACCTTCGACCTACTAAGCGCTGTTAACCCTACAGCCCCAAATAATGTGCAGATGACCCAAATAACAGTTGACCCGGCCAAAAAGACTATAAATGTTCAGGGTGTATCGGCTAATGGCTTTAACTCTGTAGATGCGCTAAAAAAGACGATATTGAACACGAATGTGGCTTACACGGGTAACGGGCAGGATGGGACAGCTGCTTTGAGTGATACGGTAAATATTGGTAAGACTAGCCTGGGCCAAGACTCAACCGGTAAGCAGGTGTTAAGGTTTGAGCTAAACTTTATTTACCCCAAAGAGCTATTTTCTAACACGGTTAGCAACGTCCGGGTGGTAACGCCAACCGGCACGGTAGATGTAACCGACTCACACACGCGTGTGCCAGATAGCTTATTTACGCAGCCAGCTAGTGATGTAACAGGGAGTAATAAGTAATGGACGCACCAAAAGACGCCACTATTCGTAAGCGCCAGCAGATATCGGATTCTTCCAAGCGCATGTTCTTATGGGTGGCTGGGGCATCAGTTGTGGTTGGGTTTGCGCTGGTTGGCTCATGGTTTTTGGTACAGCAGATTGTGTTTAAGGAAAAGGTAATTGGCGAAAAGAGTAAAACCGTATCCACCCTGCAAAGTAATAATAAAGTAGCAAGTGACCTGACTAGTAATGTTAGGGTGCTGGAAACGAACGATCAGCTTAATAGCGTAAAAGTTAACCCACAGGAAAAGGCCCTGCAGGTCATATTAGATGCGCTGCCAGCTGATAACAATAAACTTGCCCTTGGAGCTTCTATACAAAGCAAGTTAGTTAGTAGTGTGCCAAATGTACGGTTAGAATCGTTTAGTGTGGGGCAAGATTCCGTAAGTGTAAGTGTACCGGCCGCCGCTAATGGCGTACAAACTATACCATTTGTAATCGTGGTTTCATCGGCCGATCCTAATGCGGTCAAAGATGTACTTAAAAAGTTTGAATCATCTATTAGGACTATCCAGGTAGATTCAATCAAGTTAGAACAGTCTGATGTGCGCATGACAATGACACTTAATGGACACGCTTTCTACATGCCTCCAGTGGTCCTTCAGCTAAGCGATAAGGTGGTAAAGCCATGAAAAAATCCGATATAGCAATGCTAGTTCTTATTGCATCATTATCCATTATGGTCGCATTTTTCGTGGCTAATTCTATACCGCTGCTTAAGCCATCCGATAAAGGCGTAAAGGTAAAAACCGTTCAATCTATTAGCTCTAAAGTGGTCAGCCCTGACCAGCGTGTGTTTAATGCACAGGCGACAAACCCAACAGTCGAAACGGTTATTGGGAGCAGCTCTGCTAAGTAAGGTGGCCCTATGGCGTTGATGACGACAGAGATCCAAGATAAGCTCGTCACTCTTTTTCAGGAGGAAGGCCTAGTTGCGCGTGAGGCGCTTGAAGCTGCGGCGGCCGAGGCTAGTAAGACTAATAAGCCGCTACTGGCCATACTAACTGAGCAAAAGGTGATAGATGACGAGCTGTTAACGCACGCTATTGCCCATGTATCGGGAGTGCCCTATGTTAATTTAACAAACAGCATGGTGGAGCAAAATGTGCTAGCCTTACTGCCTTCTGATGTTGCCGAGCGCTTTATGGCTGTGCCGCTAGCTGAAGTGCAAAACCGGCTAGCCGTAGCCATGATTGACGCTAATAACGTGCAGGCAGTGGATTACTTATCAAACCGCATTCAGCGGCCACTCAAGGTGTTTATGGCCTCTGAGGCTGGAGTAAGGCATGTGCTGGACCAGTATAAGACTGACCTTTCCAGCGTGGATGAGGCGGCTAGCGCTTCACAACGTGAGGCGGCCGAAGAAGCCAGCGGCGATATTAAAACAATTGTACAAGATTCACCGATTAGCCGGGCCCTTAGTACTATTTTGGAATACGCCGTTAAGTCACGAGCCAGCGATATCCATGTGGAACCACTTGAAAAGGCTCTTAAGATACGCTGCCGGGTGGACGGCGTGCTACGTGAGGTTATGCAGCTGCCAAAGAGTATCGAGCCAGCTTTAGTTAGCCGTATAAAAATTTTATCCAACCTTAAAATTGATGAACACCGCGTACCACAAGACGGCCAGTTTGCGGTAAAAGTAGCTAATAAAGAAGTAGATTTACGTATTGCCATTAGCCCCGTAGTTTGGGGTGAACAGGTGGTTATTCGTTTGCTAGATAAAACCGGTAATACCTTTAACCTGCAAGAAATGGGTTACGCTGGCCGCTCTTTAAGGGCGATATTTAAGGGTCTAAAAAAGCCTAATGGAATGCTTTTAACCTCTGGCCCAACTGGTAGTGGTAAATCTACTAGCCTGTATGCTTTGATTAAAGAGATTAAGGACGATTCGATTAACATCGTAACACTAGAGGATCCAGTGGAATACAAAATGGACGGCGTGAACCAGATCCAGGTTAATGCTGAGGTGGGGTTAACATTTGCCAATGGCCTGCGCTCAATCTTGCGCCAAGACCCTAATGTAGTGATGGTAGGGGAGATCCGCGACGCCGAAACCGCTAATCTAGCCGTGCAGGCCGCCCTTACGGGCCACTTGGTGTTTAGTACGCTCCACACTAATAGTGCGGCTGGCGTGTTGCCGCGCTTACTTGATATGGAAATTGAACCATTTTTGATAGCTAGTACCGTGAACACAATTATTGGTCAGCGCTTAGTGCGACGGGTGGCGCCACGGCGGGATGCTTATTGGTCGAACGCCCTGGAAACTCAAAATATTTTACAAACCGTTGGGCATATATTACCAAAAACTAAGGATGATGTGGCGCGGGTATCAGAGGACTTAGGCTACAAAGACTTGCCACTAGCAGGGCAAACCGCTTATACTTTAGTTAAGGGCCATGACACGCCAGCAACACCACGCGGTTATGCTGGGCGGGCCGGCCTATACGAAGTGATGGATGTGACGCCAGAAATCCAGGAGCTTATTACCGCTCGTTCAACTAGCTTGCAGATCCAGAACATGGCGATGCAGCAGGGCATGGTGACAATGCGCCAAGACGGCTACCTAAAGGCGCTCACAGGGCTCACTACACTAGAAGAAGTAAACCGGGTAACATCAGATACCGCGTAACAATAAAAGGGGAAGGCATGCAACCACAATCACAATCACAGGCACCGGCGCTCAGGATAGAAGTGCTGCTTGAAGAGGTCGTAAAAAAGCGCGCCTCAGACCTACATATCCAGGTAAGCTTGCCGCCTATGCTACGGGTTGATGGCTCCCTAACACCCGTTCCCGGCATTGCTCCGCTTGATGAGCAGCAGGTTGAATCTTTGATTTTTGCTATCTTAGACCAAGACCAACAGCAAATACTTATGAAAGATAAGGAATTTGATTTTAGCTTTGCTTTTGGAACGCTTGGTCGGTTCCGTGTAAATGCTTTCCATGAACGCGGCAACCTAGCGGCGGCTTTGCGCCTTATACCTAACGAAATTAAATCTGTGACAGAACTTGGCATGCCTCCAGTTGTGATGACGTTTGCTGATTACCCACGCGGTTTAGTACTGGTAACTGGCCCAACCGGCAGTGGTAAATCCACCACGCTAGCGTCATTAGTCGATAAGATTAATACCGAAAAAGCGCACCATATCATAACCATAGAAGACCCGATTGAGTTTACCCATAAGAGTAAAAAATCTGTCGTAGTGCAGCGCGAAGTGCACTATGATACTTATTCGTTTAGCGCGGCTTTGCGTAGCAGCTTGCGCGAAGATCCAGATGTGGTGCTGATTGGTGAAATGCGCGACCTCGAAACGATTAGTGCGGCAATAACAATTGCCGAAACTGGCCACTTAGTGTTTGCGACCCTACATACCAATAGTGCAGCGCAAAGTATCGACCGTATGATAGATGTGTTCCCACCGCATCAGCAACCTCAAATCCGCTCACAGTTAGCTAATATATTGATGGCGATTTGTAGCCAGCGCTTAGTGCCGGCAATTGGCGGCGGCCGCGTCGTGGCAGCCGAGGTGCTTGTGGCTAACCCAGCCGTGCGCAATATTATCCGTGAAGGTAAGGCCCATCAGCTTGATGCGATTATTCAAACTGGTGCCGACCAAGGCATGCAAACAATGGATCGTACGCTAGTGAGTTTAGTACAAAACGGCACCGTGACTTACGATAGCGCCCGTGAGTACGCAGTTGACATAACAGAATTTGAAAGGTTAATGCGAGGCTAATACATGAAAAAGTTTAATTATAAAGCGCGCGATAAGGCCTCTGAAAAAGTTGTTGAATCTATGGTTCAGGCTGATTCTGAAACAGCCGCCGCTAAGGTGTTAGTTGAACAGGGCTTCGTACCGCTTGATATCAAGGAGGATACGGGTGGTGGTTCATTATTAGATAAACTAAAGAATCGCATTACTACAAAAGATAAGATAGTGTTCACGCGCCAGCTAGCTACCCTTATTGGGGCAGGTTTACCGCTATCTCAGAGCTTGCGCACCGTGGCTGAGCAAACCCAAAATAAGCGTATGCAGGGCATTATCGAAGAAGTGATCGCCGATGTTGAGGGCGGTAAACAGTTATCAGACGCTTTTGGTAAGCACCCGGAGGTGTTTGATAAGATCTTTTTGGCCTTAGTAACGGCCGGTGAGGCCTCTGGTACGCTTGATGAGTCGCTAAAGCGCGTGGCCGCTCAGCAAGAAAAGGACGCCGCCATGATGAGTAAAATCAAGGGCGCCCTAACTTACCCAATCATTGTGCTCGTGGTTATTATGGGCGTGATGATATTCATGCTTGTTACAGTGGTGCCTCAGGTGGCAAAACTTTATAGCGATATGAAAAAGACTTTGCCGTTCTTGACCCAGGTCATGATCAATGCATCGACCTTTTTGACCAAGTTTTGGTGGATAGTTATAATGCTAGCTATTATTGGCGGATATTTCTTTAGGCAGTACCTTAAAACTACCCAGGGAGTGAGGGCGATGGATGGCATGAAGCTCAACGTGCCGATGTTTAAGGGTATGTTTAGGAAGCTTTATATGGCTAGGTTTACTAGGACCGGCCAAACCCTGCTAGCCACCGGCGTTGCTATGCTAGATATGCTAAGAATTAGTGGCGAGAGTGTTAATAATACACTTATTCAAGGTAGCATTGAGCGGGCTGCCGAAAAGGTAAAGGGTGGCAAGGCGCTTTCAGTGGCCTTAGAGCCCGAAGATTACATACTGCCTATGGTGCCACAAATGATAAAAATCGGTGAGCAATCAGGTAAAATCGATGAAATGATGGGCAAAACCGCTCAGGTATATGAGGACGAGCTAGACGAGGAGATTAAAGCGATTTCGACGGCCATCGAGCCTATACTAATGGTGGTGCTTGCGGTTGTAGCCGGTGGTATGGTGGGGGCGATTTTGTTCCCGATCTATAGCCTAGTAGGCAGTATTCACTAGACAAACCGCCTATGGTTTTGTAATATTAGTAGCAGTTGTTTATATAACGAAAGGTGGAGTAGGGGATATATGAGCCGTCAACAATTGAAGGAAAAAGGATTTACGATAATTGAGGTTGTATTGGTGCTTGCCATTGCAGCCCTTATATTTTTAATGGTGTTTATTGCATTACCAGCGTTGCAGCGCAACCAGCGCGACCAAGCTCGTAAGGATGTAGTTGGTAAGGTAGCTTCAGCGGTTACGACCTACCAGTCAAACAAGCGTGGGGCACAACCCGAAAACGGTAGTGCACTAGCTGGATATATTGATGGTAAGACCCCTACGGGTGGTGGTAGTGCTAGCGATACTCTAGTAGATAACGAGTATACAGTAAAGGTGGCCACTATTGATAGTAAAACTGGCTCTGGTGATGCTGCAAACGATGTTATCCAGGTTATAACTGGCGCTAAGTGTGATGATAAGGGTGAGTCAGCTGTAGCTGGTACAACACGCGAAGCGGCCGTAATGGTAAAGCTCGAAAACGGTAGTTCTATATTCTGCCAGGGTGTATAGTTACTGAACTCAAAGAATATCCCGCTCCAAAGCGGGGTATTTTGTTTTTAAAGCCACATAAGATATGATAATGCTTATGGATTATGTATGGACTACCCTAATGGCACTACTTGGGTTAGTGTTTGGCAGCTTTGCTGGGGCTCAAATATGGAGGTTAAGGGCCCGCCAGCTGGTGGCTGATAAAAAAGAAGGTGAAGCTTATGATGCAGCCGAATACAAACGCCTAAAGCCACTCTATGGCCGTAAGCAAAAGTCTGACCGTTCACAGTGCCTAGCCTGTGGCCACACCCTGGGCTGGAAAGACTTGGTGCCGGTTATTAGCTGGATCACGCTCGGTGGTAAATGCCGCTACTGTCATAAGCCTATTGGCAAGTTTGAGTTAGTGATGGAATTTAGCATGGCGCTACTCTTTGTGGCTTCATATTTACTTTGGCCTTATGGCTTTAGTGTAGCCGGCGCGTCTATATTGTTTGGGCTTTGGCTCTTAGCGATAGTGCTACTAGTTATGCTTGCCGCATACGATTATAAATGGCAGCTACTGCCTGATGTTTTAAACTACGCATTCGCAGGGGTTTCACTAGCTTTTATGCTTGTTCGGCTAGCGGCTTTTCCAGGCAGCGTGTCACCGTTATCAGCACTTGGTGCTGTAGGAATATTAGCCGGCGTATACGCACTATTATATGTGGTCAGTAAAGGTAAGTGGATAG
>JAVTWQ010000007.1:0-10491 GCA_032229905.1 Saccharimonas sp. (SeqCode)
CACCACAGTACAGTACCCCCTCAGCAGGGGTTTTTTGTTTGTTTCCCACAAGTAGCCAAAAGTTATCCACGTTCTTTTTCATCTATAATGACTCATTTAATCCACCTGGTGATATATTGTATAAGCGCCCCCACTATTGACAAAATATACTGCTTATGCTAGTATGGATATATGAGTAATCATACTAAACGTTCAGCCCTAGAACTTATCGACATCAAGTTTGAATACGATAAGAGCTGGAGCCAGGCGAAAAAAGACAGCAAAACCTACTCACAGTAGGATATTAAACCTAATGAAATTACTAAACCCCTTTCCGGGGTCTATTTGCCTTAGCCTAATATGTTATTTGGACGATTTCTTAGACTGCTTAGCAGCCCGGGCGGCATCGCGCGACTGCAGTGTCGCCTTTTCTGTTACATCAAAGGTGTCTAGGTACTTACCCAGGGCCAAGTGTGTTTGAGCGTTATATGACGCTAGCGAGCTAAAGCCCACCGATGTTAGTGGCATGAGTAGCCACTGCAACACCATCCATACTGTCCGGCGGCGCTTATAGCGCTCTGGGCGTGGTGGTAGCATCTTGATCATCAAGAATATAGTTATAAACAGACCAATCATAGCAATACGCTGAACAATACTTACTACCTCTGGAAGCTGATGCGCCGCTATGCTGTGTGAAGCCTGCGGGTTCACCAGGAGTGGTATCCAGCCGCCAAATAGTACCAGTACGGCAATAGCCGCTAACGTAACGTGGCTATCTACTAGGCGCATAAACCTAGCAAGTCCCCCGATAAATGGTACATTACGCTGCTTGCTGAACAACCGCACCCCCACGTAGGGAATATCTGATACGCCATACCCCCAGCGCCTCAGCTGCTTAAACTGAGCTATAAAAGTCTTTTTTAATGTATCGGCCATAACAGCATCTTGATACACTGGCACATGGATTGGCACTACATCGTAGTCGCCCCCAAAGTAAAAGTAGCTACGCCAATATTGGTGTCCATCTTCTACGATACTAAGCTTGCTCCAAAAACCCATACCAGCCAAAGCATCGAGTGGCTGTGAGTGGGCCGCAAAATTACGCAAGGTATGCGGCCGCATACTGCTGATTATTGTCCAAAAAGAGTTGCCGGTAGCAATGACCCTCATAGGGGCTGGCGCATCCCAAATGTTGCCAAAGTATAAGGCAACCGGCTGGAACGATAGGTGCTTACGATTGGGGTGGATGATGTATTCATAGGCGACGTAATCAAAATAAACGGGGTGTGGCTTGTTGTCGCAATCTAGCGTAGTTACTATGACATCTTGAAGCGGAATGTGCCTGGCCTCACACCACTGCTCTAACTTATGGCCAGCGTAGGTAATGTTTGGCCCCTTGCCCTTCACCTCGCCCGGCATGTCAGCCGGGTGCTTTACTATCTGGAAATCATAAAAGACGTCTTTATATTCACGCTGTAAACGCTTAGCGGTTTTTTCGATCTCCGCGCCGCCGCGCTCTTCGTAGGCAAAGAACAAGATGATTTGCTTGTTGTTATAATTGGTGTTTTTTATTGATTCAATCGTAGGCTGGATCACATCGTAGGCCTCGTTATAGGCGGCTACAATAACGCCCTGGTACAGCTGAGATGGCTTAGGGTACTGTGATGGTGAAGCTATAACTGCGCGTAGGTTTGCAGCATGAGCCTGCAGACTACTATCGTTTTTATCTAATAATTCAAGAGCTGCTACAGGATCCTCAAGATCTTTTAGGCGCCCATGCCAATCAATCTTTTGGGCAACTGTTAGCTGCCGGTGGCCCAATATTGTGCGGTAAGCTATGCCAACTGATTTCACCAGTAGCGTAATAATAACGATCATTAGGTAAATTGCGGCGGCATTAGGGTTAACAATAGATAATACTACCAGGACAATAATCGCGCCGTAGCTTAGCACGGCTGGCATAATTTCTAAGAATCTATAAAATGGTGTTCGTTTACCGGTTGCTAGGTCTAAACTGGCCATATTAGCGGAACGCCAGCCTCATGATGGAAAGTGCGTAAACGGCACCAATAAAGAGTATGCCTATAGCTAGCCAACCAACAAACATAGCCGTTTGGCGGCGGTCAAGCCCATGCATCTTAACCATGAGGGCACTATGAACCACCATAACGATAAGGCCAAAAGCAGCAAATAGCAGAGTATATTGCCAAGGGCTTTTATAAAAGTGGGCCTCGCCAAAAGCGGTATAGCGGGTGTAGACCTGTACATCAACCGGGTGGATAGAAAACCCAATAACAACTAAATACGTAAAGCCTGTTAGTATGACACCTATGAGCATCATTAAGAACGGCCTGTCTTCGGCTAGGCGTTTTGCAGATAGTTTTAAGTCTTCTTTTGTCATAATTATGGAGCCACCTGCCGGAGTCGAACCGGCGACCTGCTCGTTACGAGTGAGCTGCTCTACCAGCTGAGCTAAGGTGGCGTATCCTTCCCCGTTATTATAGCACAAGCCTAGTTGGCCCGCCCCTGTTGATTTATGACTAACGACCTGCTAAAATACGTGGAGTTAAAAGTTATCTGCGCCCGTAGTGAAGTTGGCCTATCACGCCTCCCTGTCACGGAGGAGATCGCCGGTTCGAATCCGGTCGGGCGCGCCAAAATAAATACCCCACCTTGTGTGGGATATTTATTTTGGCTTGACCAATGGTTTGGACCGGCGATGCAACGGCTTTTGCTGGCGCGAATCGCCGGTTCGGTGCCGCCGACAAGGTAAAATGGAAGCTTGCTTACAATTTTACCGCGAAGGCAAAAGAGCGAGCCCGCGAGCGATATCCGGTTAAACAATCAAACCCTACCTAGCTCCTTAAGCCTCTCACCAACAAACCCCCAATCAACAACCTCCCACCAAGCCTTCACATAATCAGCCCGAGCGTTTTTATAATCTAGGTAGTAGGCGTGCTCCCATACATCTAGCCCTAAGATTGGTTCAGACTTACCGAGTAGCATTGGTGTATCTTGGTTTGGCGTTGTAATAATCTCCATATTAGGTAACAACCACACCCAGCCACTACCAAACAGTCCGTTGGCCTTGTTAGAAAACTCATCTACAAAGCCCTGAAATGAACTATATTTGTGTTCAACTTGTTTAGCTAACTCCCCTGTAGGCTCACCCCCTGCCCCTGGCGCCATCCACTGCCAAAACAGTGAATGATTATAATGACCACCACCATGGTTACGAATAGCGGCCGGTAAATCTGGCCGCGCTAGTAATTCAGGCAAAGCAATGCCCATGAATGTTGGATTATCGTTTAAGGCAGCATTCAGCTTATCAACATAAGTTTGGTGATGTTTATCGTGATGAAGCTTCATAATATCAGCGCTTATATACGGACCGAGCGCACCGTAATCATATTGAAGACTTGGCAGTTGATACATATCTCATTCCTTCCCTGCTACCCAGCTAACTACTTGGCAACGTTAATAAATTCGTGAATCTGGTTAGTTTTCTTGATATCGGCGACCTTACTAGAAAAGGCGCTAAGCGGAATCTTGATAAACTCAAAGTTGACCTGGGTGTCTGTCTTTTGTGTAACATGAACAATATAGTACCCATCATCCGTAACGCTTTTCATTACCCCGCTCGTTGCGCCAGACTCTAACTTAGCTACATCAGACACGGCTAGGCCGTTAAATGAGCTAGTGCTAGCGATAAGCCCTGGCGACTGCACCGTAATGCCTCCACCTAGTTCTTTGGCCGTATCCTGCAAGCTTTTACCTGATTTTACTAGCCCTAGCGCCTTGTCGGACTGAGCCTTAGCCTGGTCATCAACCGCGAAAGCCACCTTGGCCCGTAAGATACTACGGCTAACCGCCTGGCGGTAATCAGCCGTTGACCAACCATACATGAGTAGCGACGAGGCGTCGTAGGCTTCCTGTGAAATTTGGCCATTAGCCGTATTTCGCTGACCATTAACAACCGCATCTATATCGGCACTCGTAACGGCTATGCCTTTATCTCGCGCAAGCTTAGCAGCATAGGCATCAGCCTCAGCTTTGTCGAGTGCCTGGCGCTTAATACCTTCTAATTGGCGCTTGCCGTCTTCGGTATTTAACCTTACTTCGCCGTATTTACTAAGATAATACTCGCTGCCACGGTAGTAAACTAAATAATCACTATAGCGCACCGGCTCATTAGCAATAGTTGCTACCGGGACTGGGAATAGCTGTGTGATACGATACATGAAATCGCTTGAGTTTTGTGCTACATATAGCTGCTGCAAGCCAAGCGCGACTAATAGCACTAAGGCTACTAGAGTTATTATGATAGCGTTCGCCACTAGTTTATGTTTAGCATATTGAATAGGATATTTGAACCGCCGCCCGCCCGCTAAGATTTGCTCGCGGTGCTCGACTACAGTTTCATTAGTAATACGCGACACCGGTTTATCGGCATTATTCTTCTTGCGTAGTAATCGTATATTATTCAGTTGTATCTTCTTCATTCTGTTGCCCACCAGCATCGCTAATTGCCTTATGAACGGCATCTTGTAGCTTATTATATATTTCGTCTGGGTGCTCGACTTTATTAATCACAAGGTCACCGACAAAAGTTTGGATAACAATCGTGCCAAACTTAAATAGTTCACCTGTAAACCCTGGTATATTATAGCTGATGTTCTGGATCTTAGATAGGCGCAGCTCTACGACATCTTTACCAAATAGGCCCCTTTGAGTTACCTGCCTTATGCGCTCATTGGTTACAATATAGACTGTAAAATACCACATTATAAAGTGATAACTAAACAGGATAAGCCCAACAACCAAGCCGGCAATCGGTAACAAAAAAAGCTCTAGTTTGTCTTGCCAGATAAGCGGAGGGATAGCCGAAAGGGCAAAAGGAATAAGTAGGCTATAAAAACCTTTACGCATGGCTATAATATGCCGCCTAAACACAAATAGTACATCTTCACCCGGCCGTTGGCCGTCAAACTGCAGACTTAACTTACCCTCTGGCTTACTCATATAGATATCATAACCCACAACGGTAACAAAATACACTGAGCACTAGTAATAGCACCACCGTATCTCCTATTCTAGGCAATAAAATAACCTCACGAAAAGTGAGGTGATTTTATTGGTACCCCGGACAGGAATCGAACCTATATCTTCTCCTTAGGACGGAGCTACTCTATCCGTTGAGCTACCAGGGCATTATAGCGCTAGCCACCAGTGGACTGCTACCCTATTATATATCACACGCTACTGGCTACTGCATGTGTTTTTGATGCACAGTGTCGTATTCGGTGATTTCATTGTCGCTAAACCATAGGTCTAGCTCAAATTTGGCCTCTTCGGCGTTACCAGAAGCATGGATAAGGTTCTTGATTGGCCGGCTAGCAGAGTTCGCCATATATGATGAATCAAAGGAGTAGTCGCCCCTTATAGTCCCTGGCAGGGCCTTTTGTGGTAAGGTAGAGCCAACGATTTTACGAACAACCTCAATAGCGTGCGGGCCTTCAAGGGCAAAAGCAAAGACTGGGCCTGAGCGCATAAAATCAGTTAACCAGGTTCGAACTTGCTCACCAATACGTGCGGCATCTTCCATGCCAAACTGCTCAATTGGGTCTAGGCCCATCTCTTTATAGCTATCGAGCGTGCGGTTACCTAGCCCGCGCACAAAATCTTCCCTATCGGCCGGGTAATGCTTATCAAGCATCTCCTTGCTTGGAATAAATAGTTTTGCAGCAATAATCTTTAAGCCAACTCGCTCAAACCTAGTAATGATATCGCCCACTATACCGCGCTGCACGGCATCTGGTTTTAGTACAACAAGAGTTCGTTCCATATGCTCCTTCCTGAGGGTTAATTTACTAAACTATATTACAGCTTACATGCTAAGCGCAAGGAGCAATACGGTTGCAGCGATAATACGGTACCAGCCAAAAGCCTGTAAACCATGCTTTTTTAGGTAGGTAAGCAAAAAGTTAATGGCTAAAAGTCCAACTATAAAGGCTACGATGTTACCCACTATTAACTGTGGGAGGTGGGCGGCTAGGTACTGGCGGTCGCTGCTACCTATAAACAGTTTAAGCGTGAGTGCTAGCATAATAGGTATTGAGGCCAAAAAACTGTAATCGGCGGCGGCCCCGCTACTAAGCCCGCTCAAACGGCTCGCAATAATTGTTGAGCCCGAGCGTGATACTCCTGGGATAAGAGCAAAAGTTTGAGCTACGCCAATACCTAAGGCTTTTTGCCAGCTTAGGTGTGCCCCATCCTCAACCGGTGCAGCGCGTGGCAGGCGCTCAAGCACAATCATCACAACGCCAACTACTACTAGGGCGGTTATGACTACATATATGTTGGTAAAAAACGGATTAGTATCAATAACATGAGAAAACGCCAGGCCAGCCAGGCCGGCCGGTATAGAGGTAAGTAGGATGTTTCGGGCAAGCTTATAGTTATGGTTTTTGGTTATGTCTTTATAGATACTAGCTAGAGTAGTGCGGTAATACACTAGTAGCGCCAGTAGTGTGCCAATATTAATAAAGTTAATAAACATGTGATCGGCCTGGCCGAACAGGTGTTCAAAAATTACTAAATGCCCGGAACTACTAACCGGAATAAACTCGGTGAGGCCTTGAACAAAGCCCAATACAAAAGTTGTTACCATATCCATATCTTAAATTATACCTTTTTCATGCCGCTTACGCTATGCTATACGTATGAGTACACCACTTTATATGTCAGAGTTAATCCTAGACTTTGTCGAAAGCCTTGAGGTAGAAGGTGGTCGTAGCAGTAAAACTGCCGAGAATTATAGACATTACTTGGAACGGTTTATTGAATTTAATGGTGATATTAGTGTTGACCAAATTACAACAGAGCTAATACGAAAGTACCGCCTTTGGCTAAACCGCTACACGAACGATAACGGTGATGACCTTGCGACAATCACCCAAAGCTACCACCTTATTGCCTTGCGCGGGTTCTTACACTACCTATCAAAACGTAACATAAGTAGCCTAACCCCTGAAAAGATCGAGCTTCCCAAGGTGGTGCGTAAGCAAGTTACCTTCCTTCACTACGATGAAGTTGAACGTATGCTAGATACCGTGCCTAGTGATGAGACAGAAGCTAATTTGCGAGACAGGGCCTTATTAGAACTGTTATTTAGTTCTGGGCTGCGCGTATCAGAGCTAACCGGCTTAGACCGCGGGCACATCAATACCAAACGCCGTGAATTTATGGTACGCGGTAAAGGCCAAAAAGACCGACCGATATTCATCAGTAAGCGTGCCGCTAACTCAATTGAAGCCTACTTAGCAAAGAGGCTAGATAACCTACCTCCCCTGTTCTTAAGTTACAGCCGTAATACAGTAGTTAGTAACGCAGGCGACTACCGCAGGCTAACCCAGCGTAGTGTCCAGCGAATGATAGAAAAATACGCTAAGCTGGCCGGCATAACAAAACACGTTAGCCCACACACTATGCGCCATAGTTTTGCCACTGACTTACTAATGAACGGGGCCGATATCCGCAGCGTGCAAGGCATGCTAGGACATAGCAATATTAGTACGACCCAAGTATATACACATGTAACCGACGCTCACTTACGCGATGTATATGAGAAGTTCCATACCGACGAATAAGCTTGGCTACGGCACCCTTGTATCGCAACCATCACCCTTTGCTTCTGTATCAGTAATGTAGAAATCCTTACATAGGTTGCCAGTAACAGATATGGCGGCGTTAGCTGAGCCCATAATGCTATCATCGACATAACTACTATAGTTTAGGCGGCTTAGGACACGCCTAAACACATTGTCGGCTCGACCTGTTGAGTCAACGATTGGCTGTACACCATCAAACGTCACTGGTGTGTCATCGCGCTGTAATGTTACGCGATAAGATGTATCATGGTATAGACTATTTAGGCGCAAAAATGCTACGGTTGAGCCAGCTGGTACCGATTGTCCAGCCGGCATAGTAAGGGTGGCTCTGCAAGCATACCCGCCACTAGTGTATAAATTATTAGAACAGGCCACTACCACGGGTTGGGTTAAGGCGCCACCGCTACTTGTTGCACGAGCCGTTCCTATGCCTGTTATTGTATCAACTTTTACTTCATTGATTGAAGCACCCGTAACAGATGGCCACAGGAATGCCGTCGAAGCCGTTGGACCATCTAGGTCAGCTAAAGCCACTGTATCCGGCTGAGCTGGTAATACCGCTAACACTCTCATAAGTGCCGGCGCGCTTGTAGCCCATCCGGAGCGTGGAGGTAAAGCCCCTAGTGTGCCACTAGTAACTGGTGCGGTAATATTTGCAACACCACCGCCTGCATAGCTACCGGTTCCATCATCCTTATGCATCCACTCGATAACAATTTTGTTAAACGCGCCAGTGGCCTTAAGTGGGACTAACGAGGACTGCCCATCCAGAACATTGCCCAAATAATCATCTGTTATTGTTTGAACTACAACACAAGTATAGGCTTGGTTCAAGCTGGTATCTTTTGAGGTTCCACTTACAATAGTTGTCTCGCTATCACTGTTTGAGCTGACTATTCCGGCATCTTGTATGGTGCTACACTTGTGGTTATTTATTGCATTACATGCGGCTAAGCCAGTGCCCTGCTGCAGACAGGCCCTTAGGGCCCTCTTTGCATCTTCAACGCCTGATACGGCTGAGTCATAGGCGCTCTGAGACAAATCTTGGTTCATCGCCTGCCGTTGTTCCTGTAGCATTATGCGTATAAAGCCTATCGTCATAACAGTTAGAATTAGTGTTGTGAATAACACTGCAAATAGTGAAACAACGCCGCTCTCTTTGTACTTTCTAACCATACCTTTATTCATTCTACCCTGCCCTCACTATCAGTTCAAATGTATTAACCGAACAAAAGTTAAAGTTACCGGTGGCAGCACTAGGCGGTTTGCATGATTGATCAAGCGTATCTATGGTGCCCTGCTCATTCGTACCGATGGTATAGCGTAAATCATATAACATATTAGCCTTAGCCGCGCTGCCGATTGGAGGTACGCGGTCTAGGGTTAATGAACGCAAGGCATAATCACCATTATCGGCTGGCAACATTTCTGTGGCATTAGCTTTAGTTACAATAACTGGGTAAACGCCCGCGACTGCCTGGCAGTATGAGCCACCACCATCAACTACCCTAGCTAGAACAATTGGAGTTGTGGTAGCATCGGCATAATTTACGGCTGTTTTGCTTGCAAGCTTATCTGGAGAATTCCATATGTAGGAATAGTTACCGAGGCACAAGCGGCCTAGCCCACCGCTGCCGCTGTCGCTGGGCTGAACAATAGGCGCTGTCACCACGCTAATATTAGCGGCATCCCGGCGCAGGGCCACGCCTAAATCACGGCCAGCCTGATTAACCGATTTAATGGTAATGCCCTTGCTGTATAGATGCGTAAGGTTAATTATTGATACAGCCATAGCTATAAGTAAAATACCAATAAAAGACATGGCAAGCATAAGCTCAATAAGGGTAAAACCTTGGCGTTTAGTTGATAGCATATAACCTCGCAACTGTCCCTATAGTAATTGGCTGGCTTGAGCCAGCGCTAGGCCAACAAGCCCGCACGTGCAAGTCATAGGCCGCGCTCGTTTCACTCTTATCGGCCTTAGCGAGCATAAGCCATAGTCCATAGGCATGGGGAGCATTACTGGTCGCGCGGCCGAGTATGTCTACCATAGCATAGGCGACTGCGGGGCTGTATGAACTCACGTCTGTATGGTACAGCGCTGGGCTTTGGGTCGCAGCATCTATGCCCATAAACTGAGCATGACTTAGGCTACCATCACCCGTAGTTGGGCAGCTATTAAGCGAGCCGAAACTACCCGGGTCATCAACTAAGGCCGCCTTAAGGTCCTGCCAAGCCTTGCTATTGGCCTGCTGTGCTTGCTGCACCATCGTAACCTGGCCGTCAATCTGCTGGCGCACTAGTGTGATTTCAAGCGAACGCTCAGCCATAGCAACACCTTGGTTCATAAGTGTTAAAGCGCTCACAACGACTAGGCTAAACACTACAAAACTGAACATCACCTCAATAATAGTATCGCCACGCTCGCGTAAGGCTAACATGCGCCACCTGCGGCATCTTTCACGCTAGCCGAGCCAGATGCATCCTTAAGTAGCACAATACCGCGCCGTTCAAATGTCAGTAGGCCCTGTGGGTCAACACAGGTAGTGAGTTCCGTACGGTTGATATCTTTGACCATGCTAGCCACAGGGTCTGAGGTAGTGTCGACAAAAGTCCGGATAGTACCGCTAGATGGTGAACGAGCGATTAAGATGCGCCATTGGTCAGGCGTGGTGGCTTTGGGCTTTGTTATCATGGTATCCCACTCTGGAGTATATGTGCTGGGCTGCTCGGCCGCATCACTAGTGAATAATTTTGCGGACACTAAGGCCTCAATATCAGTTTGTTGGCTTGAGCCATCGGCGCTCGCATAAACTGGGCGCGAGGTAACGGTTTTGCCGGT
>JAVTWQ010000008.1:0-2728 GCA_032229905.1 Saccharimonas sp. (SeqCode)
CCTACATTAAATGCATTTACTCGTTGCGCGCTAGTCCCATGAGTAAAGTTTTCAGGGGTTATCCTGCCCTCTGTTTTTTGCTGAATATTATCATCGCCCACAGCCGCGGCTGCGCTAGTCGCCTGGTTGATTTCACCATCAGCAAATAACCCATTCTTATTTTCGGCATAAGCCCACACACCAGCATAACAATCGGCTTGTAGCTCGGTTTCTATCGAGCCATACTGAGATTTGGCATCAGCACCACTAAGTGCCCCAAGCTGTTTCTGTACATTATGCCCTACCTCATGAGCTATCACATAGGCCTGGGCTACGTCGCCGGTGCTAGCACCATACTGAGAAAGTTCTGTAAAAAATGTCTCGTCAAGGTAAATTGTTTGGTCCTCCGGGCAATAGAATGGCCCAACCGAACTATCGGCTGAACCACAGCCAGTAGAAGTAACGTCACGGTACAGTACGGCTTGGGGCGCTTGATACACCCGGCCGTTCTGGCTAAACACCTCAGACCATACGTCATTAGTCGAACCAAGTACCTCGGATACAAAAACCTCATAACTATCTTTACCTTGAAATTCTACAGGCTGTTTCCTAGTGCTTACCCGGCTATTGCCTATAGCGTTCACTACGCTACCAACCGTACTCGGTAGCACATGAATACCAAGGTAATTTAGCCCGATAGTAAGCAGCAACACCACTAGGCCACCTCCACCAGCATAGGCTAGTGGCGAGGCTGTGCCGCGCAGGTCTTTCACCTCACCAATACTTGTGATATTGTCCCAGTTTGCCATATAAGGGTAGTATACTACCCTTATTCGCTAGCGGCTAGCGATACCTTGCCGTAGACACTTTCAACATCGGCTAACTTGAGCTGAAGAGTATCGCCCGCCTCAACGCCACCAGCTAACAGCTGTTTTGCCACGGTGTTTTCGACCGCTTTTTGGACTACTCGTCGCATAGGGCGTGCCCCAAGCCGTGGGTCATAACCCTTTTTGACCAAAAACTGCTTGGCATCATCATCTACTATTACTTTAATCTTTTGCGGTTCTAGGGTCTTGTTAACTTCTGCTAGCATCATATCTAGTACCTGCACTAACTCACTTGGGGTAAACGGTCTAAACACTACTATTTCATCAAATCGGTTCAAAAATTCCGGCCTAAACTGACCGCTGCTAATTAGCTCATCAGTTAATTGTTGTTCGAACTGGTCCATGCTGTAACCACGATCGATATACTCGCGTATGCGATCGGCCCCAGCATTGCTAGTTGCCACAATAATCGCATCCCTAAAGCTAACCTCGCGGTTTTTTACATCGCGCAAAATACCTTCATCTAGCAGCTGCAGCAGCGTCGCCAGTACTTCAGGTGCAGCCTTTTCTATTTCGTCTAGTAGCACCACACTAAATGGCTGTTTCATAACTTGGGCCGTTAAGCTATGTGGGTCATCGGCGCCATCAGCAATAAGCCGGGATACATCGCCAGCCTGCACATACTCATTTAGGTCGAGGCGGATCAACTTACCTTCGCCGCCAAAATATACATCAGCCAGAGCCTTTGATAACTCAGTTTTGCCGACACCAGTTGGGCCCAAAAACAGGAAAGTGCCTATGGGCCGGTTTTGGTTACGTACGCCCGCCCTAGCCCGCCTCAAAGCATCACTCACTACCCCCACAGCATGGCTCTGGTTTACCATCCGTTTATGGATCAACTCTTCCATATTTAGTAGCCGCTCACGGTCATCGCCATCACTGGCTACACTCACCTTTACGTCCATAGTCTTTTCAATTGCTTGCTGCACAGAGTTAACAGTCACTAAGCCCGCCTCATGGTAACTAGCGGCGGCTTCAGCCAACTTCATGGCCCGTCCAGGCATATCTAAATCGTGTATGTAGCGTTCGCTTAAACGGTAAGCCTCGCTTAAGGCCTGGTACATATACGTTACTTTTTGGCGAAATTCAGTAAATATAATTTGCCTAGTTAGTACCTGCATAGTTTCAGCCTGAGTAGCCGGAGCGATGTTTATACGGTTTAAGGCATTGGATAGACTAGGGTTACGGCGACTAATTTGCAGGTAGCGCTGCTCATCCATACTAAGGATCATGCGTAGGTTACCAGCATCTAAAATCGGCTGCAAAACATTGGTTAAATCAACTGCCCCTACGCCTTCTTCAAAAAACAGCTGGGCATTATCTAGGCAGATGATAATATTTTTTGCACTATAGGCCTCAGATAATATGCGCATTACAACATCTTCAAGCTCACCACGGCCCGGCGCCGCGGCAATGAGGGCCGATGGATCTAGCATTACTACCTGCCTAAACTTAAGCTCCGGCGCAATATCCCCACTAGCATTTAATAAACGCCCAGCAAACGAATGAATAATCGTGGTTTTACCTACACCATCCTTGCCAACTAATACAGCGTTCTGCCGACCGCCCCTGCTAAAGGTTTCGATAAGCTGGTCAACTGCCTGAGTGTGAGAATTAATCCCTACCGTTAGCGGGCCACCCTGGCCCATCTGTTCGCTTATATTATCACCAAACCGGCTAAGTAATGGCGTGTAGCCAAACGACCAGTCGCGTGCGATACCGCCAGTTCGGCGCGGCTTCTTATCAGATTCAAACAACTCACGCAAGCTACTCTCCCAATCTATAGCAGCGTCAAGGTCTTGGTCGCTCAAATGAATTTTAGCAAGTATGCTTTCATAGCCATCAAAACAGCGGGTGATAGA
>JAVTWQ010000008.1:2828-61895 GCA_032229905.1 Saccharimonas sp. (SeqCode)
CCAAATTCACCCCTCAGTGCCCAGCCAATTCGAGCTTTTTTTGACCTATTGCTTGAGTAGTTTAAGGTCGCCATGGCACCCAACCTATTAACCAAATAGCCACACCCAGGGCTGGCGCCATAGGCATAATTAGCCAAATAATACTCGCTAGGATGTTCATTATTGCAAATATAAATAGTGAAATAATACCTGTAATAATCATGGCTAGTCTCACAATCCCGCCGATAAAGCGCGATACTAATCTATCAACAAAAGCCCGCCACTGCACCTGTAATGATCCCTGAACCTTGCCAGCTGAAATCTGCCTAAAAGGCGCAAATAGTGTGCGCGCTAAAAGATCAATTGAAAAATAATCATACACACCAGCTAGGCGGCTGCGCATGCGTGCAAGCAGCTGCTTCCACCCGGCCCCATACCACCACTGGAGCAAACCCACTAAAAACATAACCTTATTGTATCACGGCCATAGGTTATAATAACGGTATGAAGCAACAGATTATCACTGTGATTGGTAAGAGCGTCCGTACGGCCAGCCGCTTGAGGGGTGGAGGCTCAGCCCTGCCAGGGCTAGTAGTAGAGCGACTCGATCCTAAGTTCTTAGGCAATGCCCTAAGCCAGTTGCCGCACGGCGTGATAATTATTACAGGTACTAATGGCAAAACTACGACTACTAAGATGTTGGTTGAGCTGCTGCAAAGCCAAGGACTTAGCGTATTTACAAACCGCACTGGCAGTAATTTCACGCGTGGAATTGTGGCAGCTGTAATTGAGTCATCAAAACCTAACGGCACACTTCCATTTGACGTAGCTGTATTAGAGTTAGATGAGGCTTATGCTGTTAAATTTTTGAGTCAAATCAAACCTAAATACTGCTTGCTTTTGAACGTATTCCGCGACCAGTTGGATAGGTTTGGCGAAATAGATGCTACGGCTAACATGCTCCAGCAAGTAGCCGAGGCCACTACTAATGGCGTTGTGATCAACCGCGATGACCCACGGTTAAATAGTATTCAATTTAAAAAAGACATCAAAGCGCCAGTTTACACCTATGGCGTCAGTAGGGACTTAGCTGCCATGTTCCCGTCTGATGATACTATGCGCTCAAGCATGCCAGAAATAAGCGAATATTCTGCTAGTACCGATACTTGCCTCGAAGCGCTAGATGGCCAAACAGCAACTATTGCTTATTCTGGTAAAGAACATACTTTAAAGTTGCAGCTTAAAGGTATCTACAATATACAAAATGCCACTGGGGCCGTGGCGCTTACCCGCTTAGTAATGGGCGACCAACTAAATAACTCCGCGATGCTTAGTGCACTAAGCGCTGTTAAGCCAGCATTTGGGCGAGGCGAAGATATAACCGTAAATGGCGATAACGTAGAGCTGGTATTAGTAAAAAACCCTAGCGGTTTCAGGCTTAGTCTAGCGTCATTCTCACCGGCCAATACTGCAACAATGGTAGCGATTAACGATGATTACGCCGATGGCCGTGATATGAGCTGGTTGTGGGATGTAGAATTTGACAGCCTACGCGCAAACGGCGTTGCAATGGTTAGCGGGCTTCGTGGCTACGATATGGCCCTGCGCCTACAATACGATGAGGTGCCTATAGATATTGTTGAGCCAGACATAGAGGCCGCCCTAAAACAGTTCGTCGCCATGCCTGGCGCGAAACGGATTTACTGCAGCTACACTGCCATGCTAACACTACGCCGGCAACTCTCTAAAATCGCTAAGGTGGAAAAAGTATTATGATAAATAAACCAATAAGGCTTTTGCAGTTATACCCACGCGACATGAATATATATGGCGACTGGGGTAACACGTTAGTATTAAAACGCCGGCTGGAGTGGCACGGTTACGCTGTAGAGTTGCTAGAATATAACCCTGGCGATACATTCCCAAGTGATATAGATTTAATTGTCGGTGGCGGCGGACAAGATAGCGGGCAGAATAAAATCCAACGAGACCTTATAGAGATTGGGCCAAAACTAAAGCAGTTAGCTGATAGCGGCGTCCCCATGCTAATGGTGTGCGGCCTGTACCAGCTATTCGGTCACAGCTTCACCACGCGTGAAGGTACCGTTATTAATGGCATTGGTATATTCGACATAGTTACCGTAGGCGGCAACGAGCGCATGATTGGCAACATTACTACCACAAGCAACTTATTTGGTGAAATCGTTGGCTACGAAAACCATAGCGGCATCACTAGGCTCGGGCCAAATGTTCAGCCATTTGGCGAAGTAGTGCGAGGGGCTGGCAATAACGGGACCGATGGCACCGAGGGAGCAATATATAACAATGTTATAGGAACATACCTCCACGGCAGCCTACTACCCAAAAACCCGGCCGTGGCCGACTGGCTAATAGCAAAAGCCATCGAAAAAAAATACGGTACTTATGAACCAAAAGCCATAGATGACCAACTTGCCCTAGAAGCTCGGCGCATAGCCCTCACACGCCCACGTTAATAAATTTACTTGCCTAGGCTACTATTTACAGGACCGTTTCAGCCGAGGCTTGTTATAATTGTTTGGTATGCAAAAAACTGCAAAACAAACTAGCAGGCTAGAATATTTGGATTATCTGCGGGGTTATTTTATAGTGGTCATACTCGTAGACCACCTGTGGCGCTACCCTAGCTTGTTTGCCGTTATTAGTGGCGAGGCCCGGTTATGGATGACGGCCGCCGAAGGCTTTATGATTATTAGTGGTTTTATGATTGGCTATGTACGCGGATACAAAGGCCTAAAAACTCCGCTTAAAACCATAGCGGCTAAGTTATTTAAGCGTAGCCTAGTATTATATGCCGCCATGGCCCTAGCTAGTTTTGCCTACATATCTATTGAATGGAGCGGCCTAGTAAAGGGCATGCCCTACACACCAATGTCTAATTACATTCAAAGTTGGGGTGTGGCAATAAATGATGTATTAACAATGGAGCACCCGCACACCTGGGTACATTTTTTGGCACTTTATGCGGTATTTTTAGTAGCCTCCATACCCGTAGTGTGGTTACTGCGGAATAAAAAAGCTTGGTTAGTAGCCGCCATAAGTGTGGCTACCTACGCCGTTGGTTTACAGATAAATAATGAGTGGATGGTTTGGCAGATACTATTCTTTATACCAAGTATCGGTGGATTTTATTATGATAATGTCCGCACTTGGTGGTCTAGGCAGAGCCGGATTGACCGCCGCATGGCATATATAATTTTATTAAGTTACTTTATTTTATCTGTTACGGTATCCGCTGTCATAGCCTTCCACCCGAGTGTACTTAGTAGGCCCGTCTTTAGCGCCCTAGATACCCAGTTTACGGCTGATACATTATGGCCGGCGCGTATCGCCAATTCACTGCTATGGTTCACGGCCCTAGCTGTCATATTCCGCCGCATTACGCCCCAGCTAAAAAAGCTCACCCGTGGGGTACTAGGCTATATTGGCAGCCACTCCCTACAAATGTACCTCGTGCATGGCCTAGCAATCTGCCTTATTACCCTAACCCTGCCAGATAGCAACAGCTGGATTATAAATACATTTTACGACCTAATCTTAATACTGGGCACCTATTGGCTTATTAGGCTACCGATTATCAGGCGTCTGCTACCAAGCTAATTTTGTAGCTCTATCTCTACGGCCCGTATGCTTGATTTACCATTAGGTAAGCTTGGGGCATGCAGTTCCTGAATTACCTTCCAGCTGCCAGTTTTAGGTAGTGTCGGCTGGCCTTCGGTTGGCCAGTCGCCTATATACCATATGGTGCCGCCATTTTGCCTAGCAAACTGCACAATGTCTTGAACCTTAGCTGAGGTTTTCCCCCTAATCGGCTCATACGAACCCCAGTTTAGTTCATCGTTAGCCACAAAGAACACACCCGTCCCAACTGGCGCCCGGTCCTCATAGTAAGCGACTTCATAGTAGCGTGTTACACCACCGACAAGCGTTGGCTCGTTTAGCTTGCTGTTGCTCCACACTAGCTGCAAGGTTGGCCAAATTGGCTGAGTGTCATTCCCAGAATCTTTATTCATATTACCCACCTGGTAAACATATATAATGCCACTAACCATGGCTACACCCACTAGTGAAAGTAGGGCAACGGCCTGCTTATTCCACTTTTTGGGCTGGCTAATTGTCATTGCAATAGTGATGGCCATGAACACTACTGTAAAAGCCGCGCTCGGCAAGATATAGCGGTCAACTAAAGCTGGCCTAAGTGGAGGCAGCGATGCAACTAGCATTAGTAAAAGTGGCACAAAAGCCATGCAAGCTATTAGCAGGTAATATTGTTTTTGCTCTCCCCTTAGTGATTTACGTAAGCGTAGCGCTAACAAAATCAATAGTATAACAATCGCCCACAGCACTACTGCAAACCAACCGGTCGCCTCTGCATTCGTACGATACATTAGTGTGTCTGTCATAAAACCAAGCGGTGAAGCTGGCGTAATCGGCGATATCCAAAACCCGCCTCCTTGAACCGTTGCTAGCTGCTTTACAGCAAAATAAGCCCAAGGTAGGTAGGTCGCCACTGCGACTACGTGCGCCATTATCCAGTCCTTACTAAAGAACTCTTTAAGTGAAGCCCTAGCCGATTTTCGACGCACTGTAGTGTAGCGCCACACCCACTGGGCAGCAAAAGCCACAGCTGTAAAATAGTGTGTCCACAAACCAAGCGACACCAGCAAGCCGTAGCCAATCCACTTTAGTCGAGTTGGCTTTTGTATAGCGCTAGCCAGTAGTAAGGTTGAGCCAGCGATTATTGCCGTGGTCATCCCGTACATACGGGCTTCGGTGCTGTAACGCAACAATAGTGGGCAAATTGCTAATAAAGCCACCGAAAAAGCAGCGGCTTTTTGGCCAAAGAACCTGCGAACCAATACATAAATAAGCGTAAAAGCGATTAGTAAAAAGAATAGACTAAGCGACCGGATGGCTAGTTCGGACGTGCCAAATACGCTAGTCCAAGCTTTTAGCGCCCAGTAATACATTGGTGGGTGAACATCGAGCGATGTCAGCCTGGCGACCTCCATGTAGTCAGACCGTATTAAATATAAACCAAAGGCTTCGTCGAACCAAACACTAAAGCGCGCCATATTAAATAAGGATAGCGCCGAAAAAACGGCAGCACTAGACCCTAAGAATACTAAATCCCATCTATTCCAAGGCTGGTTTTGTGGTTTTTTAAATCTATCAAATAACTTCATATCCCCTACTATAACTGTTAATCTACGCCTTTTCAATCTGTTGTCAGTGTAGTATAATCACACAGTACATTTAACTATGCTAACGTGATGTAGCATCCGTTTATATCGGGGTGTGGCGCAGCTGATAGCGCGCGCGGTTTGGGACCGTGAGGTCGCAGGTTTGAACCCTGTCACCCCGACCATAAGAAAATAGAGACATTAATCTGTCTCTATTTTCTTTTGGACAGCAGTTACAGATTTAGCGCAGCACCCTGTCGCGTGTATTCACTCCGTGATATCATAACCATATGCATAAACCCGCTCCAAAAAAGGCCCCTCTAGCCCTTAAAGTGGCTAACTTTTTTGGTGCATTTGGCTATATATCACTGCTAATTGAATGGCTATGGGTGGGCGGCTTGCTGCTTTACCCATTAATACAGCAGGGGACATTCCGCTGGCTCATGCCAGCCCAGCCGGCCCAACCAGCTCCCGTAGTAGCGCCCGCTGCAGTTACGCCGCTTACTATATTAATAGCCGCACTAGTTACCGTAGCTTGCCTTGCCCTAGCCGCTTATGCGCTATATAAGCTACCTAGCCAAATTGGAAAAGCCGGTGCGCGGGCCACCCATAGCGCCGCCCAGGTTATTGTGCCAGCCGTAACCCACCATAAACCAATAAGCAAAAAAACCTGGCGACGCTTAAGCTACCAAGTTACGACAGCCCTTAAGCTAGTGGCCATCATTTTACCCCTTGCTACGTGCATTATAGTACCTGAGTTTAGCGCCCTACAAAAAGATGTTGTAGTTATTACTACAATATTCTTTGCAGCCTGGGCCGTGTTCGATTTTGCCTTACAATTTATTATTACGAGGCTGCAGCAACTAGATACTACTAAGGTTTGGTAGCCTTTTGCTTGTGGCTAATTTAAAAAGATATTATAATACTTCACGATGCTTAAGCTAAACAAACAGCGTTCAAGACGTACCTGGCGTATCTTAACTATAGCCTTGGCAGTATTATTAATGGGCGGCGGCTTATACATGTTAGCGCTAACGGCTGCACCAGCGGTTGCGCCAATACTTGTTACAAAGCCAATCGATATTAAAACCCTGCCCGCTCCTACCATTACCGAAAACCGAGTTATTATCCCTAAAATAGGAGTGAATATCGCCTATGGCAAAGGCGCTGTCGCCCTAGACCGTGGCGCCGAGTGGCGTTCGCCAAGTAGTGGTAACCCAGCCGATGGCGGCAACTTTGTAATCGCCGCTCACCGGTTCAGTATCCAGCCAACCCCAATGGGCACAATTGAAAAATCACCGTTTTATAATATTGATAAATTACAAAACGGCGACAAAGTAATAATAGATTACAGCGGCAAACGCTATGGCTACGAAATATATAAAGAGTTTAACGTGCACCCAACCCAAATAGAAATCGAGGCACGCACTAACGACCCAATACTAACACTCTATAGCTGCGGGCTTGATGGCGCCGAGGGCGACCGCTATGTCTTGCAGGCCAAACGCTTAGGCGAACTAGCCTTAAACTAAAGCGCCCTCTTATGCGAGGGCGTTTTAAGCTGCGGTTACACTAAACTATTTTGCAAACTCTACAGCACGAGTTTCGCGGATCACATTCACCTTAATGGTACCCGGATACTGCATAGTACTCTCAATTTTATTGGCAATATCACGCGCTAGTTTAATAGCGCTTAGGTCGTCAATTGATTCTGGGCGTACGATTATACGGACCTCACGGCCAGCGCTAATTGCATAGGCCTTATCAATACCGTTAAAGCTCACGGCGATGTTTTCAAGATCGCGCATACGCTCGGCAAAGTTCTCGGCACTAATGTTACGCGCCCCTGGGCGAGCCGCGCTAGCCGCATCACACACACGCACCACTAGGGCTTCAGGTGTGGTGGCCTCTATATCATCATGGTGAGCCTCAATTGCATGCACGATCCGCTCGTCCATACCGTACTTACGGGCTAGTTCCGCCCCAATATGGTGGTGTTTACCTTCCATTTTATGGGTAACAGCTTTGCCCATGTCATGAAGCAAGGTAGCAATCTTGGCCACCCGTACATCGGCGCCGATCTCTTCAGCTATCATACCGGCCATGTGAGCCATCTCGGTACTGTGCATAAGTACGTTTTGGCCATAACTAGTACGGTATTTTAGCTCACCAAGTAGCTGGATAAGCTCTTGTGGAATTCCGGTTACGCCAACTTCACGGGCAGCATCTTCGCCGGCCCGAGTAACTTCTTTTTCGATCTGCTTTTCGGCTTTTGCGACGACTTCTTCGATCCGCCCTGGGTGGATGCGGCCGTCTTTCATAAGCATTTCCATAGCGATCCTGGCTACCTGGCGGCGAACTGGATCAAAGCTACTGAGAACAATCATACCTGGTGTATCATCAACTAAGATATCTACCCCTGTTGCGCGCTGCAAGGCCTGGATATTACGGCCTTCTTTACCGATGATACGGCCCTTCATCTCTTCGTCGGCTAGCTTAATAGCCGTTACAGTTCGCTCGGCCGTCACTTCGCTACTCATGCGCTCCATGGCGGTTAGTAGGATTGTTTGAGCCTGCTCATCAGCATCGGTCATAGCGTCGCGCTGTAATTTAGATACTAGGCCAAGCAAGTCATCCTTAATGTCTCGCTCGGTCATTTGCATTAGCTTTTCAGTCGCCTCTTTTTTATCAAGTTTAGCGATCTTTTCTAGCTTTTCTTGCTGCTTATTGCGCAGCTCGCGGATCTCATCTTTTAGGGTCTCTACTTCAGACTCCTGAACCCTAAGCCTTTCGCTACGACGGTCAAGCTCATCCAGCTTTTTATCGAGCGAAAGCTCTCGCTCTGCCAAGCGATCTTCAGTCTTTTTCCATTCACGGCGCCGCTCGTTTTCGAGCTGCATCGCCTCATCTTTTGCCTTTAAGATAATGTCGCTAGCTTTTTTGTGAGCATTTAACACTTCTTTTTCAGCTTTTGTCTTGCCATCAGCAATTTGCTTTTTTTCGTATGCGTAGTGTCCACCTACACCTAAGAAAAGCCCAGCAATTGCGGCAATAATTGCTTCTATCATTTTGTTTCCTTTCTCGCTACCCTAACCCAAACTATGTGAACGAGTTATCTGAATTACTAATTAAGTTAGGTGTATCGAATGCTAAAAATTATCATAGGGTGTCTAAACTAGACTGCTTTTATTGTAGCGCCATTAGGGCTATGGCCGCAAGCTACTTTTTAGGAGTGGTAACGTGGGCATCGCCACCATACTCTGGCATCACTAAGCTATCGGTTTGTCCGGCTCCTAGCCTGCTACGCCCAGTTTGTAGCCAATTTTCACCTATCTCACCTACTATTGGTATATTAAGCGATTCTGCCAGTGTATTTAACACAGTTAAGCCAATCCGTAGGCCAGTGTAGCTACCAGGGCCACGCTTAGCAATTATGCCTGTTATATCTGCTAGTTCTAGATCATGCTCCGCCAAGCGATCGCGTAAGTAAGCGAGCATGTCATGCGCTAGTTGGCGGTTAGCTGGCCATTCATAGTGCGCTATTTCATCACCATTTATCAGGTAAATCTGGCAGGTCATCCCAGAACTATCCCAGCCAAGAATCATACTATCTCCTTTATTAAAGCCTCAGCCGGCTTGCCGTGCGGTACTAGTGTTACGGTTCTGTCATTAATTGTTGGTGATACAAAGTTGATCGTAAGCCTAGCGCTCGGCAGTACGCCCTCTATAATTCCACCCCATTCGATTACTGTTACCGTACTAGGGCTGTGCATGGCTTCACTAATTTCTAGGCTCAGTATCCCAGGGTCAGTTAAGCGGTAAAAATCATAATGGGCCAGCTCCAGCCCATCCCTAGCCTGGTAAACCCGGCTGATCGTGAATGTCGGGCTCTGTACGTCATCATCGACACCTAGCCCAGCCGCCAAGCCCTTAGTAAAGGTAGTTTTACCAGCCCCCACATCGCCCACTAACTCAAACACCATGCCGCCCTTAGCCGCCCGCCCGAGCTGCTCACCTAGCATTTTCATATCATCTACCGAAGTTACTATCTTTTCCATATCATTGCCAGTATACCACCCCTACTAATAAGGTAGAAGTTTATTACAAAATCAGTTATAGTAAACGTAAGTATTATGCGTATTTCTGATAATACAATGCTTGAGCTGCTGAAGCGCGGTGGGACCGTAACCGAAGAACAGCTAGGCGCCCTCAAAACAGAGGGTGAGCGTTTAAATAGGCCCCTGCAAGAAATAGCTCTTGAACAAAAACTAGTTGATGAGCCCAGCCTGACTAAACTGTTTGCCGATTACGCCGAGATCCCTTTTATCGTTCTAGAGCCAAAGGATATCGCGGCCGATGTCCTACAGATGATACCAGAACGGATCGCTCGGCAGTATAACGCTGTTATATTTAAGGTCGATGAAGATGGCCTAGTACACCTGGTAATGGATGACCCTGATGACGTGCAGGCCTTAGATTTTATCAAAAAAGAGGTTGGCGAAAATGTTAAGGTTTATATTGCCCCGCACGATAACATCCTTGAGGCCCTAGAGATTTACCGCGGTGATGTCAATGAGGAGCTAAATGAGGTTATCGATGTGCAGCGTGAAGATGACGGCACAGCCCAACAGGTGTCTGAATCTGACATTGCCGAAAACTCCCCTATTGCCCAAACCGTAAACCTGCTACTAGAATACGCTATCCGCTCACAGGCCTCTGATATACATATAGAGCCACGCGAAGATTACGTGCAAATACGCTACCGCATCGATGGCGTACTACACGAGGTAAACCAACTACCCCGCAATGTGCTGGGGGCACTGGTTAGCCGCATTAAAATCTTAAGTAACCTCAAAATCGATGAACGCCGCGTTCCGCAAGATGGCCGTTTTAAGATAAAAGTAGCCGGTCGTCAGTACGCCCTTCGTGTTAGCACCCTACCAATTGCCGATGGTGAAAAAGTAGTTATGCGTATTTTGGATGAAAGTAACCAGGCCGTAACCCTACAAGATCTAGGCTACTGGGGGCATTCGCTAAGTGTTATTACTACCGCCATGAAAGAACCTAACGGCATGATCCTTATCACCGGCCCAACCGGTAGTGGTAAATCTACTAGCCTGTTTTCAATTTTAACCTTATTAAATAAGCCAGAAGTCAACATTTCTACCATCGAAGACCCAGTTGAATACAAAATCCCTGGCGTCAACCAAACCCAGACTAACTCAAAAGCCGGCATGACCTTTGCTAACGGCCTCCGCGCCCTGTTGCGCCAAGATCCAAACATAATAATGGTAGGGGAAATCCGTGATAGCGAAACCGCTAACTTAGGCGTGCAAGCTGCCCTAACTGGCCACTTAGTGTTAACTACACTCCACACCAATAACGCCGCCACCTGCTTACCGCGCCTACTAGATATGCAAATCGAGCCATTTTTGATAGCCAGCACCGTAAAAGCCGTGGTAGGCCAGCGCCTCGTTAGGCGACTATGTAGTTTTTGCCGCGAAAACTTTGTCCCAACTGAGGCCGAACATGCCGAAGCCACAAGCCTATTCAACCTTAGCGCTGCCCAACCAGCCGGCTATATCAACCAGCTAGAGTCCTCGGCCGCAAGCCAGGGTATTGGCGGTGATACACCACTATCTAGCGACACAAATGGCATTAAGACCCTGTGGCGCGCCCACGAGGGTGGCTGCGATGAATGCAGTCATACGGGCTATAAGGGTCGAATCGGCATCTACGAGGTACTTGGTAATACTATTCCTGTGCAAAAACTTATTATGGCTAGCGGTACCAGCAACCAAATCCAAGACCAAGCAATAACCGAAGGTATGACTACTATGCAGACCGATGGAACCGTAAAAGCGCTCCGTGGTATCACCACTATAGCCGAAGTACTAAGAGTAACTAAAGAATAATCTATGGGACTGTTTTTTTATATAGCGACCGATAGCGCCAATAAATCGCTCACTGGCACACTTGAAGCCAGTGACCGTAGTGCAGCCCTTGCCACCCTAACTAAACAAAACCTCCGCCCTATCAGTATCAAAGAGGGCGACCCTAAAAAAAGCCAGTTTAGCGTAGGAGATTTTTTTGGCAACAATAAGGTTAAAGCCGACGATTTAGTACTATTTACAAGGCAACTTTCGGCCATGGTTAGTGCGGGTGTACCAATCTTGCGTGCCCTCACCTCACTCCACGATCATGCCGAAAGTAAAGCCTTAAAAACCATTATTTCTGGAGTCATGAAAGATGTTGAGGGTGGCTCTACCCTTGGTGATGCACTAACTAAATACCCCAATACCTTTTCGGATGTATATGTAAATATGGTGCGCGCCGGCGAAGCGGCTGGTATTTTGGATGACATCTTAAAACGCTTAGCCCTCCAGCAAGAAAAGAACGCCTCTATCCGTAAGAAAATCAAAAGTGCCATGAGCTACCCTATGGTGCTAGTGTTCATTACCATTGCTGCATTCTTTGGCCTAATGATATTTATCATTCCAAAAATTGGCCAAATTGTTAAGGACTTAGGTGGCCCCGACGCCCAGATGCCAGCTTTAACCCAGTTTATGCTAGGACTAAGTGGGTTTATTACATCATATATTTGGCTAATACTACCAGGGCTTGTTGTTGGTGTTATTTTTACCCTAAGGTACCTAAAAACCCCTCCCGGTAAGGAGCTCTTGCATACAACAGCGCTAAAGATACCAGGAATAAATAATATTGTCATGAAAGTCAGCGTTGCTCGCTTTGCTAGGACATTCTCGGCCCTCATGGGGGCGGGCGTAGCTGTGCTTGAAGCCTTAAATGTTACCGCCAGGGCCGTTGGTAATGTAATGTTTGAGCGGGCCCTCATTGCTGCCGCTGAAGAGGTAAAAAATGGTAAGAACCTCTCAACCGTTATTGGCAAAAACCCTCTTTTCCCGCCAATCGTGTCGCAGATGCTAGCCGTAGGCGAAGAAACCGGTCAAACCGACACTGTCCTTATAAAAGTGGCTGATTTTTATGAAGAAGAAGTCGATACAGCCATAGAAGGTATTAGCTCAATTATCGAGCCCGTAATGATCATACTTATGGGTTTAATGGTCGGCCTTATCGCCGCCAGTGTCATGGGACCAATTGCCAACCTATCACAAAATATCAAAAATTAGCTAGTAGCCAAGTCGCTTATGTTATACTAATAACAGATAAGGAATGGGCATCATACAGAGTGGCAACATTATTTTACCGTAACAAACCGCTTATCGGGCTGGATATCAGTTTGACCGGTGTAAAAGTCATGTCTATAGATAGCGGAAAATGGCGTGTACAGGGCTATGGCTCACTAGACCTTGACCCGGCTGAAGTCCAAAAGTCCCTCGATGACCCAGAAAGTTCCTACCTATCAGATAACATCGCCTCCTTACTAAAGGATCATGTTATTGGCAATTTAGGTAGCGACCACGTCGTAATCGGCGTTCCCACTGGCCGCACGTTTTCGCGCACCTTTACCTTGCCTATTAAGGAAGAATCTAAGCTACTAAACGCCCTTGAAATAGAGGTTGAACAATATATTCCAATCCCACTTGGGTCGCTCTATGTCGACCACGAGGTTATTGAGCGTAACAAAGATTCCATAACTGTAGTGATGTCGGCCGTACCGCAAACCCTAGTAGATGCCTGCACCAAGGCCGTTTCGGTTGCCGGCCTAACACCAGTGATGGTTATTCCAAGTATAGACGCCGTAGCCAGAGTGCTCGAGACTACTGAGGATGGCAAACTGTCGACCCTAATTATCGATATTGGCCCAGCTAGCACCGATATAGCCGTGCTCGAAACTGGTGCAATCCGGGTTACTGGAAGTGTCGGCATTGGCGGCAACACCTTCACCCTTGATATCGCCCATAAACTTGATATATCACTCGAAAACGCTCACCAGTACAAGGTGTTAAATGGCCTATCCTTAAGCCCTAGGCAGGCTAAGATATCCTTAGCCCTAAAGCCATCGCTCGAACGCATTGTTACCGAATCAAAAAAGGTTATCCGCTACTATAACGAACGCCTGAACGAAGAAAAGAAAATCGAGCAGGTCTTGATAGTTGGCGGTGGTAGTAACATACCTGGCATTGGCGAATATTTCACAAACACCTTAGTTATGCCAGCCCGTGTCGCTAGCCCTTGGCAAAAGCTAAACTTTGGTGGCTTACAAGAGCCAAATAAGCAATTCCGCCCGCGTTATATATCTGTCGCTGGCCTTGCTAGCATTAGCCGCGAAGAGGTGTTTACATGATCAATCTACTCTCGCCTTCCGCTCAAAAAGAGTTTAGGGCCGGTCGCACCAATTCACTACTAATCCGCTATATGTGGATCACTTTTGCATTATTTGTACTACTGGCTATCATGGCCGGCCTGACCTATTTTGTGCTAGATAACTCTAAGACTAGTAGCGAACAAAGTATCGCCGAGAGCGATGCTAAGGTAGCCGATTTCCAAAGTACAAACGAAAAAGCCACCGCCTTTCAGGCTAACCTATCGATGGCAAAATCTATACTAGATAGGCAAACAAACTATTCAGCTATATTACTAAAAATTAGCCAGTACATGACGGCCGGTACGACACTAAATAGCATTACACTTGATTCAACCACCTTTGGTACACCAATGAACCTTCAGATATTTGCCCGCGATGAAGCCGCTGCCGTAGCACTTAAAAACTCTTTCCAGGCCTCTGGCTTGTTCTCAGATGTCCAGTTTAAATCACTGTCCAATGCTGGCACGACGCCAGGATATCCCCTCACCGCCCAGCTACAAATTACTATAAATAAAGATGCGGTAACGCAATGAGCCGCCAATCGCTCACAGCCAGCCGACTCAGGCTCATATTATCTATCGGCCTATTACTACTCATAGCTGCCGGGGTTGGTGGGTTTATATACCTGAGGGGCCTACTAGTCATAAAAGCCGATGAGGCCGCTAGTGTTGCCGCCAAAGCCGCTAGTAGCACTAGTCGCCTCCAAGCCCTGCAAAATGCCAAGACCACGCTCGATAACAACGCCTCAATAGTCGAAAAGGCCAATAGCATGGTAGCTAGTAGCCACAACTATGGCTATCAGGACCAGATTATCTCTGACTTAAGGTCAATAGCAACCCAGGCCGGGGTCCAGATCTCTGCTACCGATTTTGCAAGTGTTAGCGGCGCCACCGCAGCACCCCAGCCAGGCCAAACCGCGACACCAGTAATAGTGCTGCCTGGTGGTGTCAAGCAAATTAAGCTCACTGTTACATTAAAAGGCCCGGTGCGCTACGATCATTTGGTTGCATTCTTACATTATGTCGAGCAAAATACCCTAAAAATGGAGATCCAAAAAGTGAGCATTACCAATACAAACACACCGTCTGGCGGCTATTCTATGGTTAATGTCGATGCCCTAACCCTTGGAGTGTATATAAAATGAAAGGCCTAAACCTCCGAGCTTTCAGCGCCCGTGCCCGCCTGTTATTCTGGCGCTACCATATCACGCTATTTATCGTTATTGCCACTGGAGGTGTAGCAGCCGCTATGTACTCGCTTGTTACTATTATAAATAGTACTTCTGGCGCAACCGATACTACTGGCACAATCAGCTTCGATCAAGCCACTATTAAGCGTGTTCAGGCCTTAGGCAACGCCAATAGTACAGCCTATAACCTACCAAGCGGTGTCCGCACCGATCCGTTTGCGGAGCATTAAACCGTTTATGATACTGCTTGGCTCAAATTTAACAGATTCACCGATTGTAAGCATCCAAACCGGTGGTGTTATTGGTAGCCTCACTAGGCCTATAATTGACCCAGCCACTCTTAGTATCATGGCCTATCAAGTAACCGGCCCGCTAATCCACACCAACCCAACCTATTTGCGGATTGCCGATATCCGTGAGCTTAGCGACATGGGCGCTATTGTTGATTCGGCCGATGAGTTTAATGTGCAGGGTGACATAATTAAGCTAGATGAGCTAGAAAAGCTCAGGTTTACACTACTAGGCATGCACGTAAAAGATGAGAAACGTAAAAAACTTGGTAAAGTCACCGATTTTACAATTGATGTTGGCAGCTTTTACATTCAGCAACTAACAGTTCATCGGCCACTTATGCATAGCCTCAATGATACCGAACTACTTATCCACCGCACGCAAATTATCGAAATAAACAACGACGCTATTGTAGTGCACTCAGCCGCTCAAGCCCCCGAGCCAGAACGAACCGAAGTTATAGGTAGCTATGTTAACCCATTCCGCCAAAACGGCAATGAGTCAGCTACTGAGTCAATCTCTGCTCAAAAAGGCTAATCGCCTGCTAGGGCCGATTTGATATCGTCGTAGCTAAAGCCTTGGCGGGCTAAATATGACATAAACTTTTGCTCATCTGGGTAGCGCGCCCGTTTTTTTGCAATTACTTTGCCTAGTTCGCTCTCATCAGTACGGTCAGTTTGGCTTACCACCTCGTCGATTATGTCTCCGGCCACACCCTTAGCCCGCAGCTCAGCGGTGATTTTACGCAATGATGAGCCTTTGGTGCGGTTACGGTTTTCAACCCAAAAGCGAGCAAACTTTTCATCATCTATATAGTGCTTTTCGGCTAGGCGGCTGAATACACGCTCGGTTAGGGCTATAGAATAACCTGGTGTCTCTACGTACTCAAAAGCTTTTGGGTTTTGGGTTTTGGGTTTTGCATAGCTACTGCTGATGGGCCGCTTTCGGCTGAATGTTTTACGAAACAAGTAATCCTTTACTTCCCTAGCGCTGTGCGGCCTCATCATAACGTATTCAAGTGCCCTAGCGTAAAGTTTGCCAAACCGGCTCTCAACCTGCAAGTCGGCTAACTCCTGTTCGTTATATTCTTTGCCTTGCTTAACACCAAGTTCACTAACCTGGAATATATCCAGACTAAATAGGTACTTCCCGTCCACGCTCACGTTTACGCGGTCAGGGTTTTTAGCCTGCACCGAAATGTTAGTTATTTTCATTACAAACACCCCACTTGGGTAACTAGCGTCAATATTCTACTCGGCGTCTTTTTCAGAAACCTTTTTACGAACTTTTTGCTCGATTTCGGCTAACACTTTAGGGTTTTCGGCAAGGTACTTTTTAGTAGCTTCGCGGCCTTGGCCAATTTTAGCATCGTTATAATCAAACCAAGCACCACTTTTACCAACTATTTCGTGTAGTACCGCTAGGTCTAATACATCGCCAGTTTTGCTAATACCCTGGTTATACATAATGTCAAATTCAGCTGTCCTAAATGGCGGAGCTATCTTATTTTTGACAATCTTTACCTTTGTACGGTTACCAATAATCTCTTCACCCTCTTTTATTTGGCCAGTACGGCGGATATCAGCCCGTACGCTAGCGTAAAACTTGAGGGCATTACCACCAGTGGTTGTCTCTGGGTTACCAAACATCACACCAATTTTCATGCGGATCTGGTTAATAAAGAACACGGTGGTTTTGCTTTTATCAATAATACCAGTTAGCTTACGTAAAGCCTGGCTCATTAAGCGGGCCTGAAGGCCCATGTGGCTATCGCCCATATCGCCATCAATTTCGGCCTGGGGCACCAAGGCGGCAACGGAGTCCACCACGACAATATCGACAGCGTTACTGCGTACCAAGGTCTCTACAATTTCAAGAGCCTGCTCGCCGTTATCTGGCTGGCTTACTAGTAGGTTCTCGGTATCAACCCCCAGGCGCTTAGCATAGGCTGGATCCAAGGCATGCTCAGCATCGATAAATGCGGCTGTTCCACCATTTCGTTGAACTTCGGCTATAGCGTGCAAAGTTAGCGTAGTTTTACCAGATGATTCCGGGCCATAAATTTCGATGATACGCCCCTTAGGATAACCGCCGCCAAGGGCTATATCTAGGCTTAAAGCCCCACTTGGAATAGTTTCAACATTAGCATGGTGGGCTTCACCAAGTTTCATAATACTGCCATCACCAAATTCCTTGGTAATCTGTTGCATCGCCAGGCCAAGCGCCTTAAGTTTGTCCTCATTAGCTACGGGTTTTTCGGCCATTGTCTTTTCGTCAGTCTTCTTTGCCATACAATACTCCCTTTCGTTCACCTTATTATAGCGCGAACTCTCACCCCTTTGCTATAACTTTTGCTATAATAACAACATGAAACGCGCTAAAGGTTTTACTGTGATTGAAGTTGTTGTGGCTATTGTGCTGGTAATAGTTGGAGGCACCCTGTTTTTTGTAGGCAAAGCCCAAGTAGAGCAAACCGGCCGCGACCAGGCGCGTAAAGTTACAATTAACGCTATGTATTATGCCCTTGAAGAGGTTTACTATACTCAAAACCATAGCTACCCAGCCAGTATTGATAGCAAGGTGCTACGATCGGTTGACCCTGATTTATTCGTTGACCCTTATGGCAATAAAATCGGCACTAGTGGGGCCGATTACCGCTATGAGCCATCCGGCTGCTCAACCGATGGCGCTTGCACTAGCTACACACTCCGCACCAGCATGGAGCGCGAAGGCGATTACATAAAAACTAGTCGTAATAAGTAGTTAGTTTTCGGTTGTCGATGCGTACGGCCGACCATTCTTAAAGGCTTCAACCGCATCCTTGAATGTTGACGCCTGAACTTTTGGGTTAGCCACATAACTAAATATATAGGGTACTTCGTCGTCCTTAGTGCCAACCTGCACCGTGCCGTAATTCAGCAGCTGCTCTACAAGCCCAGATTGCCTATAGCTGACATCTACTACATCACCGAGCCCAACCGACTTAACATTACTCGAAAATAATGTAAGCTGGACCTTTTCGATAATACTTTCGTTAGTTAAAAAGAATGTATTATTCATATAGACCCAGTGCAGGGCGTACATGCCACCAAGTAGTAATACAACTACACAAACCCCAATAAACAGTAGTAAGCCGTACGATTCAGTCATTTGCTTAGTCTGCAAAAGGTCAGGCAGCATAACAATAACAGCAATAGAAATACTTGCTAGTAGGACAGTCATTAGCAGTGGGCCAATCAGGCCAAATATATGGCGCCGCACACTTAGCACCACATATTCGTGGGCGCTTAAGTCTAGGTGCGGGTAACGCTGAAGGGATTTATCGTGTTTAGCCTGCAGTTCTGGCGAGATTTCTTGGGCGACAGGCTCTAGGGGCCGCGACATGTGCACTACTGTAACTGGGCCAGTCGGCTGGGTCGGATCGGCCGGGCGCGCATAAAGTGGATTACCGTTAGAGTCATAAGCGACTGGCTTTTCGTAATCTTCTGCTTGCGGCGTGGTCTCGTTCATGTTTTTAGTATAGCAAATACAGCTAAAACAAGCTTTATTTTTTTGACAGGTGGTCTTTTGCCCTAGGCGTAACCCGCCGCCCGCGCGGAGTCTTTTCTATAAAACCAATTTGCAGTAAATATGGCTCATAAAAATCTTCTATTGTACTGACTTCATCACCAGTTAGCGCCGCAATCGTTGTAATACCGACCGGGTTATCGTCATAGTTATCTATCATTGCTCGCAGCATGTTCCTGTCGGCTGGGTCTAGCCCAAGCTCGTCAATTTCAAGCATATCAAGGGCCGATTGTGTATGCACGGCATCAATAATGCCGTCCCCATTTACATCGGCATAATCACGCACGCGCTTTAACAGGCGGTTGGCAATACGTGGGGTTAGCCTAGCCCTAGTACTTAACATATCGGCACTAACCGTATCAATTTGTGCCTCTAATATATTGGCGCTATGTGTAATTATTTGAGCAATTTCATCTGGATTATAAAATTCGAGCCTGTAAACATGGCCAAACCTATCGCGCAAAGGGGCCGCCAAGCTACCGGTGCGAGTAGTCGCCCCGATTATTGTAAACTTAGGCAAATCCAGACGCACGCTCCGGGCCGCCGGGCCCTTGCCAATAACGATATCAAGCTTATAATCTTCCATGGCGCTATATAGCACCTCTTCTACTACACGGCTTAGGCGGTGAATTTCGTCTACAAACAATATATCGCCATCCTGTAAGTTAGTTAAGATACTAGCTAGGTCGCCCGCTCGTTCTATAGCTGGGCCGCTCGTAACCCTAATACCCTTGCCCATTTCGTTAGCAATAACTGTAGCCATGGTGGTTTTGCCAAGGCCCGGTGGGCCATACAACAATACATGGTCAATCGGCTCACTACGCTTTTTAGCTGCATCAATCGCTAGTTTTAAGTTCTTTTTAAGTCGTTCCTGGCCAACGTATTCGCCAAAATTCTGCGGGCGCAGCGTCAGTTCTATAATCTGCTCCTCTGATCCGTCATCATCTACGCTTGTATCGACAATTCGTTCAATAGCCATTGTTTAGTTCCTCAAAGCCAAGGTTACTCGCTGAGCGGTCGGTAGGGCCATATCAACCCCTTCTAGCGCTTTACTGGCATCGGCCAGGGTGTAGCCAAGCGCCATAAGGGCCTCTAAGGCCTCATCATTCGTATTAAGCTCAGTTTGTACTGGCGCTCCCTGTTTATAGTAAACCGGCAAGCCAACTTTATCGTTTAGCTTTATTACTACGCCTTCGGCTGTTTTTTTGCCAACACCGGCAGCTTGCTGGATATAAGCGCTGTCGCTATTAGCGATAGCGTTACGAACATGCTCCACCTGACCAAGGCTAAGTATAGCTAGAGCAGCCTTTGGCCCCACGCCCTGCACGGTGATTAATAATTCAAACAATTTTTTAGCGGCAAGTGTGCTAAAACCAAATAGCTCCTGGGACTGTTCACGAATATGGTGGTATGTATAAAACTTCACATCGTTATCAAGTAGTGCCGTATCGTAGTCGCCAGTTGGTGTATTAACTTCGTAGCCTACGCCATTCACATCAACAATAACCGCTCCATTAAATTTTTCGGCAACCCGGCCAATTACATGCGCAATCATAGCCTTATTGTCTCACACATTTAGGCGCCCGCCTTTACGCAAGTCGTTACATTATTTGTGTAGCGCACATTGTCTAGTAAAGCTTGGGCAATTGCGACTACTTGTCCGGTCGTGGTGTCGCAGGCCTGTATAGTAACTTCGGCCGGGGCTCCACAGTTAGCTGTACTAGTGGAATACTTGGTGGTATCAGCGTTATATTGATCCTGGGTTATAGTTACTACTTTACCGGCAGCTGTATCGCAAACGCTTATAGTACACTTGCTCGTGTCCTTGCTATAAGTTGTATCGGTTATAGTTGATTCATCTATCGATTCAATTTTATTTGTTACTGTATTACAAACTGTTACCATAACTGGCTGGCTATTACAGGTATCAGTTGGCAAGGCGCCCGCCATAAACACTTCGCTATAAGTGTTGCTACCGCTTTTTATGGCTAGCCCGCCGTTGCTTCTACAAATATTCCTATCAACTATGCTGGCCGGGCGAGTAAACTGCTCATTGGGCTGGCCCTTTAGTATATCCTGCATGGCCTGTTTCCATATTGGGCCACCCATCAACGAACCGCCATTTTTCATGGCCGTATTGTCGTTGTTGCCAACCCAAACCCCCATTGCAAGGCTAGGCGTATAGCCAATTGTCCAGGCGTCCCGGTTATCGTTGGTGGTGCCAGTCTTTACCGCTGCGTTGTGGCCGCTAACCGTAAGCGAACTACCAAATATCGAAGCGCGGGCCGTATTGTCGCTTAGAATATTCGATATTAAGTACGCACCCTCCTTATTAATGGCCTGCGTGGACTTATTGCTAGCCGCATAAGTCACTTTATTAAACTTATCTTTAACCTGTTTTATATAAGACAAATTATATTGCTGGCCTTGGTTTGCAAAAGCCGCGTAAGCATTTGCCATTTGACTAAGCGGCACCTCGGCGCTACCAAGCGCCAGGGACAGGCCGTAGCTGGCGTTAGGGTCTAAGGTGCTAATACCTAGGTTTTTAGCGGCCTGGATGGATTTATCGATGGTGTATTTTTGCATGATCTTAACACTTGGAATGTTTAGGGACATGGCTATAGCGCTGCGGGTCGTAACCGTACCATGCCACTGTCGATCGGCGTTATACGGCGTATAGCCACCACCAAAATCAGTTAGCTCGTCTTTCCACTGACTAGCCGGTGTAATAACCCCATCGGCTAGAGCCGCCGCATAATATATAGATTTAAAACTACTACCAGGCTGGCGCTTAGTGCTAACCATATCAACTTTACCCCACTGCTCGTTATCCCAATCAGCACTACCTACATAAGCACGGACCTCACCGGTTTTTGGATCAATCACAATTGCCGAAGCGTTTGACCCACCATTGGCCCTTATATAATCTATGCGCGAAGCAATACTGTTTTTAACAATGGCCTGTGTATCCATGTTTAATGTAGTCGTAACTTGGTAGCCACTACGTAGGGCCTGCTCTTCGCCATACTGGTTTATTAGCTGGTTCAAAACTAGCTGCACAAAATGCGGTGCGTCGGCCCCTAGCGAACTTGATTGGGTTTGGTAGGTTAGTTGCTCGGCTAGCGCCGCTGTTTTTTGGTCTTCAGTGATATAACCATTTGTAACCATACGGCTTAATACAGTAGTTTGGCGCTGCTTCGCATAATCTTTATTGCCGCTTATAGGCGAGTAGCTGCTGGGCGCCGGCAGCAAACCGACTAGCATAGCACTCTGGGCTAAGTTTAGATCTTTCGGTGTTTTGCCAAAGTAAGTTTTAGCGGCATCCTCAATGCCAAATGAATTTTCGCCAAAATAAACCGAGTTTAGGTACATATCTAGTATTTGGTCTTTACTATAGTTTTGCTCAATCGCTACCGATACGGCTAGCTCCTGCCATTTGCGCAAAATGGAATGTTGGTCGCTTAGCACCGTATTTTTTGCCAGCTGCTGGGTCAAGGTAGAGCCACCGCCCACCCCCGTAAATAGTGCCCTTACGGTACTAAATATGCTAAATCCGCCGTGTTTATAAAAGTCTTTATCTTCGCTCGCAATCAAAGCGTGCTGCATATCGGCCGATATATCATTCAGCTGCACAACATTACGGTGTTCGGCCCGGCCGGTGCTATAGAGCACTTTATCATTCATATCCTTTAGCACAATACCGGTATTATTACGGTTCATTAAGCGTTCAGGGTCTTTAATATCATTAGCGTAAACAAAGTAAGTTATTAGGGCAATCACTAACAAAATAACTGCTAATATGCCGAGTATAAGCATGATCCGCTTAGGCCAGCTTAAGCCTAAGAACCAGCTAACCGGCCGGCTGTGGTGCTTTTTGCGCTGGCGTTTTGACTTAGTAGCATGTTTAACTGGGCCCAGGTTGGCATATTGGCTCATACGAGCTGGCTGCTTTTTCTTTTGCATACTCACCTATTATACCGCTATTTAGTCATCACTGCGGTGCAAAGCAGCACACATAATAGCCGCCGCTAGTGCATCGGCCGCGTCATCGGGCTTTGGTACAGTTTTTAAACCAAGTTGTAAGCGCACCATTTCCTGCATCTGCTTTTTATCAGCTTTGCCGTAACCCGTGATAGCCTGCTTTATCTGCATAGGCGTATATTCTTCGATTTGTAATTTAGCCTTTTGCCCAGTTAGTAGTGCCACGCCACGAGCCTCGGCTACGCTCATGGCCGTAGTCACGTTGCGGGCAAAAAACAACTTCTCAATCGCCATCATCTGCGGCTTAGTAGTTTTAATTATATCTGTTAGGCTATCAAAAATATCCTCCAGGCGAACATTGGTCGGCGTATGGGCCGGCGTAGTAATAATGCCAGCATCAACTAAAGTTAGCTTGCCGCGCACAGCATCTATCACGCCAAACCCTAGCCGGCCTGTGCCTGGGTCTATCCCAATTATTCTCATAAACCTTATTTTACCTGGTGCGACGAAGAACCCCAAACAACCGGCGTGAACCATTGGCGATTTCGCTACGCCATTCCCATATACCGTAGCCTATGGCCACCGCTGCTACGCCACCGAAAGCTAGCCAGCCCGTCATATCAGTTGCGGCTTTTGCAACAGGCGTAACCGGGAAAGCAGCCTGCGGCACAGTATCGCTCTGCATTTTACGGCAACGATTGGTCGATGGATTGCGTTCATAACCCTCATCGCACGGCAATAGTTCAGCTACGGCCGTAGCGATACTGCGGCAACGGTTGGTTGCGGGGTTACGTTCTTGCCCTTCGCCACATGGTGTTAGCGATGACGCCGTCAAGCTAGCTAGCTTACGGCAACGGTTTGTTACCGGGTTGCGCTCGTAGCCTTCATCACAGCCAGATAATGCATTCACGGCTTCTTCTACTGTGCGGCAACGCCCAGTATCGGGGTTGCGGTATTTGCCTTCTGGGCAATCAGTGACTACAGATACGGGCAAGGTTATTGTATTAGCACCATTCGGCGCAGGCGTAGTTGTCCACTGCCATTCACCTTGTGCATTAAGCGCATAAGACAAACCCTGCTGGGCCGTACCAGCGCTCAGGTATCGCTGGACGGTTTCATCATATCGCATTAATCCCCAGGTATCCTCAATCCAAGCATATCCACCACTATTGGTTAGCTGCAGTTTATCGCCACTATTAGTTTTTGCTATAGCCATTGTGCCATGGGCTGGCACCTCACCGCTAAGCTTTACGGTGTTACTAGTTGTTCGGCTGCTACCATAGCTATCGGTTCTTAGGACATAGCCATCTAGGTCGATACTTTGCTCGCTAACATTTTGTAATTTTATATAATCACTACAAAGCGCCGCTGTGTCGTTTGGGGCACAATCGCTAGAATACGGGTAAAACTCTACGATTTTTAAGCCGATAGGTGCACCCGGTGCTATATATAATCCATCGTCATAAAACACTCTAACCGGCGCTGCTGCAAAAGGCTGGGCGGCCGTGCTATAACCAGTAGTTGTATAGGTTCTGAAAAACGGCATGTCAGAACTATCTTTTACAGGGGCAGTCGCAACCCGGTAAGCCGTATCGGTTTTATTGTAGCTTAAGTTAAGTACCGTAATAATACCAGCTGGAGTGTACTGCAATTTATAGGTTGTTTTTTCGCTGGCACTTAGCACGACATGCTCGCCAGGCAGTAGCAAACCACTATGGCTTGTCTTAAATGTAGCGGCGTGTTCAGACGCATCTTTTGTTATAGTACCAAGGCTCCAGTTATTCATGTCTAGTAGAGTGCTGCCATTGTTATATACCTCAATCGCTAATATATCGGTGGCGCCCATGGCGGTTTGGTAGCCTGTAATCATTAACGGGGCGCTAGCGGCGAACTCGCTCGCAGGTGTTGCAGCAACATCAAGCGCCTTTGCACGGTTACTACCTAAAACATTAAAAACCAATACAAAACACACCCAAAGCGCCAGGTTCTTCCGCATACTAACCCCTTTATTTACTAATTACTCCGAGATTACGACACTCGGCAAAATAGGTCAAACTTAAGCGTGTTACTTTTGCAAATTTTACAACTATTATTCAGCTTCAACTTGTATATCGGCTGTAGAAAACACATTCATTACTTCATCAATTTCATCCACAGCGTCAAATATTTTTACTAATTTACGCGCGGTATCTTGATCAGTTATGGCAACCTTAGCGTTTGGCACATATTGCAACTCGGCATCTTCCACCGTTAAGCCGGCCGCGACAATGGCGCTGCGTACCTTGGCTAAATCTTTATGCTCAGTGTATACGATTGTTTCACCGTCTTCCTCAACTGCGTCTTCGGCTCCAGCCTCTAGTACGGCCATTAGGGCATCTTCACCAGTCTCTTTAACCACAATCACGCCCTTACGGGTAAACTGGAACAATACACTACCGCCATCAGCCATAGTGGCGCCATTTTTAGTCAGGGCCGTGCGGACTTCAGGGTATGTACGGTTTTTGTTATCTGTTGTAACCTCAACAACAATGCCTACACCGCCTTGGCCATAGGCCTCATATATGGCCTCTTCCATTGCAGCCGCATTCTTGTCGGCCGCCCTGTCGATAGCGCGCTGGATATTGTCTTTAGGCATATTGGCCGCCCTGGCCTTTTCAATCGCCATGGCTAAGTTAGCGTTCATAGCTGGGTCGCTACCGCCTTTTGCAGCAACCGCAATCATGTTACCGAGTTTAGTAAAAACTGCACCACGCTTTGCATCTGTAACAGCCTTTTGGCGGTGAGTGGTTGCCCATTTGCTGTGACCTGACATATCAAACCTCCCTGGGGTTAGTTTTGTTCGTATTTAAACCTATTTTACCAGATTAACAGAGGTTACTCAACTATGTTCACTTGCCGCAACTGGTAGCCAGTTACGCGCCTTAAATAAAGTATAATCGCTAATATAATCATGTAGCTAACCACCACTCCCCAAGCTGGCAGCTGCCACTTTACCTGCGCCCACGGGAAACTGGCTGTCCAGTTAACCGCCCAAACAATATAACCTAATAAGATTTGAGCGGGCCAGGCCAAAATTGGGGCTAAAACAGGCAAGAATATCTGTGCCACTCCAGCTATGAATGTCGCGAGCATCGCAAATGACACCACTGGGACAATCATAACATTGCTAATAAGTGCCACTATACTAAGCTGGCCAAAAACCCCAAGCATGATTGGCAAAGTTAATAGCTGAGCCGCGGCCGTTTCAAGTAAGGTTTGGGCAATAAAGCCCTGCTTATGCTCAGTACCATAAAAATAAGCTTTTAGCAGTGGCGCCATTATAACCACACCGACAAATGCCGCAAAACTAAGTGCCCAGCCAACGTCATTCCAGGCATACGGCGGGTAAACCATTACCGTAACCGCCCCAACTAGTGCAAGCAGCGTTACAGGGTGGAACTGGCGGCCATAATACCAAGCCCATAGGCTTAAGCCAGCCACCAGGCCAGCCCGGGTCATACTTGCACTCCAGCCAGTAATGGCCATAAACCCCAATATCATAATCACACTCCAAAGTGCCGCTTGGTATTTGCTGATTTTGCCAAATATGCGCCTAGCAAAACGTACTAAAACTGTTAGGTTATAGCCGCTCGCCACCACAATATGGGTTAAGCCGGCTACTTTTAAGGCTTCAGTGAAATCACTAGGCAATGCACTCTTTTGGCCCACCAGTATGCCAAGCCCCAGGCTAGCCTCCAGGCCGGGCAGGGCTTTAGAGGTGGCATCGCTAAACGTATCGCGCACATCTAGGGCAATGTTGGTTGGGCGCTCAAGCTGGGTTATGCTGGCGTCATATATGCTAGCCGCATAAATGCCCTGGCTAGGTGTTAGCTTGCCGTGTATGGTTACTGTGTCGTCTCGCCGCAGCTTTGGCTGATCTTTTGTAGTAACGTACAGCGTCCCATTAATATGCTGGCCAGCCGCTACGATATCTGTAACAGTAATCGCCTGCCCGCCACGCGTAGCCGCCTGCGGATCGGCGCTCACCCGGCCCGTTATAGTGGTAGTTTTGCCGATCGCATTTGCGTACACGGCCAGCCCCTCCATTTCTAGCCCGCCGCGCCACAAACCGGTCATTACTCCACCCAAAAATATCAAAGCAAACATCCAGGCGTGCCGGCGCCAAAAGCTGAGTGCAATTAAACCAAGGCCAGATAGTAAAAATAAGTAGCTAGCTGGTCCATAGTAGCGCGCTAAGGCCACGCCCGCTAATAGCCCTAGGCATAAAACCGTTAGTAGCCAGGTAGGGTGGACCCGCTGCCGTAGAACATTCATGGCTGTATAATACCACGGTAGGTTGACTTTTCACCCTGTTAGGTGTATGTTTTATAGAGCAAAAGCTGCGGGCCCGTAGCTCAGCTGGTTAGAGCACCTGCCTTTTAAGCAGGGTGTCATGAGTTCAAGCCTCATCGGGCCCTCCAAATAAAATTCCCATCTCAAGGATGGGTATTTTATTTGGAATGTTTCCGAATGAGGCTTTAGCCGATAGCCTAACGCTCTAACAAATTATCTTTTCCCTGTCTCGTTATGATTATGCGGCTTATGAAAAGCCAGCACTTCAACTACGGCTAGCACAATTCCACCGGTTAGTATCCAGCGCTCTTGGGCTAGTATCTGTTTTACAACTTGTTCGCTAGCCTTATCTAACACCACAGCGTTACTAAATGCCCCATAGGTTAGCATCACGCCAAGCACCGCAAACACAAGGCTGCTTAGCAACTGGTGATGCTTACGCCCAGCCCGTGGACTTTTAGCTAGCACCAAAAGGGCCGGCAATAAAGTAAGGGCAACTGCAACAATGCTGCCTAGCGGCGGACTAACAACATGTACACCTGCTTGGGCCACTAGTGGCGTAAGGTCATTGGTCCATAACTTAGCGAGCACAGCCCCAGCACATAAAGCCAAGCTAGCCATGGCCACTAAACGGTGGCTAAAATATGCCACCGAAAACAATATGGCAAAATAAATCCCGAGTACGACCAAAAATGTCATAGCCCTATTATACTACTTAAGCTTACGCGCCAACGCGGTCTTTTTTGTGGGTGCGTTTAGCATTTTGCTCTATATATTCAATGATCTTTGTTGCAATATCGCGTTTAGTGATGAGTTCTGGTGTTTTAATACTAGCCGAAGAATTAACCTCGAGCACCAACGGACCACGATCACTCCGCATCATATCAACACCGCAAACTGGCAGCCCCATGGCCTTAGCGGCTTTTAGTGCCGTTTTATGCTCTTCTTCCGTTAATTTTACCGGCACGCCCTCACCACCCTGGTGAGTATTACTCCTAAAATCACCGTCGAGGCTTTGGCGCTTAACGCTTGCGACCACTCGCCCACCAACGACTAACGCACGTATATCAACGCCAGCGCTCTCCTTGATAAACTCCTGCACCAAAAAGTTTACGCCTTCAACATAAAAGGCCTGCATTACTGCCTTGGCGGCCTTTGGGGTTTCCGCTAGCACTACGCCATTACCATGCGTACCGCGTGCCACCTTAATTATCAGCGGTGTTCCGCCAGCCATATCAATAACATCTTCAAAGCTTGCTGTTTCACGCGCAAACACCGTACGAGGGATTGGTACCCCAGCCTTGGCTAGCACTTGGTAGGCACGCAATTTATCGCGTGAGCGGTTGATAGCAATAGAACTGGCTGTCGTAAAAGCACCCGTCGCCTCAAACTGGCGCACTACCGCTGTGCCATACCTTGTATAACTCTGGGCTATCCTAGGTATAACTACGTCAAAGGCATCAAGCGACTCACCCTTATAGCGTATTACTGGGTTATCTTTATCAATTGCAACATAACATTTGGTATAGCTAATAATCTTAACTTCATGGCCGCGCTCTTTTGCAACCTGCTTAAGGCGCTTTGTTGTATAGTTGGCGGACCCATTTGATAGGATTGCTATTTTCATGTTTATCGACCCTCTTCTTCATCATTTGGAAATTCAATACCATATTCTTTTTTAAGCTGAACCCTGTCTATGGCAGATTCGTTAGTATCTACTAAAAAGCGCCTATTTAATAGCGTGCGGCCCAAAAGTATCGGGTAAATCTTTTTTGAACGGTCGGCTAGGGTAAACTTAGCAACAAAGACCTTTGGACCAAGCTTCACCCTAAAGCGCACATCATACCGCTCCTCGCGATGACCAAAAGAATTTTCAATCCATACCTTTTTAAACCTATCGGTGCTAACTTTAGTCGCCATACTCCCGCATAAGGGGTGGTCGCCGAATAGTGTAAAATACACTACCCCATCTACTTCTGATATGTCGCTGGCGTGAACGGCCGAACGATATGCACCGGTGTCAACTTTAACTGGCACTCCATGAATATGCTGCATCGGAAAATCAAGCCGTTCAGAACGGCCGATAATTAGCTTGTGAAAATCATTTCGTTTTGCCATACTTGCACTATACTATACTGGTTATGTTATGTAATCATTAATAATTATGCTATTATAGCACCAACAACTATTTTTGTAAATAGTAACAAGGAGAAATATGGCACATATACTAATTGTCGGCAGAGCCTTTTCTGGCATCAAAGATTACCTTGCTAGCCACGGGCACACCTGGACCATCCTTCAAGACCAGTTAGCTACAAAGTTCCCTGAAAAACGCTTCAAGCAACATGTAGTGGTTGATATTTTGGATAAAGCTGCCACCCTAAAAGCTGTCGATACGATTAATGCAAAAAATAAAATCGATGCTACTTTTGTTATCTATGAAGCATATGTAGTTATAAATGCGATTATAGCCGCACACCTTGGCCTGCCCGGCCTTAGACTAAAAACCGCCGAAGCCTGCACCGATAAGCAGCTCATGCGGGAGCTATTTGCACTTGCGCCCGAAAAAATTAGTCCTGACTTTGCCGTAATTAAATCAAAAGAAGAGCTGCTAGATTTCGCTCGTAGTCACAATTTCCCCCTCATCCTAAAACCAGCTAATTTAGCTAAGAGCTTACTCGTAACCAAAAACGCCGATATTAACGAACTGGTCGCAAACTATGAAAAAACCGTTAATCTAATTGAAACTACTTACAAAAAATATGCCCCTGGCCGTAACCCAAAGATACTAATCGAAGAATACCTAGATGGCCATATCCATTCTGTGGATGTATTCTGTGATATACACGGAACGCCCCATGTGCTCGAAAACGTAGTTGATTATCAAACCGGCTATGATATTGGATACGATGATAATTTCCACTATTCAAGGCTACTGCCTTCTAGCTTACCTCAGAACGAGATAGATGCGATTCGGCAAGCCGCAGCGGTTGGCTGCAAGGCGCTAGGCATGACTAGCAGCCCAGCCCATGTTGAAATAATTTACACTAAAGACGGCCCACGAATAGTCGAGATCGGCGCTCGAAATGGTGGCTACCGCGAACGTATGCACCGGCTCGCCAACGGTATCGATATCACAGCCAATGCTCTCGCCCTGGCTCTCAATAATCCGCTTGATATTGCACCAAAAAAGAATGATTCAGTAGGCGTATTTGAACTATTCCCAAAAGTACCTGGAATATTTAGAGGCATCTCTAATGAGCAAACGCTACGCACGCTGCCATCATTTAACTACTTAGGTGTTAAGGCAAAGCCAGGCGTGTATGCAGGCAAGGCCGGTGATGGGTATAAAATGTGTGCCGTAGCAATATTCCACAATGAAGACTCATACCAATTTAAAGCTGATCTAGATTATCTTAATCAACATTGTCGGGTTGAGACGACTCAATAGCCTGACGAATTCCCTCAATTAATTGTTCAAGTTCGGGAAGTAACCGACCTGAATCATCGAACAATCTTCTACTTGAATAAATAAAGGCTAAGCTTTTGCCTTTTTTGAAAGTTTTGTTATCGCCAACCCTCATACCAATAAAAAAGTGTGCCGGATCCTCTGGTATGAGATCAATGGTGGCATTAGAGATCATATTCAAACCTGCGTCATATATTCCGCTACGAAAATTGGTGCACCCATCGGAATCAGCATATAAAATAACGAATGATCCTGTACCTACGTCTTCTGACTCCTCCTCTACTATTTTGTAAGGTTGTTGCGAGAGTTCCATTATATGCAATAGCATATACGGAATATCTGTTTGAACATTCGCCAGCAGGGGCGTTAATCCCGTAAACCTTGGATTAACTTCCAGAACATACACGTCATCACTTATTATAAAATCTACCCCAAAGATCCCTCTATAGCCCATAGCCTTCAGCTCTGAGCCAATGCTAAATGCATTTCCTTTCATCTTTTGATAAACTTCTTCTGTTACAATTCCAGGCGCTATCAATCCTCCGCAAAACTGAATAGAGCCCACGCCTGGTGCGACAAGCAATGGGTGTCTTACAAGTTGCATCTGCGCTGGGCCAACAAATAATTCGTTATCTGTGATACAGCACTGTACTGTACGCTCAAGCCCAGTTACATGCCTCGACAGCACTAGCTCGCCTGTTGCTGGTTCCAGACCTTTTACATCATTTAAGGCATCGTTGTATTCAGTTGCAGATTTTACAAAAAAAGTTCCTCGCCCTCCGCTGAGAACAGGGTGTTGTACTACTAGGCATTCTGATAACTCAGCACTGATATTATCATACGCATATTCTACTTCGCTACCAGTGCTATCAATAATCCGAAATTCTGGAAAACGCACCTTGTTTGCAAATTTTTTCCGAAACCAGGACTTATTCTCAAATAGCTGTGCAGTATCGTAAGAGTTAGAAAGCTTCGGTACTTTATCGCTGTACGTATTAGCCCTGTCCATTAGGTGTAGATAGCCACCTAGTCCTTCCTCCTCTAGGAATGTCATAAAACCTGGGCTTTTATATATAGACCTAATATTAGCCTCCGAACCCTGACTATACGGCGAATCCATAAAATTATGAACTTGTGCTAAGTGGCCGGACAGCTCACTGCCGGTTGTTGAGACTATATGGTAATCATCGAACCATTTTAATGGAGGGGTCGCCCTCCAGATACTTGGGCTAACCATTAATAGTTTTAGGTCCGATTTATTATACTTGATCCTCATTTAGATATATCCTTTTTAAATCTTGGTTACTGCCAAATTCCCATAGCCCTGAGGCGGTGCATAAATAGTTACCACTGACTATATTAACTCAAATAACGCTATTGTGATTTATTCTATTGATATTTTCTCGCATAGCATAAATAGTCATGAGGCTATAAAGATTGTAAATAGTCAAGGTAGGCATCGACCGCATGACGGCTCGTGCCCGTTGTGGGTTCATCGTGCATAGATAACGCTGGACATTTATTAACTTCTGTAATTACAGCTGTCAACTGCTCCCTTGTCGCATGGCTACTCAACGGACCGCTAAACATATAGTCTACCCCAGCAACATCAAGCTCCAAAATATTGGCTACTTGCTCAGACTCTTCTACCATCCACCGTGGCAGGTCATCTGTTCTGTCTATCGTTTCCCCTCCCGCGCCATAGTTCGCAATACCTAATACCGACATCTGCTCCCCTTGTTTAAGCACTAAATCTAGCTTGTCTCCTAAATAAAGCGCGGCCCTGCTGGTATCAATAGGAGCAAGTTTTGTACGATATGCCTCCTGCCTATCTGGCCTCTGATTTTCAATCGCAATCAGCTGCGACACCGTACTGAAGCCGTCGCCGAATACACGAGCCGGTATTCGCTCCACACAGGCAACGGCCTTGCCTGCAATAACAGATATGCGCAAATCTCGTATATCATAAGAACCAAATTGCTCCTGTACAATCGCGCCTCTAAGTGATCGCATACCGCTTTCGGCATATCTAAGAGCATTAATTAGCTGATCCCTACTACTAATTCTAGTAGTAATTCCTTTGCCGTGGCCGCCATCGATTGGCTTTACGACAACCGCACTATAGCGTTCCATGAACTCAACCGCCCTAACTTGATCTCGCTCCAAATCATTTATCATAATCGTATCAAGCTGGGGTATCTTCGCATCCTTAAGTCGAACATAAGTTGCATACTTATCATTGACCAAATGCGCCGCAGCATATGAAGTGTCTGGTCCTGTAGCGCTAAAAATATGTAGCTCTTCGCCGCTACCCCTATCAATGTATAGGTGTGGGCATGGAATATAGGGTGCTCGGACTCTCCAGCCCCTGTTTAGCGCATTTTGGCATATAAGTCGATTTGTCGCTGTTTGTTCATGCAGATTTTCAATTGTAATATTTATCATATTTCTCCTTAAGGTGATCAACTATTAATCCTACGATGTCCTGTTTTGTAATCATCCCAATCATAAACCCAGGTGAAGGATTTACCTCTAACACCACGGGATTGTGCTCCCCTATTATATCAACGCCTGAAAATTCTAAGCCTAAAGCGTTTGACGCAGATATCGCCATATCGTGCTCCTCTTTCGTCGGAATATATGAGACAGCGCTGCCTCCAAGATGTAGATTTGCCCTAAATTCTCCAGCCGAAGCAGTACGCCTAATGGCTGCGACTACCTTATTACCGACCACAAAGACTCTTTTATCTGAACCGTCAGCATCATTAATAAATTCTTGTTGAATTGCCCCGCCCGACTCCAAGATATTGTTGAGTGCAGAACTTAAATCATTAGGCGTCCTAAGAATATGTACGCCATTACCTTGATTACCGATAGAAACTTTCATAACAGAAGGATAAATATTTCTTGCATCATTAATGCCGCGAATAATCCATGTTTCCGGTGTTGGCACGCTAGCTTCTAGTAGTAGCTCGGCCGCACTAATCTTATTAAAAGCTTTGAGGGCATTAGCCAAATTAGTATAATGCTGGGTTCCTATAAGACCAGGCAGGACATCCCTAGATAGAACACTATATGAGCTTGGGCTAATTCGAAAGATTGCATAATCTGACTTAATGATGCTCCCTATTAGTTCAGTAGACCCAACCAATGCTAGACTAACGTCAACTGAACGCTCTCTTGCAGCATTCGATAGCATATTAGCGCCTGTCGAGTTAATATTTGCCGTTACTATTGATAGCCTCATCTATGTTCTCATCATACCTCACTTTGAGCAAAAGAAAGGCTCTAATGCACCCGGCATATTTATATATTGGTTCACAAGTTCGCGGTCCATAGCGTCATATGGGTTAAACTTAGCCGAAAGCAACCAAGCCATGCCCTCTTCAAGAGCATCATTCTCGGTAAGGTAGTTCAAAATCTTCCATGCATTATTTACCCCATGAAGATAGTCGATGTCTTTCATATGCGCAACTCCATCGTCCATGTCCATCATACCGGCAAACGTACGTTTTAATTGCACATTAGCAGCACTGTCAGAGGCCGATATATTAGCTTGATCTATAGCTTTACGGCCTGTCGCCCTATTTAATTGACCCATCGAACGGAACAGTCTACCTACAGACTCTTGCGATGCCTTTGATTCAACCGAAAGTCCGATAGCAACGTAGTGATTGACGCCCCTAGATGGGTCATAAGCACCATGCCTACACTGTTCAAGAACAATCATAAACGACTCTTCGAACGACGGATAGGTGGCAGTACCTATTGAGCCTATATCGTTACCAAGCATTCCAGCCCTAGCGCTTCTTAAAGCATGACCAAATACCTCATGAATATCAAGGTCCATAAGCTTTTCGCGTGTCGCCTGGTAACCTTTTGGTACTACAATCTTACGCTCATTTGCGTATACCGATATTGCCTTTTTCTGCCTATCAACCACTTCAACAACCCACCCTTGCTGCTTCAATTCCGGTGTAAGCTCAATAATTGACCTGAAGTGATCGACTATCTGCGAATCAGTCAGCTTCTCGCCATCGTTGCATTCGGGTATTCGATTAAAAGCATCTTTATATTGAGATTGTATCCAACGATTAACTGCTATAAGTGTTCGTTCAGTTGGTTTTTCGATTGTCGTAGACTCGGCCTCGACTGATTCATAATACTTATATAGCTCATCCAGTACTAAAGCTCTTGCAGGCTCTAATTCGGACAGTAAGTCTAGCTCCTGAATTTCACCGATCTTTGCTAATAGAGCATTCTTATATAACCCTGGATGAAAATGATCAAATATTTCTCGCTCAGTCTCGCGCACGATATTTGATTCATCATTGCCTTTTTCGTTCTGTAGCTTAATAGATTCCATAAGCGATAGCATCTGAAGTTGCTTTATCGCGACCGACCCTATCGAACGATTAGTCGGTGTGTCTACAACATTAGCCTTATCTAGCATGTTGCCCCAGCTATGCATAAGCTCCATTAATTCCAATGAGCCGATCGCCCCTAAGCCTTTTGGCGTTAACATAACATCGCCTGCTCGGGCGTCAGCTACAGTGTCCATAGTATTGCCATACTGGGGAGTGCGTCCTGCAAGCTCTAACAATGTTGGGTTGTTTGACATTAGTATTATTGTGTCATGTTTAGAAGTTATTCTGCAATAACTCTTTCTGCTGCCGTGTTAGTTTTGTTGGTGTATCAACTACCACACTCACTATATGTGCACCGCGGGAACTACGGTTAAGGTGGGGGACGCCGTGGCCGCTTAGCTTAAAGTCGGTGCCGCTTTGGGTGCCGGCCGGGATTTTCATAGTCATCACGCCATCTACCGTTTCAACATCTAGCTCGGCGCCTAGGGCGGCGTCTACCATGCCAATATGCTCTTCACTTAATATCAAATCACCTTCGCGGGTGAACTTTTTATGTGGTTTAACGCGTATATGCACGTATAGGTCGCCCTTCGCGCCATTAGCTATAGCCTCACCTTGTTCACGTAAGCGTATCGTCGCGCCATCATCTATACCAGCTGGTACTTTAACGGTTAGTTCGCGGTCCTTGCGCTCGACACCGCTACCCTTACAGCGCGTACAAACCTTTTCGGGTACCTCGCCCTTACCGTGGCAAGCTGGGCACTGCACCTGCTGCTGGATAGGCCCGAACATACTGTTCATAGTCCGAACTATGTAGCCAGCGCCCTTACACTCGTCGCAAGTTTTCATGCCGTAACCCGGCTCGACTGTAGTGCCTTTACAGTGGCTACACTCATCATCTACGTTTAATTTTAGCTTAATTTCTTTACCAAACACGGCTTCTTCAAAGCTAAGCGTTAGGGTAGTTTCGACATCACGCCCATGGGTTGGGCCGTAAGTTTGCTGAGCGGCGCCACCAAAAAACTGGCTAAATATATCACCAAACCCGCCGCCAAAGTCAAAATTGACATTTTGACCGTTAAAATCGAACCCACCGCCGAATGGGTTGCCCCCACTAGCGCCTTCACCACCACCCGAGCCACCTACGCCGGCATGGCCAAATTGGTCGTAGCGCTGGCGCTTTTGCTTATCTTTTAGTACCTCATAAGCTTCGCTGATCTCTTTAAACTTAGCTTCGTCACCGCCCTCTTTATCGGGGTGATGTTGAACAGCCAGCTTACGGTAAGCCTTTTTTATTTCATCGTCGCTGGCACTTTTGCCAACGCCTAAAGTATCGTAATAATCACGTTTTGCCATATCTTATATAAGTATACGCCATTAGCACTCGTGGTTCAAGAGTGCTAAGTGGTATAATGGCTATATGAAATACGAAGGAACCAAACTCACTAACTTTGAGCCGATCGAACACGTCGAAAAGCTCGAAATAATAGATATCGAACCAGGCACGGGCGCAACTGTTAGCCCGGGCACTACCATTACCGCCCACTACACAGGCGCACTGTGCAAAAACGGCATTATATTCCAAAGCAGTCATGATTTTGGCAAGGCCATTACCTTTGGCCTAAACCAAGTGATAAAGGGCTGGACCGATGGCGTACCCGGTATGAAAGTTGGCGGCATGCGCCGGCTAATTATACCGGCAGCACAAGCTTACGGTAGCTCAAGCCCAGCTTCAAACATCCCAGCTAATAGCGACTTGGTGTTTGACATAGAACTTGTAGAAATAAAGTAACCAAAAGCAGTATACTAATAGATATGCGACGATTCTTAAGTATATTTGGGCGCGTGGTGGGCACGCTCCGTGCTGAATATCGCCAACTCGCCAACCGCTACTGGGGTAAAATTGAACGATTTGATGGCAACGCCCATGATATTTGCCGCCAAATTATTGATAAACTATGGTACAAAAACTTTTACCGCACTAGCCTAGGCCACTTTGATTTTTTTTGGATGCGCGATTTTGGCACTTCATGCTCGGCCCTATACCATTCTGGCCACCAAGAACGCATTCACCATACCCTCAAATGGGCCCTTAAACACTACCGCCGAGCCGGCGGCGTAACAACTTGCATAGACAGTGCCGGTAACGCCTTTAACGCACCAAGCGTACGAGCTATCGATACATTGCCTTGGCTTTTGCACTGTATTTGGATGAGCCACTACGAACTAAACCTCGCCGAACGCGAGTTCTTAAATAAAGCCCTGCGCCGCTACTGCCGGCAATTCTTAGTTAAGCAGACCGGGCTTATTAAACCCGGCATTCGCTACGCCGAAATGCGCGATGCTGTTATATATGACCGTAGCGCCTATGCATTAACACTGGTGGCGCGCATGGCCCGCTGCGCTGATAAGCTAGGTTTAACAGGCTTTCCATACGCAACCAGTATCTACCGTGATGAGCTAGTAAATAACTACTGGACAGGCCATTACTTTAAGGCCGATTATACCAATAGTGCCTTTAGCGCCGAATGCGCCCTGATGCCATTTTACCTTGGTATTGTTGATGATAAATCAATGGCGACTAAAACTTTCGACTACATTGATGAGTACAAGCTTAACAAGCCCTACCCGCTAATTTATACTAAGTCGGCCAAAGCGTTTAAGCACCGTTTTTGGATGACAGCACCATTTATGCCCAACTACGAAGACCATACTATTTGGAGCTGGCACGGCGTGTTTTACCTGCGGCTACTTAAGCACTACGGCGACAGGCGCTATGCCCAGCAGCACGCCGCTTTTACGCGCATGATTGAACGCCACGGCACCTGGCCAGAGATGCTAAATGCCGATGGCAGCTGGTACCTAGCGCCTGTATATAAAGGCGACCCTGGTATGATTTGGTGCGCTTTGTATTTAGATCTATAGCAGTAGAACTTTTCGAAGTTACTAACGTGCGAAAAATACAACCACCACTGTTAAAAATACGCCAGCACCTGCAAAGTACAAAGGATAAGTCTTAAATCGTTTCGCCGAAACAGCAATCAGTAGGCCGCAGATATAGTAAAAGGGCACGTTCTGCAATGATGTTACATGCCACAAGTCATTAGGAGTGTAATAATACATCAATGAACCAAACACAGGTATGGCGCTAAGGGTTAGCATGGCCTCCAAAAGAAGAGCTTCAAAACTCAATACTAATGCAACCTGCCATGTTCTCGTAATATGCCACTTTTTTGCCAGCGTGTCATGGAATAAGTAGCAATGAAAACCAAAAATACCCCAAATAATCGGTGCATAGGCAGAGGTGTAGCCATTATGAATCGGCAATAGGTTATACAACCACAGCGGCTGCCCTACAAAGAAGTTATATACGCTGTCCAAAAAGATCTCACCAAACACTCCAATTGTCGCAACAACACACATGTAGGCCAGCGCCTGCTTTAGTTCCACCTTTTTCCATGTATGTGCTATGGCACTATCAATAAGATAGACGATAGCCAGCCATACTAGTGAAAATAAACTATAGCGAAGTATTAGATCCATATCATTAGTATACATTGAACCAGAAAGACCTATAGCCAAATAGAGCCACCAACCTAGCATTAAAAAAGTGCCGCGACATCGCGGCACTTTTCGTAGTTAATTTATGCACTATTTTTCGTCGACAACTTCGCCTTCGACTGTCTCGCCCTTTTTACCTGATTTTTTATCATCAGCTTTTGGTTCTTCGCTCGCCTGTTGGTACATTTTTGCACCGATTGGCATGATGACATCGTTTAGGGCCTTAATGGCGGCTTCGATCTCATCTTTATCGTTAGAATCTTTATGCTTTTCGGCTTCCTCAGCGGCATCGGCTATCGCCTTTTTATCATCGTCGCTGATCTTATCCTTAAACTCATCTGGCATCTTTTTTGCCTGGTAGATAGCGTTTTCAAGCTGGTTCTTTAAGTCAACCGCCTCGCGCTTCATTTTATCCTCATCGGCGTGGATTTCAGCCTCTTTTTGAGCTTTTTCAATATCGTCTTTGCTCATATTGCCGCTATTTTGGATAGTGATGCTTTGCTCTTTACCAGTACCTTTATCTTTAGCCGTAACATTTAAGATACCATTAGCATCTATATTAAATGTAACTTCGACTTGCGGGACACCGCGTGGGGCTGGGGCAATGCCATCTAGGACAAAACGCCCTAAGCTCTTATTATCCGTGGCAAACTCGCGCTCACCTTGCAGCACATGTATTTCAACCTGCGGCTGATTATCGCTAGCCGTACTAAAGGTTTCGCTCTTACTAGTTGGCACTGTGGTGTTGCGCTCAATTAGCTTGGTGCTTACGCCGCCCATGGTCTCAATGCCAAGGCTTAGTGGTGTTACATCTAGTAGCAATACATCTTTTACATCACCACTCAGTACGCCACCCTGGATAGCCGCACCTACGGCTACAACTTCATCTGGGTTAACACCTTGCATGGGGTCTTTACCAAATAGCTTTTTAACTCGCTCAACAACAGCTGGCATACGGGTCATACCACCCACTAGCACTACTTCGTCTATATCTTTTTTGCTTAATTTAGCATCTTTAAGGGCCTTTTCAACTGGGCCATCAATGCGATCTAGTAGGTCTTTTACTAGGTCCTCTAGCTTGGCACGGGTCAACTTAACCTCAAAGTGCTTCGGCCCATCAGCATCGGCTGTAATAAACGGTATATTCACCTCAATCTCTGGGGTAGAAGATAGCTCTTTTTTAGCCTTTTCGGCTTCGTCCTTTAGACGCTGCATGGCGGCGTTATCTTTACGCAGGTCAATGCCATCAGTCTTTTTAAACTCTTCAAGGAAATAGTTTACTATGGCGTTATCAAAATCTTCACCACCAAGGTGAGTATCGCCGTTGGTGCTCTTTACCTCAAACACACCGTCGCCTAGTTCAAGCACGCTTACATCAAATGTACCGCCACCAAGGTCGAACACTACAATCGTTTCGTCCTTTTTATTCTTATCTAGCCCATAAGCTAGGGCGGCAGCGGTTGGTTCGTTGATAATACGCTTAACTTCGAGGCCGGCAATCTTACCAGCATCTTTAGTAGCTTGGCGCTGACTGTCGTCAAAGTAGGCTGGTACCGTAATAACAGCTTCGGTTACTTTTTCGCCTAGGAACGCCTCGGCATCGGCCTTAATTTTACTCAAGATCATAGCACTGACTTCTTCAGGGGTGTAATCTTTACCACCCATTTCTACAGCTACACCGGTACCCTTTTTAACAATCTTAAATGGCATGATATCGATATCTTTTTGGACCTCTTTATCATCAAACTTGCGGCCGATTAGGCGCTTGACGCCATAAATAGTATTTTTAGGGTTGGTAACGCGCTGGCGCTGAGCAACTTGGCCAACTAGGCGCTCGCCGTTTTTATTGACGGCTACTACACTTGGGGTGGTACGGTTGCCCTCGGCATTAGTAATAACCTCTGGTTTACCGGCCACAAGGTAGGCAAAGGCACTGTTAGTTGTACCTAAATCAATTCCGATAATTTTACCCATATTGTTCCTCCTATTTTATAAATTAATCAAATGGTTCTAATTATATTTTAGCACTCCTCGCAGGTTAGTGCCAAAACTATATCTAGTATATGCAATTGGCACTCTCATGTCAAGAGTGCCAATGTGCAATTTTACCCCCGTAAATTGCTAAACTCTGTTAAATGTGTTAAGGTCATTACAATATCCACGAGGCGCGGTACTTACCCCTAGTGGGTAATTTCGCACCTCAACACTTAGAAAGGTATCTGAAGATGCCCACCATTGATGTACTTGAGGTACCCTCCCCTACACATAGAGTGAAGTTATGGTGGGTGCCCGACGCCATCTCATTCTCCCGTGGCGGCCTGGCCCTCATTGATGCCTGGCTGTTATGGCGGTCCTTCGATACCGGAGAAGGCTGGCCAATTGTCACGGCGCTAACGCTCACCCTCATGCTCACCGACTGGGTTGATGGACTAGCGGCTCGCATACTCAACGCCTGTAGTGAGTTTGGCGCAATGCTCGATACGGTCATGGACAAGTTTGCCGTTGCGCTGCTGCTGTTGATTATCGCCATAAAGGGAGCAATATCCCCCAATGTCTGGATCAACTGGGGCGTCTTTGCTGCAATTGTTGGCCGAGAGGTTCTGATCATCATTGGGCGCCCCCTGCTGAAGCGCTACATGGACATAGTCATGTCTGTACAGCAACACGGAAGGTTCAAGATGTGGGTCCAGGGAGCGGCTATCGTAGCCGTGCCTTTGTCTCACTGGTTCCTTGTTGGTACACTGCCGTGGGGCGAAGTCGTCCCTGGACTGTTCTGGGCGGCGGCTGCCACTACGCTGCAGTCCCTCTACTCCTATGCCAAGGACGTGAGCGCACGGCTCAAGCAACTGGCTTCCTAGTGCGAAATAGGCCGGGTCCCCAAGCGGGATCCGGCCTATTCGATTTATGAATACTATCTACTTACGCGTCACTTTTACTAAAGCCGGGCGAATAACGGAACCATTTAGTATATATCCAGCCTGTAGTTCTTCGGCTACCACCTCTTTTTCACCAATGGCCTCATTATCAAACTGTACAGCCTGGTGTAATTCAGGGTTGAATTCGGTACCGGCTGCCGCCACAATACGAGTTAAGTTTAGTTCAGCTAGGGTCTTATCTAGCTGCTTCCCTAACCCGGCAATGCCTTGGGCCCACCGGTTGTTCTTTAGCTCATTTGGTATATGAGTCGCGGCCAATTCTATGGTGTCTAGAACTGGCAGCAGGCCTATAACGGCCTTAGTTTCACCTGCAGACCTAGCTGCTGCTTTCTCGCCCTCAACCCGTTTACGGTAGTTTTCAAAATCAGCTCTGGTACGCTGCAAGTCAAGTGTTAGCTCACCTAGCTGCTGTTCTGTATCTTCTTGTTTCTTCGTTTTGACCATAGTTTAATACTCCCAATATATTATAATGCCCCTTCAAGCATTGCGCCGGTATGCCTAACTAAGCGCATAACACGGGCGTAATCTTGCCTTGTTGGGCCAAGTACGCCAATGTAGCTATTATCACTAAACGGTGAACGGAACTTACTAATGATTAGTGTAGCGCCACTGCTCTTACCAATAGGGTTCTCGCTACCAATAAACACATTAAGTGGCTGGTTTGGTGCAGCTTCACGCAACCATGGCTCAAGGTTATCTAGCAACCGGGCTACTGATTGAACATGGCCACCCTGCATAAATTCGGGCTGGCTAAACAGGTTGCTGATGCCATTCATGTAAAGTTCGTTACCAATTGTAGCAAGGCCAAGGTTGCCAGTTAGCTCCACTAAGCTATCTACGGCACTACGGATTGCTCGGTCGGCTGCATCACCATGGGTTTGCACACGCGCCTCTATAGCATAGGTGGAACGATCAGCTAGGGCGGCTGGGCCATGGCTATCGGCCTCAGTTAAAGTATTTACATAAGCCCTGTAGCCTTTATCGGTTGGGATGCGCCCGGCGCTAGTGTGCGGGCTAGCAATATAACCTAGCTCTTCAAGCCTAGCCATTTCACTACGGATAGTCGCACTACTAACATTAAAAAGCTTAGCCATTGTTACGCTGCCCACTGGGCAGGCGGTTTCGGCGTAATCTTCAATAATTGCGTTTAAAATTGCTCGCTGGCGATCTGTCATACCCCTAGTATAACCTAGGTTTAGCACTCTTGCAAGGCGAGTGCTAGCCTAGCCAAGCCCTGTAGGCTGCAATGACAGATTTGACTACATCTTCAATTGGCATGTCTGTCGTATTTAGCACTAAATCATACTGCGTAAGGTCAGCTCCGGTTACGTTGTATAGGCTCTTATACCGCCTGTTCTCACTGTTAATCCTCTGCTGTAATAGCTCCTTATATTCCTCGGGGCTGTCGGGTATGTGTTCGGTGTCCCGGCGTTCTGGGCTAATGCCGGCCAGTATCCTGGGTACGGCTACCTCAAGCGGGATATCCAAATAAACCTTAAACGAATATGGCATCCAGTGCCAGGCCATGCGTGAATCAATTACAATATCGCTTTCAGTTTGACCAATCTGGCGCAGGCGCTCATCCACCATGTGGTCAAAAGTGGGGTCCTTTTCGCCGGCAATGTTAACCTGACAGATATCATCAATCCCGCGTTCTTTACCGATAGCCCGCATAAGATCGCCCGATGAAAAATGCTGATAACCCAGCTCTTCGGCAACTAGGCGCGCCGTGGAAGACTTGCCCGCTCCAAGCATGCCGGCAATAGTAATAATAGATTTCTTTTCCATATATCAATTATATACTAGCTGGATCAGATTACCGCTACTAGTAATAGCTTGCTAATCACGCTTCAACATAACAGTAAAGGCTTCGCTGGGGATATCAACTTTACCAAATCGTTTCATACGCTTTTTGCCCTTGGCCTGCTTGGCGAGTAGCTTTTTTTTGCGACTAACATCGCCGCCATATAGGTAGCCTGTTACATCTTTGCGGTAGGCTCCTATATCTTCACGAGCGATAAACTTGCCACCAATGGCGGCCTGCAGGCTGACCTCAAAACTTTGGCGTGGCACGACCTCTTTTAGCTTTTTAGTTATGTCGCGGCCTAGGCCCATTGATTCGCTACGGTGGCACATAATGCTTAAGGCGTCTACCATTTCGCCGCCCACATAAAAATCAACCCTTACTAAGTCTTCTACACGGTATCCATCTAGTTCGTAGTTAAAGCTACCATATCCGCTGGTTACACTCTTTAGTTGGTCATAAAAATCGGTTAGGAGGTTAGCCAGTGGCGCCTCAAAGCTAATCAAAGCCCGCTCGTCAATATAGCTCAGGTTCTTTTGCTGGCCACGCTTATTAACGATCAGCTGGATCACTGCCCCAATATAATCTTGCGGCACCACAATCTCGCCCTTTATCCAGGGCTCGGCGATATCCGCCACCTGGCTCCTATCGGGCAGGTCGCTGGCGCTTTTAATATCTAACTTATCGCCAGCCGTAATGGTAACGTGATAATCGGTACTGGGGTTAGTTACAATTAGGTCAAGATTATATTCACGCTCCAGGCGCTCGCGCACAATATCCATATGTAATAGCCCCAAAAAGCCAATACGAATACCATAGCCAAGGACCGGCGAGTTTTCTGGCTCAAACTGCAAGGCCGAGTCGCTTAGGCTAAGTTTTTCCACCGCCTCTTTTAAATCGTTATAATCCTCATTACTAACCGGGAAAAATCCAGCGTAAACAAAGGGTTTAACATTTTGGTAACCAGGTAAGGCCACGTCAGAGTGGGCCCGGCGTACCGTAACTGTATCGCCCACCCTAGCATCGCGGGTAGTTTTAAGGTTGGTTACAATATAGCCTATTTCTCCTGTTGATATCTCACCCATAGCTGTCATCTTGGGTGTGAGCGCCCCGACCTCTAGCGCAATACCATGGGCGCCGGTTGCAAGCATTTCAATAATATCGTTCTTTTTGATAGAACCGTCGGTCGCCCGGGTGTACAAAATGACACCGCGATAATCATCATAGTAGCTATCAAATATCAACGCCCGGGTTGGCGCCAGGCTATCACCTTTTGGCGACGGGACTTTTTGCACAATCGTGTCTAGCACATCCGTAACGCCCTCGCCGGTTTTAGCACTGATCTTTAAAATGTCAGACTCCTCACAGCCTAATAAATTAATGATTTGGGCGCTAACATGCGGCACATCAGCCGCTGGTAAATCAATTTTATTCAGTACCGGAATAATAGTTAGGTCGGCCGCCAACGCCAAGTAAACATTAGCTAGGGTTTGCGCCTGGATACCCTGGCTGGCATCTACCACCAGCACCGCGCCCTCGCAGGCGGCCAGGCTCCGGCTTACTTCGTAACTAAAGTCCACGTGTCCTGGTGTATCAATAAGGTTTAAATCAACACCCTGCCACCTCATACGCACCGGCGCTAGCTTAATCGTAATGCCCTTTTCGCGCTCTAGGTCCATGCTATCAAGCAGCTGGCTCTTCATATCACGCTTGTCGACCGTACCGGTTAGCTCCATCATCCTATCGGCTAAAGTACTCTTGCCGTGGTCAATATGAGCAATTATACAAAAATTACGGATATGTGATTGATCCATTTAGCGGCCCCGAGCCCCTACCCGCCCAAATACCAATTGTTTAACCTTTTTCGTAATTGGCCTAGATTCTGGTAGCCTAAATAAAGCACTAATCCACACGTAAAAGGCAAAGCTGACCACTGTAATAATGGCAAATTTAGGGAACGTCGCCCAAAACCCGTTATCGCTACTCTGTAGCTGCAATAAGGTAACTGTTATATAGGATACTACACCGGTAATAGCCGCGGCGGCCAGCATTCGTAGTACGGCCCTAACAAAATCTGGCGTATATAGACCACCAACCTTACGCGGTAATATTGCATAAAGTATCACTACCTCAACAGCCGCCATAATAGACTGCGCCCAAGCTAAACCATAAGCGCCCATGCCTAATGCCCGCGTAAATATAATAGCCAAGGCAATATTAAGCCCGATTGAAAAACAGCTAATATAAAGTGGTGTTTTGGTATCTTGGTGGGCATAAAATGTTCGGGCGCCAATATGATAAATCGTCCTAAACAGTACAGCTACTATCAGGGCCCCAAGGATTCCGGCAATTAGCGGGTCGCCACCCTCAAACAGAAAGTTCGCAATATAACCTCGGGCGAAGAACATCAATACACCTGTTGGCAAAATTACCCATATAATCATCCTTAAAACCCGGCGTAGCTCGTTACGTAAGCGCACATCGTCCTTCACCGCGACCGCCTCAGACATAGCCGGGAAAAAGGCGTTACTAATGCTCACGCCAATTAGATTAACCGGTAGCAAAGCTAGCGTAGAAGCCTGCTGGAACGCACGTATAGTTCCCTGCCCCATACCAGAGGCTAGGTTGATCTCGACCAGGCCATTAACGTAATCTAAGCCCTGGTCGAGCGAACGGGCAGGGAGCAGCTTTAGTACCTTTTTAAAGCCGGTATTTTTACGATATATCTTAAAGTTGTAATCAAACCCAAGCCCAATCAGGCCAAAAACGCTCACCAGTAACTGCAATATAGAGCCCAACACCACACCTAAGGCCACGCCCATAATGCCACCCTCGAACACCTGCCAGCCAAATATATTTATGCCACCCGTAAAAAACTGGGCGCCAATAATAATACCTATGTTATAAAGGGCTGGCGCCATAGCGTAAAACGTAAACCGCCCCACAGCCTGCTGCATACTGGCAATCACCGTGGCAATAGCAAATAAGAATGGGTTTACGGCTATCACGCGCATCATACTAATTGCCAGCACTTGTGCCGATTCGCTAGAATGCGGCATAACTATATACTTAACTAAAGGCTCGGCAAACACCATAATGGCGATACTAGCAATAAAGGTGAGTAGCGCCATAAAGTTTATTAGGCTGGAGCTAAGTTCCCAGGCAGACTTTTTGTTGCCAGTGGCCATACGCTGGTTAAATACTGGTATAAACGAAACGCTCAAAGCGCCGCTAACCAGCAAAAAGTACATAAAATCTGGCACAACAAAAGCGGCCGTATACGCATCTAGCCCCAGTGGGTAGTTTGTGTAGTATAAACGGTTTAGCAAGCGGTCGCGGTAGAACCCTAAAAGGCTCGAAACAAGCGTAGAGCTAGACAGCAATACCGCTGCCCAGCGCACTGTTAGGCGAGCATTCGCCCTATCTACCGCTTGTTTTACCTTATTTGTCGTACCCGCCATAGATCACCCTAATAAAGTTGCGCTTCCTTTGGCAGGACTACGTCTTTCATTAGTTCAGCCGCATCGGCTTCCTCAATAGTCTCACTCTTTAGTAACTCATCTTTCAGCTTTTCTAAGATATCGCGGTTAGCTAGCAGCACAATCTCGGCCCGTTTATCGGCCTCTTTAACTAGGGCAGCTACTTCCTCGTCGATTTGCTTAGCCGTGTCCTCGCTATATGGTCGGTCGTGCGTAATCTTATCAAACACGTTAGATGCGCCATCAGCGTGGAACACCTGGTCGCGCAATTTCGCGCCCATGCCTTGTTCTATCACCATATCGCGGGCTACATTTGTGGCCGTCCTTAGGTCGCTACCAGCGCCAGTGGTTATGCCGTCATCGCCAAATACAATCTTTTCAGATACGCGGCCGCCCATAGCCCGGGCCAAAATATCCTTAAATTCATATACGTTCGTATATATTCGGTCTTCGGGCGGCAAGAACCAAGTAACACCGCCGGTGCCACCGCGCGGAATTATGGTGATTTTATGCACGGGGTCGCTATCGGGCAAGGCGTGGCCCACAATAGCGTGGCCAGCTTCGTGGTAGGCAGTTATGGACTTTTCCTTTTCGCTCATTACCCTTGCCTTACGCTCTGGGCCAATCGCTACCTTTTCAAAGGCTTCGGTTACGTCCTTATTACTAATGTGCTTAGCGTTCCGGCGAGCCGCTACAATAGCCGCTTCATTAGCGATATTGGCAAGGTCAGCCCCACTTGTGCCAGCCGATTTTGCAGCGAGCTTATCAAGGTCAACCGTGTTATCGGTTGGCTTGTTTTTAAAGTGTACTTTTAAGATAGCTTCGCGGTCCTTGCGCTCCGGCAAGCTAATGGTTACATGCCTGTCAAACCGGCCGGGGCGCAGCAAAGCTGGGTCTAGTACATCCGAACGGTTAGTAGCCGCAATTACTATCACATTAGTGCCAGTCTCAAACCCATCCATTTCAACTAATATTTGGTTCAATGTCTGCTCACGCTCATCGTGCCCGCCGCCCATACCGCTACCGCGCTTACGGCCTACGGCATCTATTTCATCTATAAATATGATACTTGGGGCGTTCTTTTTGGCCTTTTGGAACAAATCGCGCACCCGGCTAGCACCTACACCCACAAACATCTCAACAAATTCACTACCACTGATGCTAAAGAACGGCACATTGGCTTCACCGGCTACAGCCCTGGCTAGCATGGTTTTACCGGTACCAGGAGGGCCCACTAGCAGTACACCCTTAGGGATTTTTGCCCCTAAGCTTTCATACTTTTTAGGGTGCTTCAAAAAGTCCACCACTTCCTCTAGGTCTTGCTTGGAGTTTTCGTTACCGGCAATATCGTTAAAGGTTACACGCTCTTTATCCAGCCCATACAGCTTAGCCTTGCTTTTGCCAAAGCCCATCGCCTGGTTGTTCTGCCCCTGAGCCTGGCGCATCATAAACATAAACAGCCCACCAATTAGCACTACTGGCAGCACAACTGTGCCTAAAATCCCCCATATAGCCGAGCCCGTATCAGAAGTTGGCTTAACAGTTACAGTGGTCTTGTTCTCTTGCAAACCCTGGTCTTTTAGGCTTACGTTATCTTCCTTCATGGTATGTACGCTTGGCTGATCTTGGCCTTTTTTGGTTACCATTACATCGTTGCCTTGTATTTCTAGTTTTGCGACATCACCGTTATTAACCATTTTGATAACTTCCGAAATAGGTAGTTCCTGTAGGTTATTACGGGGTGATACGGTCGCCCAGACGGCCAGGCCAATAAGGATCAATATGGCCCAAAAAAGTGTAACCCGGACCGAGTTACCGATTTTTTTAGGGGTATTGGGAGATTTAGGGGTTTCAGCCATAGGTAATTATTCCTCGCTTATTTTATTCAACAATATCTTCAGGCTATTTTACCACTTCAACAGATAAAGCGCGAGTACTAAACACCAGCTGAACATGCGCTCCTACATGGTGGATGGTGCGCGGTTTGGCAGTTTTTACGGCAATCAGCGCGCGCTCAAGCTGCGGACGGGTTGGCCTCGTGCCAGTTTGCTGTTCAATATATGTACCGAGCAGCTCTACGGCTACTTCGTTATTGACTTGGTTTAACAGATGGCGCGTAAACAAGTTTTGAGTCAAAAATGGCTGCTGTTCGGCTAAAATCTGCCTAGCTAAACCAACCTGCTGGTTGCGTAAGTCTAATAGCTTAAGGCGTTCTTTTTTAGGCACCCTAGCACCTAAGCTCGCCCTAATTTTGTTACGTAAATAGCGCATATCGTGGTTGGTCTTGTCCTCTACCCATTCAAGCTGGTGTTTTAAGGCATAATTATATAAATCGGCCTTACTATAGCCCAGTAGCGGCCGCTCTATCCCGGGCCGGTTTAGTACGGCTAGGCCCCGCCAGCCTGTGCCTCTTGCTAGGTTAATAGCCACGGTTTCTAGTAGGTCATCACCGTGGTGGGCGGTTATAACTACGCCGCCGCTGGGCCTTGCTACATCAAATAAAAACTCGTAGCGTGCCTCCCTAGCCTGCTGCTCGCTGGCGCTGGGGCCAAGCTGCAGCTGCGCCTCCTCATATGGGTAGCCATAGCTAGCCGCTAGCGCCCGTACAAACCTGGCATCGGCCGCGCTATCATCACGGATACCATGGTCGGCGTGGGCTACAATAATCTCATCTCTACCCTGCGACAGCATATGTAACAGCACCACACTATCCACCCCGCCGCTAATAGCCGCAATGCAAACCGCCACTTAGCTTAGCGCCTTACCAATCTTATAGCCTAGCCATATACCCAGTAAACCGCCAACTGTGCCACCCAGGATTGACCAGCCACCCATAAGATCACTACTACCAAGCAGCATAGGTACTAGCGCACCAAGCGTGCTACCTACACCCATGCCAATCATCACCCATGTTTTCATATTCATAACTTTATTATACTCAACTACAAATACCTCGTGCTACCAAAGGGGATCTTGGTTTTTACTATTTCGCTACTCTGCATGGTATCAGCACTATGGATAGTGCGCTCGCCGTAGCGCTGGTTAATCTCATCAATCGCCCAGGTTACTTGCTGCTCTAGCGCCAATTCGTCACCAAACAAGGTTAGCTGATCACTAAGGCCATCATGTAAATGGTAAGTGTGGAGACCTATTTCGCGGATATCGCCCTGCGGTACATTAGCGAACAGCCGGCTAGCTATGGCCCAAATAGCTTTATCACTAAAAAAGGGCAGGGGAGACAGGTATTTTTGGTGCCAGTAATTACCCTTTTGGCCCCAGCGGCCATTGCTTTCCCCTAGCCCCTTTACGCCAACCATGCGGGCATATACCCCCACGCCACGGGCACTTTTGCCCTGGCTCCGCAGCTTAGCGCCAGTTGCCTCGGCTAGCGTGTGTAGGCGCGCTAGCACATCGGCCCTTGGCAGATTACGCTGCTCTAACACATACTGGCGCCCAGCGGTTTTAAGGTCATAGCTTACATCATCAACTTCCCAGCCCCTAAGCCGCTGGTGCCACTCATAGCCACATACACTTTTAAACACTACTTTAGCTAGTATTTCGGCATCGGCCTCTAAAAACTGCAGTGGGGTATATATACCCACGGCGTTTAGGCGGTGCTCGTTACGGTAAGCAATGCCGGTTAAATCAGTTAGCTTGAGTGTGTCAAATACTTGCCTTATATTGTGCGACGTTAAAACATCCATGCCGTCTGGTTTATGTAGCCCGGCCGCGGTTTTGGCCAAAAACCGGTTGGTAGCTATGCCAATATTACAGCGCATGGCGCAGCCAACTTCATCTTTTAGGCGCTGCTTTATTTCCTGTCCGATATCTTGCATATCGCGCCCCCGTAACTCGGCTGTAGTTTGCTTAAAATCAATCACCCCCTCATCTATACTCTTCATGGTAAAGCTAGGGCTATAGCGCCGCATAATATCCATGAGCTTGTGGTAAACATAGCGGTATTTCGCTGGGTCGCTTTCTACGCCAATAAGCCCGGGGCACAATTTTTTAGCCTCTTTAAGCTTCATGCCTACCTTTACGCCCATAGCCTTAGCCTCATAACTGGCCGTAACAATAGCCGTATGCTCGGTGCGCCTATTAACAATCGCTACTGGTCGGCCACGCAGCCGCGGCCGCGCCTGTTGCTCCACTGTGGCAAAGCAGCTGTTTAAATCTATATGCATGACTAACGGTTTTTTATTATTAAAGCCAGCAGGGAGGAGTGTTTTACTGGATTTTCCCTGCTCCCTGATACCTGCTACCTTCCTGCCACCCGCTACCTGCCACTTGCTACCTTTCACCCCTTGTCTCCTTCGCGCGTTAAACTCCACGTCAGCCGTTCACTATCTAGTTCTAGCCGGTAATCAGCCCCACTATCGGTTACGTCAAACACGTGTACCATGCGCCGGCCGGGGTAGGTGGGGTGGCGCAAGCCGATTTCGGTTATTTCGATTTCCCTGCCACTTGCCCGCCTAAACCGCACCGGCTTGCATGGGTTTAGGCCCTCGCCAAAAACCGCAATCACTTCAATCCGTTCGTTCAAAAAAAGTTCATCATTCATTTTAAAAATCTCCAAAAGTTAATTTAGAGAACGATCTATTTAAAGTTTTCGCCCGTCTCGTTCGCCCGTTCTGTAGCAAATGATCCGAAGACGATATATGATGATCCATTGGTGAGGGACGCTTAACCATAAGCCAGTGAGTATCACCTGGAAGTAGTTTTATTATACAACTTTGCTACAATATATTCACTAGCAACAACAGGTGGGCAGTTTGGAGATATTATGGTCGAAAGACGTACCGTACTCGTGGATATGGACGGTGTACTGGCAGATTTTGACGAGGGGGTTGAAACTGAGCTTATACGGCGCAAACCCTCAATTATTATCCCTGATCCATCACTACATTTTTATATTGAACAACGTTTCGATGATCCTGAAGATCAAGCCTTGGTACGTAAGATCCAATCTGAACAGGGTTTCTTTGAGAGTCTGACATTAATGGACGGCGCGATCGATGGTTGGCAGCGCATAATAGAGGGCGGCCACAGTCCACGTATCTGCTCAGCTCCACTCCGAAGTAATATATGGTGTACAGCCGAAAAGCTTGCTTGGCTTGATGCCAATTTTGGCCCGCATGTCGCCGATGCTGCCATTATAGATAAAGAAAAGTGGAGGCACGATGGTGTTGCGCTTATTGATGACCGGCCCGAGATAGATGAAAGCCGGGCGACCTGGCGACATATTATGTTTACTAGGCCGGCAAACCTTAGCGCACCTGCGGAATACAGAATTAATGGCTGGCATGACCCAACTCTACTAACTACGCTAGCCCTTTGCGCCGAAAGGTATGATAGGCTGCATGGTTAGCCGCTTTTAACCTTTTAAAGGACCTAGAAAAATCCTCTAACCTCTGGTACAATGCTTAAAGCCGCCGTAGGCGGAAACGTTTTAACAAACCAAGCTTTAGCTGTTTGTTAAAACGAGAGGAAGAACCGCGCTAAGACGAAGCTTTTGCCCTTTAGGGTAAAACGAGACCTTAAAGCGAGTTCTGACGAGGCACCATAGCTCAGCTGGTTAGAGCGCAGGACTCATAAGCCTGAGGTCGGTGGTTCAAGCCCACCTGGTGCTACCAAAGTAAAAAGGCCACCTTGTTGTGGCCTTTTTACTTTGGCAATTCTGCCGGCTCGAGTCACCGACTTTTTTGCACCAGCAGAAAAAAGCTAGTAGGTCGGTGGAGTAAACAATGGAAGCGAATACCCAACATTAGAGACTTTGTTGACGGAAGAATGGAGTGACCCACCGGGGCCTAACCCATGTTAATTCTTTACAGTATTGGTCGTACTCTTAGTAGAGCCTGTTGTAGAACTAGGCGTAGAGCCAGACGTGCCCGAGCCTGTTGATTTTGCGCCACTAGTAGTGTCATCTAATGCGTTTACACCATTATACCAAAGGCTATCATATGGTGAGCTTGAGCTACTTGTGCGCAAATCATAGCATTTCTGACCCTTTTCATGCTTACTTGTATCTGGCATTGTTGGCACGGAAGTAGTGGTGGTGTTGTTGTAATATGAAGAATATTTATTACCTTTTTCGACTGTTTTATAGGTAACACACAGGCGGTAGTAAAGTGATGCACTTGAGCTAGTATTGTAATAGTAGCTGCTGGACTTATTGGCCGTGCTAGGCGCCTGGGTGTTTGGGGTATACGTTACCAATCCCCTATTAAACGCCTCTTTTGCCTTATCATTATTGGAAATGCCTGTTGAATTCTCTTCTGAAAAATCTAAGTTTTTGAGTGCCGCTGGGAGTGATTTATTATCGGTAGCGTAATTATTAATCTTATCAGACAACGCTATTACCGCAGCCTCTACTAACGCATCATCACGTGCATCGCGCGCCCTGGCCGCTGGGCCAGATAACGCAACCGCGACTAATGCCCCCGCAATGACCGCAAGGATCACCATAATAATAGTCCGCGCCCACCCCTTGGTAGTTGGGAACATAATACGGGCAAATGCCAGTGCGTACAGTGTAATACTGACAGATGATGTAATAAGCGCAACGTTACGCCCATCAGCCGTATAACCCGCCCCAAACACACCACCAATCAGATAGTACGCTATGGTAATAACACCAGTCATAATGGTTACAGCAAATAGTACAGCGTGCACCGTTTGTAAAATCCGCGCCGCACGGCCACCATGGCCTCGTTCGTAGCGCGAATACAGCATATCCGCCACAACAGCGGCAACCAAACTGACAATCATCACAATGGCCGGTAGCGCCAATAAGCTACCAGTGTAGTCCAGCGGCTTAGACCCCGTTACCATGATATCGGCAAGCACGCCAACCAACCATGTTGCCGCTGCCACAAACCACCACCAAAATACATATGTGAGCCACTGCAACACAAGCACATTACGCTTTGGTTTAGCAGCACCTTCATCTGCTAATAGCCGCAATAGGCCCATTGATTTGCGCTCAGCATAAGGTGGTGGCCCCTGTGGCGATACAGGCTTTGGTGTAGGTGGCAATAATCGGCCGCCAGATATATTTTCTGGTTGTTTTTGACCCGTATTCTCAGGTGATACCCCGGGCGATGTGTCGCCCTCTATTTCATCTTGTATAGGTATCTGCTTTGGTAATCCTTGCGCTTGGTCCATAGTTCCCCCTCCGGCCCAATAATACTTATGGTTTTAGTATAACCTAAAACTGGCCCAATACTACAAGGATAGGTGAAGCGGCTCATCGGTCATGCTAAAATACCCCTGAGCGCGGTGAAACAACCCGGGGGTATATAGGAGTATTTACGTTTTTTGACTTAGATACCAAGCTTGACAGAAGCTAACTCACCAAGTCGGACCGCATTCTTTTCTTGCCTGTTCAATAATGCCTGTGTTGGGTCGAAGTCTTTGTTGATTGTTTCCATTTTATTTGACCTTTTTTGGTTTTAATTGATTTATGTACTTATGTTAGCACAAGCTTTATTATTTGTCAATAGTTTTGTATAAACTTGTTTTGACTTTTGGGTACCGCTTATGGTATACATAGGGTATAAAGGTACCAATACAAACATGAATGCTCCAACCCTTTTCGCCATCATCGTACTCGCTGCAATTATCCACGCGAGCTTTCAGCTTAGTGTAAGTGTGCTTACACTAGTGAGTGGCCACGCCCTAGGGGCTGCTACTCGCCGCCGCAGGGTTATGAACCTGCTGAGTGGCTTTACCCTTGGCGCCATGACAATGACACTCCTAATGCTAGCTACGCTTGCCTACGTGGCTTACTCAACTATGGGCAACCATGTACCGCCACTTGTATGGGCGGTAGTATGCGGCCTTATGGCCGGTGTGGCCGTGGCAATATGGGTATTTTACTACCGGCGCGGCCCTGGCACTGCCCTATGGCTACCCCGCCCTATGGCCTACTTTTTGCATAACCGAGTAAAATCTACCGAGCTTACAGCCGAAGCCTTTAGCCTTGGCCTTACAAGTGTAATTGCCGAGATCTTATTTGCCATCGCGCCCCTCGGAGCCGCCGCCTGTGCCATGGTAATACTGCCCCGTTCTATGCAGATTGTTGGCCTAATCACCTACACTATCATCACCACTTTGCCTCTTTTGTCTGTGGTTGTGCTAGTAGGGGGCGGCCGGCGCCTAAGCACTATCCAAAAATGGCGCGACACCAACAAGCGCTTTATCCAGTTTGTAGCTGGCGCCGCCCTGTTTGTCCTAGCTTTTTACATATATGTTAACGCTGTACTAGCGCCATTATGGCTAAAGGTGCCCCTGTAGTGCTGTCGGTTGATGTAGTAAAACGCAGCGGCGAACGGCCCACCGAGCAGTACGAGCGGGCCAAGCTAGAGCGCAGCCTATACGCTACTTTGCGTAGTGTGCGTACACCCGATGGCCAGGCCACCGACACCTTACGGGCGGTGTGCGACGTGGTGGAGCAATGGGTCAGCGCCCACACCGAAATAACCAGTGCCGATATCCGCCGACAAGCCGCCGTTGCCCTGCATACCCTGCACCCAGATGCTGCATTTTTATATAAACACCATAAAATGATCTTATAGGAGAATTACTAGGCATGGCTAAAAAATCTACCTTTGACTACGACCTAATAGTAATTGGCAGCGGGGCCGGTGGCAGTGCCGCCGCTAGCTTAGCCGCCCGCGAAGGCAAAAAGGTAGCCGTAGTAGAGGCCGATACATTTGGTGGCGATTCGCCCAACTGGAGCGATGTACCTATGCACGCCCTACTTACGGCCGCCCACAGCTACGATGCCGCCCGGCACAGTAGCCGGTTTGGCCTGCGCACTAACACAATTGGCTATAACTACCCTAGCCTGCGCGCCTGGAAAGACCTAGCCGTTAGCCGCACTGGCGCCGCCAGCAACCGTAAATATTACGAAGCCCAAGGTATCGATACCTACCAAGGCCGCGCCCACTTTATTACCCCCAACGAAATCAGCGTAAGCCGGCGCCACCTAAGTGCCGCTAACTTTATTATTGCCACTGGCTCAACCTGGGAGCCACCAGCCATACCGGGCCTTAACAAAATACCGTTTTTTACCCCGCGTACTATCCTTGCAGAACTCCGCCCGCCTAAGAGCCTATTTATCCTTGGCGCTGGCACTCACGGCGTAGAAATAGCCCAGCTAATGGCTACTTTTGGCACAAAGGTATACATAGCCGAGCCGGCTAGCCGCATACTACCAGGCTACGACGAAGAGGTCGGCGAGCTATTTGAGCGCCTACTAGCCGAAAACAAAGGCGTAACTTGCCTAACCCAGGCGCGCGTACAAGCCGTGCAAGCCGATGGCATGGGCTACAAAGTAACTTATTCACGCGGCGGGGTAGATAAATCGGTTAAAGTTGATGCCGTAATGGTAGCTACTAACCGGTTGCCAGCGGTAGATTTAGGCCTAGAAAACGCCCATGTAGCCTACACTCCGGCCGGCATAACCGTAAACGAACACCTGCAAACCAGCGCTAAGCACATTTATGCAGCTGGTGATGCACTAGGCGTCAACCGCCATACTCACACAGCCCTGCTAGAAAGCCGCACTGTCGCCCACAACCTGCTACGCAAAAACAAACTTACACCTGATTACACCGCCCTACCGCATGTTACATTTACCTACCCGCAAGTCGCCTCTGTTGGCCTTAGCGCCGATGATTGCTTAAAGCGTGATCTGCACACCAGCACCGGCCTGGCGCCGCTTGCCATGGTGGCCCGCAGCAACACTAGCGATTTTAGGGATGGGTTTGTTAAAATTATCGCCGATAAAAAAGGCTTTATCCTTGGCGCTACCATTGTCGCACCAGATGCAAGCGATATGATAGCCGAACTAAGCCTGGCTATTAACAACAACCTGTCAGTTAGTAGCCTAGCCGCCACCCCTCACGCCTTTTTGAGCTGGAGCGAAGCCGTGCGGGTAGCCGCAAGCAAACTTAGCTAGATTTTTCTCAAAATAGCGAGTAGTCCACTGTTTTCATATACGCGCTCACCCCGCTCAAGTGTCTCGGTATGTATCAGAATTCCTTTTTGCTCAAGCTCCCTAACATAACGACGCACTGTCTGATATGGAACAGCTAACTTTTCGGAAATGAGCGTTACGCTTACGAGCGGTTGAACAAAAGCGTACTCAAGCACACGCAGTAAGTTAAGGTGAGCAGACGCACTTTTTAGCAACTCTCTGTCGTACTTAAATAGCGTATCAATTTCGCGCGCAACCCCTAGCGAAACCTCAGCTTGAACCTGAATACCCCTAAGAAAGAACATCAGCCACCGATACCAGTCTTGGTGCATATCTACCGCATGTAAAGCATCCATATATGCGGACCTGTTCTTTTCAAAATAACCACTCGGATACAACATGGGCGCTGCAAGCATGCCTGTTTTTAATAAATATAGCGTCACGACTAGTCTTCCTGTTCGTCCATTTCCATCCTCAAATGGGTGAATGGCCTCAAATCGATGATGAATAACTCCGCAGGCAATCAACGGATGAACATCTTTGGCACTAATGTAACGCTCAAGCGCATCCATTAAAGCCGGAATATGAATTGCCTCGGGGGGAACATACCGTGCCTCATCTTGGTTTGTACCACGTGCCCCTATCCATACATCGCCCGTGCGATACCTACCAGGGTTTTTGTTCTCGCCACGCGCTCCTTGAAGTAATACCTGGTGCATCTGCCTGATAGCGGTCTGCGAAAGCGGTTGATCACTAATAAGCCTCACGCCTAGCTCAAGCGCCTTCCGATAATTCTGCGTCTCACGCACATCGTCGCTTGTCTCGGGATTCTCTTTCACTACCGCCCTGTAGACATCTTCAGCCGATACCTGTGTCCCCTCAAGCCGTGAGCTAGACTCTGCCTCCTTATCAATTAGCGGCTGCTTTAGTAATTCTGGATTTAGCAGCAGAGGCACAGCTTGATTCAAGCCACTAATCGCACCCTGAGTAGCCGCCAGCTGCAGCGCAAGCTCCTCGGTCCATATATTACTAAGGCTCGGCGGGAATTGATGAGTAAGCAGGTCATTCTTCATATGACCAATTATACTAAATAATGGTTATCTGTTCAATGCAGTTTATCAAAATTGGTTGGTCGATTAATAATTCTCTCTAGCCGCAACAGAGGTGGCGATGTCAATCCAGATTAAGCATGGCTTTTTAAACAGAATAACGCTTACGCTTATTTCTAGTCTTCTGAGGCATGGAGAACTCCAAAAGTGGTTTTCTGAATTTCATATATCGATTAGGTTCAATTTCATACCTTGCTAAGAAGCCTTGTACAACTTGTAGGCCAATGCCTTTTTGAGCTGTAGTGAAGCCGTGCGGGTAGCCGCCAGCAAGCTAAGCTAGTCTTTAAACTCAAGCCACTTAAAGTAGGTTGTTTTTCTCTCTTGCTGCTCTTTATAGCCTTCGGCCCTATACACAGCTGGGTCAATCATAACCGCCGCATAATGCTTAGCTATATTTGTTGGTAAACCTGGGTATCCGCCACTTTCTCTAGGGCTCTCTTCTATGTGGCCTAGTCGTAAATCCCTCACATAAAATTCACCTATACCAAGCTCCTCTGACAAGGCACGCCTAGCCGTTTGTTCTGGAGACCCATCAAATTTAAGCTTCTCTCCAAGAGAAGTGGACAAATTGCGTCGCCTAACAGAGCCATCCTGAAATTCTTGTCGATCTTCAACTAAGATGAATACAGTGTCGCCAACCCTTACAAATACATCAAGCGCCAAAACACGAACCCTTCGCAATAATCCATCACTAGTCTCATCTAGGCTAGACTCACCTGAGTTCAGTTCCGTAACTAGTTCTTCTATGTTTTTTGTTGAATCTTGGCCCCAACTTGATATGTCAACACCATGCTTTAATAACATACCCTTAACTACATCAGGCGTGAAGGCCTCTTTCCTCTGTCGCTGCAATTCTGTCATTACCACCAATTATTACACCTAGTATCATCAACTAAAAGCATAGGCGTAGTTTAGCGGCCCATAATACATATGAGATACGAAAGACGGATATTGTGCGTAACGGTTATTATAGCTAACAAACTAGTCTAAGGCGCTAAAGTAACTTTTAGTTTTTCAAAGTTAGCATCGAGCGATTTCAAATTATAGACTGATTGAGTAATATAGCTATTTTCGGGGTCTTTCATAAAATTCATCGCGGCGGCAATCAATTGAATAGGCGAAGTCAGTCGAACATTTGGGATAGCCGCTTGTAACTGTACTGCAAATTCGCGTGCAGCCATTGCTTCTTCGCGACTTGGCTTACGCGCCCTAACCCTAACCAACCCTACCTGCACCACTATCAATATAATACTCACAATAATGGTTATAGGCGCCACAAAGATTAATCCCGCCCACCACAGTGAATTTACCGCTGCTGCTAGGTAAAACACACCGCCATTAAGCAAAATAAGCACTATCCACCCCGCAATACGGTATGGCCGCGATGCGTCTAGGCCAATAATATAGGCGACTGAACGGAGAGCTTTAGTGTCTTGATCCATGTGGTTATTATACCGCAGGCAACTAAGAAAATGCCCCCAACCATAAGGCTGAGGGAATTTTCTTGGTTGC
>JAVTWQ010000009.1:0-60514 GCA_032229905.1 Saccharimonas sp. (SeqCode)
GACTACTTGAAGCTGGCGCCAAAAGGATAGATAATGGATAGTATGAAATTAACAGAAATTACAGGGGAAATGAGTAATATGTTCGTGGTGAGCGTGGCGGCTTTTTTGATCGCTATGGTTTTAACCCCGTTATATACGACTTTAGCTTATAAATACAAGTTCTGGAAAAAGATGCGCCAGAGCAGTACCGATGGCGAAAAGCTGCAGGTTTTTAATAAACTTCACGCCGCTAAGCACCAAAGACATATCCCAACCATGGCCGGCGTAGTCGGTATTACCGCAATTGCTGCTGTAACATTTACAACAAACCTTGATAGGGCCCAGACTTGGCTGCCACTAGCCAGCTTGCTAGGTGGTGGGTTAGTTGGGTTGATTGACGATATCATCAATGTAAGGGGAACGGGTAAGGGAGTGGCCGGGCTAAGGTCGGGCCTTAAGTTCACCATGATAACATTACTTGGCCTGGCGCTCGGCTGGTTCTTTTATTATAAGCTTGGCTACAATTCTATCCACGTACCATTTGCGGGCGATTGGATGGTTGGCGTATGGATTATCCCTATATTTGCCTTTATTGTAGTGGCCACCGGCAACGCTGTTAATATCAGCGATGGCCTGGACGGCCTAGCTGGCGGCCTGCTGGCTGTGAGCTTTAGCGTGTTTGGCGTGATTGCGCTTTTGCAAGGCCACACTAACTTAGCGGCCTTTTGTTTTACAGTTGTGGGGGCGCTACTAGCTTACTTATGGTTCAATATCTACCCAGCTAGGTTCTTTATGGGTGATGTTGGTAGCTTTGCTTGGGGCACCACTTTAGGGGTTGTAGCCATGCTAACTAACACGCTGTTTTTGCTACCGATTATTGGCATTTTGTTTGTGGTTGAGGCTGGCTCAAGCTTACTACAGATTACTTCTAAGCGGCTATTCCACCGTAAAATATTTATCAGCGCTCCAATCCACCACCATCTAGAAGCCATTGGCTGGCCAGAGGTTAAGGTAACGATGCGGTTTTGGGTAATTGCCTGCGTAGCTGGTTTTGTTGGCTTACTACTAGCGCTCGCCGGGGGTCATATTTAGTGTTTAAAAGCCGCCACGCCGCTAAGCCGGCCCGGGTGGACGAAGTGGCGGGGCAGCGGGCTCACCGCCCCGATTACCAGTTGGTTTTATACATGGGCCTTTTGATGCTAATTGGCCTAGTTATCATATACGCAATCGGGCCGCAGCGGGCCAACGTGCTAAACCAGGTCAATGGCACCACGGCCTATACCGATACTTACTTTGTGCTAAAACAGCTGGTTAGCTTAGGTTTAGCTGTGGTGGCGTTTTTCATCACCTCTAAATTGCTGCCATTTAGCCTACTTAAAAAACACGCTCAATCTATATTATTAGTTGGCCTGGGCTTATGCGCGCTGCTGGTTGTAACTGGCAATATACTGCACTTATCTATCGCGCTTGATACTGGTGGAGCCTACCGCTGGTTTAGCCTGGGCCCACTTGGCAGTTTGCAGCCAGCCGAGTTTTTGAAGTTTGGCGTGCTGCTATATTTAGCGGTGTTTTTAGCGGCTCGGGCTAAGCAGGGCTTACTAAATAATGTCGAAAAAACCGTTATTCCGGCCATTGCGGTGGCGCTTACCAGCCTGTTTTTTGTGGTGGTAGTGCAAAAAGATATGGGCACGGGGATTGCGCTTGGTAGCATTATTGCGGCCGTATTGATGGTGAGCGGTATGAGCCGTAAAATCGGCGCAAAACTAATAATTGGTACGGTAATACTAGGTGTTATCGCGGTGGTGGCCTTTCCGCACCGTATGGAGCGCGTTACTACGTTTTTGCAGGGTGATAACCAAAGTAGCGCCCAGGCCGATGACAACAGCTACCATATCCGTAACGCCATGATAGCCCTTGGCACCGGCAATATGTTCGGCCGAGGCATCGGCAACAGCATCCAGGCAACCGGTTACTTGCCCGAGGCCATTAACGACTCGGTCTTTGCCATTATGGGTGAAACATTCGGGTTTGTGGGTGTGTGCATCATACTGGCGCTATTTACTATGCTCTTAATGCGCTTACTTAAAATTGCTGATCATTTACCCGATATGGCCATGCGGCTCACTGTTGCTGGCGTATTTGGCTGGCTAGTGGCCCATATTGTGCTTAATGTGGCCTCTATGATTGGCGTGTTCCCGCTAACTGGCATTACCTTGCCACTAGTAAGCTTTGGTGGTACCAGTATGATATTTATCACGGCAGCCTTAGGCTTAGCCTTCCAACTTTCTAAATACACAGTACATACAGTTTTAACAGAGGAGGCGGCGCATGAAAGTACTAGCGGCCGGCGGGGGATCAGGGGGACACGTCTCTCCGGTCGTCGCCGTATTTAATGAACTAGCTAAGCTCGATCCTAGCCTAACCTCCATGTTTATCTGCGATAAGGCCTTTGAGACCCAGGCCCGTGGCCTTATGGGGGAGGCCGCTGTGCCTGTAGAGGTAAAAGTCATACCTAGCGGTAAGCTCCGCCGCTATGCCCACCTAAGCCCCCTGCAGCACCTAACAGTGCCCGGCCTGGTATGGAGCAATACCAAGGACATGTTTAAGATAATGGGCGGCCTAGGGGCAAGCCTGCGCCTTATGCGCTCATTTAAGCCCGACGTAGTGTTTACCAAGGGTGGGTTTGTGTGCCTACCGGTTGGTATGGCGGCACATTTGCTGAGTATTCCGCTAGTTATTCATGATTCTGATACTAGGCCCGGCCTAACCAACAAGTTTTTGGCCAAGTGGGCTACAGTTATCGCTACCGGCTCGCCGCTTGAGAACTACCCATACCCAGCCGCTAAAAGCCACTTTATTGGTGTGCCGATTAGCCCCAGCTTTAAGCCCAAAAGCCTGCCCCAGCAACAAACTGCAAAAAAAGCCTATGGTTTTAACCCTGAGCGCTTATTGGTGGTGGCGGTTGGTGGCGGCCTAGGGGCGGCTAGTATCAACACGGCTATGAACCACGCCGGGCCTAAGCTAATAGAGCAGGGGATAGGGGCTTACGTTGTAGCAGGGAAGGGGCTATATGATCAAGCCTTGGCCGCGGCACCCAGGAACAATCACTATAAAGTAGTACCGTTTGTTTATGAGGGTATGGATAATCTCCTTGGGGCGGCCGATATTGTGGTTAGCCGGGGTAGCGCTACGTTTTTACAAGAGCTTGCCGGCCTGGGTAAAGCCGTTATTATTGTGCCAGCCCACCAGCTGGGCGATCAGTTAAAAAACGCCAAGATGTTCGAGGCGGCCGAAGCAGCCGTGGTGGTCGATAACGTAGGTATTGAGCAAGATAACCGGCTAGAGCAGGCTATTATCGAACTGGCCGATGACCCGGTGCTACGCGAAAGTTTAGGCAAAAAGCTACATGGGTTTGCTAAGCCTAGGGCCGCCCAGCAGTTAGCCCATCTTATAGTAGGCGCAGCAAAACACTAGTGGTAAAATACAAGCAGTCATGCGATTTATGTCAAAAAAACAACAGTCTGATGTGCCGCGCCGCCGACAAGCCAGTGCCACCGATGGGCCCACTAGGGCAACCCCGGCCGAGCTAGATACGCGCTATGCTTTTCAGCGTAACCGCACCCTAACGGGGAGCCTAGCCTCTGGTGTTGCTAGTGTGAACGAGCATAAGGCCGAGTTAAAATCGCCCCGCGTGCACGCTCACCACTTGCGGCGGCACCGCCGCAATGCCTTTGGTGCGCTTGTAGCCGTGCTACTAGCTGCTGCGGGGCTGTATGTATTAGTAACGCAGTCGATCGTTAGCGTTACAGTTACTTCGGCTAATAGTGTTGGGCAAGATGCCAGCCTATATCAGTCCAAGATTCACGATTACTTAGCAGTCCGGCCACTGGAGAGGTTTAGGTTTTCACTTAATACGGCTAGCTTAACCACCTACCTAGTGGCCCACGATGCACCAGAGGTAGCGCAGGTAGATAGTACGGTTAGCGCTAATGGCCTAGGTAAAGCCGCTATCCACTTAACCTTCCGTAACCCGGTTGTAGTTTGGCAAACTGGCAGTACCAGGCTTTATGTCGATGCGGCTGGTAATACCTTTACTCGTAATCATTTTAGCGAGCCTGGCGTACAAGTGGTTGATCAGACTGGTATACAGGCCCAGAACAACCAGGTGTTAGCCAGTGATAGGTTCTTGGCCTTTATAGGCCGTGTAATTGGCCGCATGAAAGATAACGGCCTGACTGTAACAGATATAATACTACCGGCTAATACCACCCGCCAGGTGCAGGTTAAGGTAGCTGGTGTCAGTTACCCTGTTAAGTTTTCGGTTGATCGCCCAGAAGGGGAGCAGGCCGAGGACGCCGCCCGTTCTATACGCTACTTGCTAGCAAAGGGTATTAGCGCTCAATATATTGATGTTCGGGTTAGTGGCAAGGCCTATTACCAGTAAGGCGGGCTAGGCCCAAGCACCCTTCTCCACTGGGTGAATGTTCTACTTTTGTTCGATTTTTGAATATTGAAAAAAACATATATAAAAACATAGTAGGGTAGCAAAGTCAAACATTGTCAAAAAACAGGGGATAAGAGTAGGGGGATATAATTTTTAACAAAAGTCAAATGCACACCAGCTAAGTGTGGATAAATCAAGTGGCCCTAGGCTCAAGCGTTGTATAAATGTACTAGCCCTAGGGCCTTAGGTGTATAGGCCATGTGTACATAGTACAAATACTTATACATACAAACACAAAACAGTGTAACAGCCGCTGCAGCAACATGCATACCCCCACTAACAGGGGCATCGGCTTAAATTAGCACTCATTTAGGATGTATGCTGATTCACCTTTATGTATAATATGCTGCGTCGCAAAAGGTACATTGTGCGACGTTAAATCTATATATTCAATATACTCCTCTTCTGCTGGGTTTTTAATTAATTTTTGTTTGGTATGCCTACGTTGTTTTACATCCCCCGCCTTTGCCATGCCCCCTGGGCTTTTTATGGTTCATTTGTGCCGTACTTGCGGCTATTTATATAAGCCTATAAACTAGTTGGTTTTGGCCTGGCTTAGTAATATTAGGTTTAAATATGACATCTGAATAATGTTCTAATTTTGTTCTGTCCTGTTCTGCTTAATAAAATGAGGAATGGGTGAAGCTGGGCATGGGTTTAAGCACTGAGCGCGTGGGTCTTGAAGCTAAGGCTAGGAGCCATTAGGCAAGGAGCAATAACCTAGTAAAGCGTGTGTAGGCGCTCGTTGAGCCCTCAAGCTGGGCGCTGGGCTTAATGAAGCTTTAACACGGTCGGGTCGCCGCTGCCACTATTGCCAGCCGGTGGCTGTTGGGCTGCAGGTATGCTGTGGTGGACGTTAAGCATGGTTGATGGCTCTGGGGCGTTTTGAGGGGCTTGTTGGCCGTTAGATTGTGGCAGGGGTGGTAAACGGTTTGGTGAGGGGCTAGGGCTTCCCTGCCGCTCGGTGGTATCATCACCCGGGCCTTTTTTGCGGCTACGGCTGCGTTTACGCTTGCGTGGGGCACTAGGGTCGTAATTATTGCCCTGTTGCTCATTTGGCGCGCCTGTCCTAATACCATAGCTATTCCCCTGCTCGGGCGCGCTACGGGCGGTCAACTCTAGCTCGGGGGCGATTTGAGGCATAGTACCTAGCTTAGGTATGGTAGCGGGGCTACTGGGTTGCTTATCCTCAAAGGCAATCCCCTCACCTTGTAGGAACGTTTTTTGGTTTGCAGTGTATTCGGGGTTGCCCTTCCCTTTTGTTTGCAGGGTTTGGGGCGGCAGTATTTTGTCGCTTATCATCTGTTCTACTACGGCGCGTGGCTGGCCAAAGTTATGCCGTGTGTTTTCTATTATTAAGGCCGTGTTATCAGAGGTGGCGGTAGGTAGGTTAAGGGTGCGGGCACTAAAGGCCGGGGTTTTTTCGCCGTTAATAACCATGTTGATAATAAAGTTACGGTTGTGCATCTGTAAAAGATCAGCCGGCAAAAACTCGGGCTCAAACTGCTTAGATAGTATTGGAGCGTCATCGGCGCTTACCCTAAAGCAGATCATGGTACCTACGTTACCAAATACGGCGTTACGCACGCTTTCGGTCATCTGGCTGATGTACTGGTTGGCCACGGTTAGGTTGAGGCCGTATTTACGGGCCTCGCTTAAGATGGTGGCAAAGCTATCGGTGGCGAAGTTTTGGAACTCATCAACATATAGGTAGAATGGCCGGCGGTCTTCGATATCGGGGATATCGCTGCGGCTCATGGCGGCTAGCTGTATTTTGGTGACCAAAAACGCACCTAAAATACCGGCGTTATCTTCGCCGATTAACCCCTTAGAAAGGTTTACAATAAGGATTTTGCCTTCGTCCATAATTTGGCGAATGTTGAAGGTGCTCTTGGGCTGACCAATGATATTACGGATGATAGGGTTAGCCGTAAAGGCGCCCACCTTATTTAGCACCGGCGCGATGGCTTCGGCCTGGAACTTTTCGGTCCAACTATCAAATTCTATGTTCCAAAACTGCAATACAACGGTGTCGCGGCAGTAGCTTAGGGTTTCTTTACGGAACCGCTTATCTGTTAGCATGCGGGTTATATCTAGCATGGTGGTTTCGGGCCTATCGAGCAAGGCCAAGATGGTGTAGCGCAAAATGTATTCTAGGCGTGGGCCCCAGCTTTCGCCAAACATACGCTTTAATACGCCAATAACCTCGGAGCTGATGTTGGTTTTTTGGGCTGGGTTGGTTACCTCTAGTGGGTTAAAGCCAAGTGGGTATTCGGTATCAGCTGGGTTAAAGTACACTACGTCATCTAGGCGGGCGCCAGGGATAAACTTCATGTTATTGATGGCAAAGTCGCCGTGCGGGTCGATAATGGCGTAGCCTTGGCCGTGGTAAACATCACTTAGGGCTAGTAGCTCAAGCGTACCTGATTTACCGGCACCGGTTTGGCCAATGATGTATATATGGCGTGAGCGGTCGTAGCGCAGCATACCAAACTGGTGGTTGATGCCGCGGAAATTGGTTAGACCAAAGGCGCTGATGTTTTCATCGATAGCACTATCACCTGTTAACACTGGTAATTTGGCTGGTGGTTCAGCGGTTTTGCTGGTTGCCCATACAATATTGGGCGTTTCCACGTTAGTGTGCGGCAAGTGGTATACACTGGCTAGTTCTTCGATATTTAAAATAAATCCGCGGTCGGCAAACAGGCGGCTCTTATACTTAGCCAAATCTTCTTTTTTGTAGCTATCACCAGAAGCCTTAAAGCCGTTTAGGTTGGTGCTGTTGTATTGCTTAAAGGTACCAACTAGGGCCTGCATGCGCAGTTTAGCGGTGGTTGGGCTGTCGCCAAGGTAGGCTAAGCGGATTTTAACCTGGTAACCAAGCTTGGTCGCCTTTTTTTCGGCTTCGGCTATGCGGGTTTTGTCGCGGTCGCTTACCTCTTTAACAGTGGCGGATTTACCATCCCCTGCCTCGGGCGGTTTCCATAGGGCTTCAAATAACATGGCAAACCATTTGGTATCAAAACCGCCAAATAACGAGCTGCCAGCGGTGCCGTTTTTGACCTTTTTTATCCATGATTCGGCCTCTTTATGCCACTCGTCGGCTATGGGCCGGACTAGTATTTGGATCCATAACTCTTCGTTGGTGTCCTCTAACTTTGCCAGGGTGCCGGTAATACCGGCTAAGGGGTCAACCTCAAAGCTTTGGAAAGTTTTGATAGGTAAAAATTCGTTAGCGGTTGGCACTATTTCGGCTAGGTTAACTACGGTATGCTGGCGTTCGTGAGTTACGTAATCTTCCTCGGCCTCACTAATTTGCACGGTTGGGTACTGGGCGTATATTTGGCCTTCTACAAAGCTTTGGAGGGCCTTAGGGACCCATACATAAAACCTAATCCGCCCGGCTACACTAGCGATCTCGAAACTGAGGTGTTCTTGGTATCCCCCATTCTCTTTTAGCTCTTTGCTATCGCGTAATATGCCGTGGAGGCTGGCGAATAGCTGTTCGGCGGCTAGTTCGCTTTTATCGTTGGCTTTAGGGATCTCGAGGACTAATAGAACACTCTCAGTGTTGTTCACCACTGTTACGCGCTGGGTGTTGCGCCAGGTAAGGTACAGCAAAACAGCTACAATCGGTACCCAAACGTACCATTGCAAAAGCGTAGTAATAATCCAAGACACAATAGTCATATACTACATATAACACTATCACAAACAGGGGTAAAACGCAAGGGTGAGCGGGATATAAAAAATCCAGCTAAAGGGCTGGATGGTTGCCATAAATTGTAAGAGCCCGCCACCGCGGGAGCGCTCGGATGAGCAGGCTCTTACTGGGGTGACGGGCTTTTTGGTTGAGCTCAGGGACTGGGGTTGCCGGTCTGTAGCTTCATGGCATTTTCGGACCGCTCAGCGTCCCGGTCTGCGAGGTACTTGTAGGCGCGTTCCATTGTCCGGGTAAACAGCGGTATTCGAGGCTCTCTTCGATGCAGTAATTTCATCGAGACTATCTCGATTACGAGTTCAGCAAACATTAAAGGAGTGGCTGCCCCATAAACAAGATGCTCGGTAAGCCGTGGCTGCTGGTCCTTCCGAAGGTTGCGTTTGCAATAGACGATATCTACCACGAACATAGTGATGGCTAGGGGCACGTATAGCACCACCATGGTTGAGAGCACGATGATGACGACGAGTGCCATGGTCAGCCAGGCAAATACTCGACGAGTTTTTTGAGGACTCATGTTCTATTCCCCTCTTTCTGTATCTGGGAATTTGTAGGCTTATTTTACAAAATAACACCTTAATTGTCAAATCGTAACACTGTCATAAAGAATAACGGCACCTTTATTGGTGCCGTTATTCTGGTAAACAAGTTATTTAACTACTTAGTGCTAGGTTCGGCTAGGCTGTAGGTGGCCTTAGCCACGCGCTTAAACTCACTCTTACTCTGTAAATTGAGTAAAATTGTAGTTTCTTTAACCTGGCGGCTTTTTAGTACGCGCTTAACGATTTCGTCGCGGTGCAAAGGCTCGCCGGCTTTTTTGAGTACATCGGTTATAACATCACTTACGGTACCCTTGTTGTAGCCCCATTGGTCCAGGGCGTAGATGCCGCGGCCAATAAGTACAAAGCGCTTGTCTTTAATAAGCTCGTTATGGATAGCCTGCTGGGTAACATCGCGGCGCTTAAAGTCGCTATCTTTGATCTTGCCGGCTATGGCGCTAAAGTGCATTGGCTTGCCGTTATCGGCCAAAATGACATAGATTTTGTCGCGGATGTTCTTAGGGTTAACGGTTGGCCATTTGACGAGGCCCCACATATCTTTAAGGTGTGCTAGGGCTTTACTTAGGCTAGCTAGGGCTTGTACCTGGCTAGGGGTTTCGTATCCGGTTAGTTGATCGAATAATGCTTCGATAGTAAGGGGTTGGCCATGCTTTTTGATGGTTTTAACGATTTCATCAACTTTAGCACGTACTTGCTTTTCATCACCATATTCGGCAATCCCAATACCTTGGTAGTAGTTGTCGTTCTCGCTAATAGTGGTTAACTTGGCTGAGATTTCGCCAATGAACACAAGGTGGGCTTTGGTATCGTTGCTGGCTTTGCCACCGGTTAGGCGGTCGGCCATGTCTTGCACCTTAGCTACGCGGCCGTTTTCGCTTAAATCGCGAATGATTAGCTTTTCAACATCTTGTACGGCCGGGATTTTGCCTTCTTCGCTAGCTATTTTAAGGCGGATAAGTATAGCCTTTTCGAGTTGGCGAACACGCTCACGGGTAATACCTAGTAGCTCACCGATTTGTTCAAGGGTCTCTTTACGGTCAAACAAACCAAAGCGGCGGGTAATAATCTCGCGCTCGCGCTCCTGGTCGATTGTCTTTAAGATGTCTTGGACAGCTTGTTTTAGCACGGCGGCCGTGTCTTTTTGTGCTTGTTCGCTCATGGCTTACTTGGTAATCCCTTCTGCCTCACCTTTTGTATAATAATAGATTTCTATGTTTAATTATATAACATAACATTACTAATTGTCAAACATATTTTAACCTAACTTAATTATATCACATGCTTGGAGCTTATGGTAAATACTTTTTTAGGACTTTTTATTGTAAAAAAGTATGATAAGCCAGGACATAGCTTTTCACGGTGTCAAACTGGCCCCTGTTAAAATTGCCGTGAAAATAAACTGCAGGTTGTTTATATATGACTGAGCCCACCTGTGTGGCGGAGGGCGATGGGCCCAGTCACGCCCAGGTGGGCTTGGTTGGTGTCAGGCGAACTTAATTTTGTATTTGAGAGCTGCTGAGTGCCTGATGTAGTCGATGGCAGCTAGCCGGGCTCTAACGCATCCTGAGGTATCAAGGCACGAATTCAGCTGGCTGATAATCATGCCAAACAACGTGCCGTACTTCATATCGTAGCCATAGCTAGACCAATGGTCAGGCATCTCCCAGTTCAGGGGTGACGCCAGGTCGTATAGCTCACCCGCTCCTGGTAGCTGAGGGTGTTGGGCTATAAATGCTGCCCGTTGCCGGTCGAATTCTGCGAGGATCAGTCGGCGTGCCGTTGCCAGTTCTCCGTTAGCCTCGTCAGTGAGGAATTTGCTTTTGTCCGTTTCGAACTCCAGCATGTCTTTGAAGGTGTGCATGGGCTTCTCTGTTCTAGTAGGTGCTTGGTCGACCCTAAGTGACATTGCCTAGGGTTATTGTAATAGTAAATAAAACGCTAATAATCTACAAGCATAAGAGTAATATGCCGGATTGCTAGAATGGCTATATTATTTTTTAGTTGTTTTACGCTTAGCTACGCGGTGGCGGGTTTTTTTGGCTGGGGCAGCTGCTAGCAACTCTTTGGCCTGGGGTTCTGTGATGGTTTTTGGGTCGGTATCTTTTGGTATTTTGGCGTTCTTTTTGCCATCGGTTATATAGGGGCCGTAGCGGCCGTTTAATACCTTAATAGTGCCGTAATCAGCGATGGTTTTTTCGGCCTCGGCCTGTAGCTTGGCGGCGTATAACTTGCGGGCTTCGGCCTCTGTTATTTCGCGCGGGTCAACATCTTTTATGCTTACAAATAGTTTGCCAACCTGGATATATGGGCCAAACCTGCCTACATTTGCCTTGATCTCCTGGCCATCGGGGGTAGTGCCTACGGTACGGGGTAACTCAAAAGCCTTAAGGGCTTGTTCTAGCGTAACATCGCTAATTTTAACGCCGCGTGGCATAGGGGCGAATTGGGGCTTTTCGGTATCTTCGGTGCTACCAAGCTGTAGCATGGGCCCAAACCGGCCAAACCGGGCGATAATACCCTTGCCGGTTTTTGGGTCTACACCGACTTCGCGGCTTTCGCCCACCTTAGAGCGGTCTATTTGGCCCGATTGTTCAATAAGTTCGTGGAACGGTGTGTAAAAATCTTGTAGCATTTTGTTGCGGTCTAGCTTGTCTTCGGCGATATCGTCAAAATGCTCTTCTACGCTTGCCGTAAAGCCGTAATCTACCACCTGTTCAAAGTGGTCCGATAAAAAGCCAGCTATTAACTCACCAGATGGCGTAGGCACTAGCTTACCCTTAGTGGCGCCGGTTTTTTCGGTCTGGATTTCGCGCTCTACGGCACCATCTATAAGTTGCAGCACAATAATTTCGCGCGGGGCACCCTCGCCCTCGCCACGCTCCACGTAACCGCGGGTTTGTACGGTGTTAATAATGGTGGCGTAGGTGCTTGGCCGGCCAATGCCTAGTTCTTCCAGCTTTTTGACCAGGCTGCCCTCGGTATAACGGGCTGGCGGGCGGGCAAATACTTGGCGCGCTTCGGTGCTGTAGGCACGCAGGGTTTCGCCGCTTTTGACTGGTGGCAAGATATCTTCATCTTTAGTAGCAATGTTATATACGCGCAGAAAACCGTCAAATACTATGACTTGGCCTTTGGCTACAAAAACGAGTTTAGTAGATTTTGGATTTTGGATTTTGGATTTTGGATCAACGGCCAAAATACTAATCGTTACCGTGGTGTTTTCGGTTTTAGCTGGCGCCATTTGGCTAGCCAGGGTGCGGCGGCGGATAAGATCATACAGCTTTTGCTCGTAGCTATCACCACCTACCTCTTCGCGGCTGATATCGGTTGGGCGGATGGCTTCGTGGGCTTCTTGGGCACCGGCTGATTTGGTTTTGAACTTACGTACCTGGCTGTAATTGTGCCCATATAGGCGCGTAATGTAATCTGTGGCAGCGGCGATGGCCTGGCCACTTAAGTTCACGCTATCGGTACGCATGTAGGTAATTTTACCCTCTTGGTATAGCTTTTGGGCGGCGCCCATTGTAGCGCGGCTGCCCATGCCTAGCTTGCTGTTAGCCTCTTGCTGCAGGGTGCTGGTGGTAAATGGTGCGGCCGGGTTGCGCGTACCAGGGGTGGTTGTAATATCGCTTACGCTAAATTCGGCCCCGGCAAGGCTCTCTAAAAAGGCCTTTGCTTCGGCTTCAGTGGCAAATCGCTGGTTTAACTCGGCCTTAAACTCTTGTTCGCCGTGCAAAAACACGGCTGTTACCTTAAATTCGGCATTGGTCTCAAACTTGCCTATTTCGTGCTCGCGCTCTACGAGTAGCCGTACGGCTGGGCTTTGCACGCGGCCGGCACTTTTACCACCGGGCACCTTTTGCCATACTACCGGGCTTAGCTCGAACCCTACTATCCTATCTAGGATTTGGCGGGCCTGCTGGGCGCGCACTAGGCTCATATCTACTGTACGGGGCTGCTTAATAGCCTCTGTGATGGCGCTTTTGGTGATTTCGTGGAATACAATGCGCTTTGTTTTGGCAGGGTCTAGCCCCAACACTTCGCACAAATGCCACGCAATCGCCTCACCTTCGCGGTCTTCATCTGTTGCTAGCCATACGTTATCGGCCCCAACGGCTTTAACCTGCTTTTTAAGCTCAGTTATCACCTTCTTTTTGTCGACATCTATTTCGTAGGTGGTTTTAAAGCCATTTTGAACATCAATTGGCGGGGTGCCATCTTTAGTTTTTTTGGCGATGCTACGTATATGCCCTACGCTACTAAGTACCTTAAAATCACTACCAAGATATTTCTCGATAGTTTTGGCTTTGGCCGGGCTTTCTACGATAACTAAGTTTTTGCTCATGCTTTTACACTATACTGCGTTTGACTGAAATTTTACAAACAACGGCCTAATATAATGCATGGTTTTTTAAAATGCAAATAAAAACACCTAAGTATAGGTGTAACTGTATATTTACGCTGTTAGTACCGTGCACCCATTGGGCGCACGGTACTAACGCACATCACCTCGCGCCGTCCGGCGCCAGGCAGGCAAATACAACGGTCGCGCTGTTGAAGGCTGCCTTTGCGGGTTCTAGCTGCACTCTTGCTGTTCCCTTGGGTACGGCGTAGCGCACCACTTCGTAGCTGGGCGCGGTGTTGAGGGTGGTGTTCGCGAGGGGGCTCCACGCGTATACCGAGTCGATGACCGGTTTTGGCGCATCACCTGAACGCGTCTCGGCGTTCAGGGCGATAGAGCTGGTACTTCCAGAGTCTCTGTCGTATGTGCCGCGAATCCAAACCTTCACCTTTCCGGGTGTCGCAGTGCCGTTCACCAGCTCCATGCCTTCCCTGCCGTTGATTGTGGCAACATAAACATGGTCGCCCGTGGGGCACTTGGTCGGTGCCGTTAGGGCCGTACCAGTGTCAACCTGGGCAACGATGGCCTGTGGAATTGACGCAAACCAGTAGACTGATGCGATCAAGAAGATGAACGCAGAAAAAGCAGCTATCACAGATGCAATGAGCACCCTTTTTAGCAGCCGCTGTCCTTTTGGGGACTTTATACCAGCGTCTGGCGTCGGTGGGCTAGTAGTATCCTCCACTTGAGCCTCTTTCTGTAGATGTGCGGGCAAGCCCACACTTTGGTTGGTGGGTTTACTAATTGCATTATTAAACAAAATATGTAAAAAGTCAATAATTAAAACATATTATCTAAAACTATATGTTGGGAACTACTTAAGCGTCCACTGGTTCGCCCCAAGGGGGCAGATGGTACCAGTGAGTTCTAGCATAGTGAGGGCGGCGTTAAAATCGCCCACACCCACCCCTACTTGGCGCTGGATCTGTTCACCATCGCGCAGGCCAGCCTGTAATAGCTCTATAATTGCCGTTTCGAGTGGGTTGCTACCAAGGGCCAAAGTGGCCTGGGGCTCTAGTAAATGCGGGGCGATAACCTGCAATATATCGCTAGCCTGCGTAACAGGGGTAGCGCCTTGTTTTAGCAAGGCATTACAGCCGGCGCTTAGGGGGCTAGTAATGTTGCCCGGTACCACAAATACGGTTTTGCCCTGCGCTAGGGCATGGGCGGCGGTATTTAGGGTGCCGCTGCGGGCGCTGGCCTCTGTTATTAGTATGGCATCGCTTAGTCCGCTAACTATGCGGTTGCGCTCTAGCATGTTACTTTTGTAGCTGGTTTCGGCACCAGGCTCGTATTCACTGATAAGCGCCCCGCCGCTACCAAGTATATCTATAGCGAGCCCGCGGTTGGTGCGTGGCACGACAGTATTTAGCCCACACGGCAAGACGGCTATTGTAACACCTTTTGCCTGTAATGTGGCTTTATGGGCTAATGCGTCTACACCTAGGGCTAGGCCACTGACCACTACCACCCCTTTGACGGCTAGGTCGTAGGCTAAACGGTTAGTTACTTCTACCCCGTAGCTGGTTGGCTTACGAGTACCCACAATAGCTATAGTTGGAACACGTTTTGCTGGTAGTGCGCCAATGTAATACAATGTTTTGGGCGCATTGGGAATATGGGCCGTAATCTGTAAGTACTTATGCTTAACCGGTGAGACTTCATTGATTTTCATGCAGTTTGTGATAAAAAGTGTTGACAGAGTGTCAAATGTGTGCTAATATGAAAGGCGATTGATCAACTTATGGGAGATCAAGCACCTTATACCCCCTATTCTAACTTATGTTAGGTTGCGCGCAAGGTGTAACATAGTAATCTACCCTCCACTATGTTGCCGCTAGAAAGCCTTACGCGTATACTAACCCCTTTGTCCAGCGGATCTCTACGTTCTAGTGAGGTGGATCACGTATACCCAGATCGGGTGGGACGAAGGGCAAACTGGTGCCAGGTGATGCCCACCCTTACCTGGTGCCAGTTTGAAAAATAACCCCTTATGGGGTTGTTTTTGTATTTGGTGGAGCGAGTAATGATTATTTGCTAAATAAAAGTCCCAGCATGTTGCTGGAGCTTAGGGCGCTTAGGGTTGTTAGCCCGCGCCGTTTTGAGCGGCGCGGGCTGGGGTTTGGTTACGAAGTCGCGAGCAGAGCGCTCACCTTGGTGAGGTGCGACACTGCCACGATGAGATCTGAAAGCAGTTGCGATTCCCTCACGCCGTCGAGTTGTACGTCCTGGTCATTGCCATACCTTGTACAGACGATGCCTCCGTTGCCGTCGTAGCGATATCCGCTGTAGCCCACATGGGCCAGGTTGAGGTAGGTGCGAGGAGCGCCGGTTGCCTTGGCGTTCCCGAGTTGGATTCTCAGATTAGCCCGCAATTCTTCGAGTGTTGCGGCACTCGGCATATCTTTCATGTTTTCTCCTGTAAAGGTTCGTAACACTTTATCGCGGTTGCGATTAATTTACCATAACATATTTATATGATATCAACAATATTAGTTTAATATATAAACTAATATTGTATGGGCGAACATTCTAATTGTTTAAATAAAGAACCAAGCGAGTCGCTTGGGTTTAGGCAGTTTTAGGGTTGTTAGTCAGCGCCGTGTGAACGGTGCGGACTGTGATGGAGCTGGGTTTAGCGAGTTGGCAGGGTGATGAGTCGGTTATGCTCAAGTATCCAGGTGAATATCACTTGTAGGTCGGCTTGGCTTAGCTGGTCGAGATTTACTGACTGACCTGTCAATTGATACTTCAGCTTGCTTTTCTTATTGAGGATGAACTTGCTAGCGTTGCCGTCTTGATCTGTAATGATGTGCTCGCTGTAACAGCGGAGCTGGTTGGCCGTAGCCGAGATAGACGCTATGGTCTACCAGATGCGTAACTTCATATATGTGCTAGGGTCCACATCTTATCCTCTCTGGAGGGGGGTTGAGTGCTGTATAAGCCAGGCTTTAAGCTCCAACCTCGGAGCCTAGTGTAGTTTTGCACGCCTGGCAACGAGATATTTCATACTTTAAACTCATTTTTGGCTATAGTCAATGGCCGTTAACTATCATGCTATAATAACCCCTATGACATTTGCCCTTATGATTATTGCCATATTGGCTGGCAGTGCGCTTAGCTTGCTTGGTGGGGCGTTGATATTGCTTACGAAAGCCAAGCGGGCCCGGGCGGTCCACCTTGCCCTGCCTTTTGGGGCTGGGGCGCTACTTGCGGCGGCCTTTTTTGACCTATTGCCCGAAAGCTTTGAGTTAGCCGAGCCACGCAGCATGCTGCTTTGGGCGCTGGCGGGTTTTACCTTGTTTTTTGTGATGGAGCGCCTGGTTACTTGGTTTCACCACCACCATGACCACGATACCGATGCCGAGCACGCCAAAGAACACCAAGGCAATATGGTGATGTTTGGTGATTTACTGCACAACATGATAGATGGCGTAGCCATTGGGGCGGCCTTTTTAGTTAACCCGGCCACTGGGTTTATCACTACACTAGCTGTGAGCGCGCACGAAATCCCTAAGGAGCTCGGTACATTTGGTATATTGCTTAGCCGTGGTTGGCACGACAAAAAGGTGCTACTGGCTAATATACTCACGGCCATGGGTACGATTGTGGCTGCTACCCTCACCTATCTGCTGAATGATACTTTGCACATACCGGAGGCACAGCTGCTGGCAATAACTAGCGGCATATTTATTTACATTGCGGCAAGTGATATTATCCCTGATATCCATGAGCAGCCGCGCAAGCTCGGCACGGTGCAGGCGGCCGTACTCGTAGCTGGGATTGTGGCAGTTGGTATAGCTATAAAGTTGCTGGGTGTATAGGGTTTAGAATTAAGCAGGCCCCGACCATCACGGTCGGGGCTTTGGAGCTTAGGGACTGGTCTGCCAGCCCATGATTTTCTTGAAAAAATCCTCGAGCAGTCGATTTGTTTTTCCAGATGCACCGACAAATCGGTGCTCGGCATGCACGTATACACCTTCGCCAATGGAAATGCAGTAACCTTCTCCGATAGGCCACACTGCGACCTCGTGGTCAACTAAGCCACCCTTGGCTTCGAGCTCCATGATTTCCGGGGCGGGAGAGCTCCAGCCTCGTTGACGAAGAGCTTCGACTATAAAACTCGTTAGCAGTGTGTGGCGTTTCTGTATTGCCGCCTTGGCAACAGCCAACGCCTGGTCACGTTCTTGAAGTGTTGTTACCACTTTAATCCTTCCAAGCTCCAATCTCGCGGAGCCACTAGTTAAAATTAACGCCGGGCTCGACGAAACTTAAAGTATGATACAACTTTTGGGTAGATTAATCAATAACTAGCTTTAAGCTATGGCCATCAGGTAACAGGTATATAAACTATTTATGCGTAGTTACGCTAAAATTATCGTTTAAAAATTCATTAACTATATCTGTTATCTTAAGCAATTGGCTAGTAATCACCTTTTGCTCCTCGGCTGTGAATTTGCCTAGTACGAAGTTGCTATCATCCATATTGTCGCGCATGCTCGTGTGCGTGCCTATGCGTAGCCTAGCGGTGCTATCGCCTACGTGTTCGGTGATGCTCGCGATGCCGTTATTGCCAGCACTACTACCGCCTAGTCGGGTACGGATGGTGCCCAGCGGCAGGGCGTGGTCATCGTGGATTAGTAAGATATCTTGCGGCTCAACCTTATAAAAGTTAGCTAGCGCCTGCACACTCTGCCCTATTAAGTTGTAGTACGTGGTTGGCTTTACTAGCAGGGCCTGGCTAGTAAGCTCGGTTATATTGGCCTTAAACTTGGTGCTGGCACGCCATTTTTGGGTGGCTAGCTGGTCCAGCACAAAAAACCCAACGTTGTGGCGGGTGCCGGTGTAGCGCTGTTCGGGGTTGCCAAGGCCAACTATAAGTTTCATGTAACTAGTGTAGCATTATTGACTAAATTTGCCTAAAATGATATAATGTAACTATCAACCTTCGATTGAAAGGAGGCCCTGCAGTGGGCGCTCTACTCTCGGGGATGATGTACATCCCTGAAATTTTGCTGGCTGGCTCTGTACTGGGCTGGGTGGCATATGCTGGTCTAGTTGGACGACGCAGTGGTAAACGCCGCTACTACAGGCGCTTAAAGGGCACTAAAGCCCAGTGGCTGGAAAAGCCACTAGCCTTAGTGTTCGTCGCCACGGCGGCATTTAAGCTGTATGTATTCGTATGTGCAGCCAATGCTATTCTTGACGACCCAGTAGCTGTGAGGCGGGCCTACGCTGTACTCATACTAGCACTTGTCGCCGTGGTCCCTTTGTACATGCACGCCAGTTACCTGTTGGTTGCTGATGTGTGTAGGCGTGTCGTGAAGCGCTGGCCGTGGCTAGTTGCTCGCACAGCCGACTTGACGCCGCTTGATGCTGACAAGTTTAAGGCTGCGTTTGTGAAGACGCTTGCCGATAACACGGGGATGAACTACTAGAACTCTTGGCCCTAACCGGCCAGGAGTTGTTCATGCCAGAGAGGTTTAATACTCTGACAAACGTGAGTGAAAAAAACAGCCCCCGCTGGGTTCAGCGGGGGTATTTCATTTTATACTTTTGGGTTAAGTTTTTCGGCCTCTTTGGCCTGTTTATAGGCTTTGGTTACCGGTTGCAGGCCTTGGGCGATGCGCTCTTTGTTGGCTTTAATCTGTTTTTCATCGCGGAAGCTAAATTTAACAGGGGTGCCGGTGTAATCGTAAGTATCACGTAGTTTGTGCTCTAGGTAGCGCTTGTAGCTCCAGTGCAAAAATTTAAGGTTGCTGCCGTATACGACAAACCAAGGCGGGTTGTCATCTGTTTGGACTATGTAGCGTAGCTTGGGGTGGCTGTTTTTAAGCCCAGCGACCGGGTGGGCAGCTACGGCGTTTTGCAGCATGTCGTTTAGTTTACGGGTGCTGGTTTTTTGTGTGCGGCGGTCCATAATCTCTAGTGATAGATCGAATAATTTGGTGACATTTTGGCCGGTTACGGCACTAGTAAGGATTAGTGGCGCCCAAGGTACGAAATCGAAGTTGCGCTGGATTTTAGGGGCAATAGCATCGCGCGTAAAGGCATCTTTGCCCTCGGCGCTGTCCCACTTGCTTACAACCAGTATTAGGCCCTTGCCTTCTTCGGCGATGATGCCAGCCAGGCGTTGATCTAGCTGCACGTTTAGCTCGTTTACATCCATAAGAAGCAGGCAGATATCGGCTTGCTGGATAGCTTGCATGGTGCGCAGTACGCTAAATTTTTCGATGCCGCGTTCTTGCTTGCCTTGGCGGCGTACACCGGCCGTATCAATAAGTTCGATATTTTGGCCCTTAAACCGGACGCTAACCCGGTTGGTGTCGCGGGTGGTGCCGGCAACATTGGCCACCAGGGCCTGTTGCTTGCCGCCTAGGGTGTTAAATAGGCTGCTTTTGCCGGTGTTGGGGCGGCCAATAAGGGCGATGCGCAATATGTCGTCGGGTACGGCTTGGTGAGCTTCGGGGATGATGGCGGCGATTTGATCGAGTAGTTCACTCAGGCCGCTATTGTGTTCAGCGCTAGTACGGACCATATCTTTAATGCCTAGGCGGCGGAACTCATCGTCTGGCAAAGATTCTTTTAAATCGGCCTTATTGATGATTAAAATAACTGGCTTTTTGCTTTTGAGGGCCTTTTTAGCCACAATTCGCTCTTCGTCGCCAGGGTAGTTGGTGCTATCTACCACTACGAGTATTACATCGGCAGCGGTAGCGGCTTCCTCTATTTGGTCCTGGATACCAGCCTCAAACTCGTCTTCGGGGTTTTTAAGGCCGGCGGTGTCTATAAGCATAAATTCGCCGCTGTTGTCGTTACTGCGCTCTTGGCCGTGGTCTTCCCAATCATCTAGATCTTCGGCTTGGGGTTGGGTTTTGACCCGGTTACGCTGGTAGCTAACCTTACCAATTACGTTGTCGCGCGTGGTGCCAGGTTCGCGGGCGACAATCGCCTGCTGCTGCTTGACCAAACGGTTAAAAAGCGAGCTCTTGCCCGCGTTTGCCCGCCCGATGATTGCCACAATTGGTAGTTTTGCCATATCGCCTTATTATAACAGAGGTGCTTAAGTTTTACAAGCGTTAAATAATATGATACAATCACGCCCAACTGAGAGATCAGTTCGCGTGGGCAGCCCTGCCCACAATCACAACCAGGAGGAGAGATGGTATATCTCATATACCAAGATGCTGACGCTTATGCCCGAAGAATGCCCGAGGGAGGGCGGTCGCTGAGCGTCGAGCAGCTGGCTACCTTTAAGGCGGCGTTACTGCAACAATTTGGCAGAGACTCCGTCGAATGCTTTTATGACGAACCGACAGGATGGCTTGTAGTGATCGATCTTCATCACAAGAAGCCGCAATCGGTGTTCACGAAGGAGGTTTCACGACAAGTATTTCTCAATCTCTGAAGACCCGGGCGTATTAGCGCCCGGGCTTCGGCCTTTCCTCCTGGTTTATACCAACTATGATATATCGGTCAGCTTGTACTGACCTGTTTTTATATCACCAAGTGGATAATTGCCAAAGTTGGTGCGGTGGAGGGCTGTAACAGAGTAGCCAAGGCTTGCAAAAGTGCGGCGGATTTGGCGGTTGCGGCCTTCGTGCATGCTGATTTGCCATTGCTTATTATCGCCATCTTTTAAGCGGGTTAAGTGTAGTTGCGATTTACCATCGGGTAGATCTACCCCAAAATCGCTTATCATCTGTTGGTGTAGGGGTTCGAGTGGCTTATCTAGCGCTACCTCATACACCTTAGTTTTATGGAAGCTCGGGTGGGTCATTTTAAAGGCAAAATCACCATCGTTTGTAAGCAAAATAATGCCACTGCTATCTTTATCTAGCCGGCCAACCGGTTTTAAGTGATGGTATTCGGTGGGTAGTAGCGAATAAATGGTTGGGTTTTCGCCCTGGGCGCGGCGTGAGCATACGTAGCCAACGGGTTTATTTAGGGCGATATACGTAAACTCAACCCCTGTTTTAAGGGGCTTGCCATTAGCCGTAATAACACTAGCTGCGTTTATGCGCTGCCCTAGCTGGGCTGGTATGCCATTGACCGCTACTTTACCGGCGGCAATAAGATCATCGGCCTCACGGCGAGAGACGCCCAAATTAAGGGCTAAATGCTTGTTGAGCCTAGTTAGTGTATCAGGGGTATCCATTGCTGGTTTATTATACACCAGTTTGTGGCGCGGGAGGCTGGGGTGGCAGGAACATAGATGGAGCTGGCGCCTGAGTAGGAGCAACAGGAGCGGTGGCCGCAACTTGAGTAGGTGCTGGGGTTTCTTCGAAACTTAAGCCGCTAGATGGGGCTGGTGCCATGGTTGGAGCTACTGGAGCTACTGGCGGTAGAGTGCTAACCTGGATTGGTGTAGCAGGTGCTACAGCTGGTGTAGGCACGGCAGGAGCTGTTGCAGGTATTGTGGGTGAAGGTGCTGGCATGCTAGCCTGAGGGGCTGGTGCGGCGGCTTGGGGTGGGGTCTGGTTAGCGCCAAGCTCGGCATTCATTAAGGCGCTAAAATCGGTAGCAGGTGTAGAACTCTCTAGTGGGTGGATTACCCTATCGCCTAAGTTAGCCGGGCGAGCAGTGCTAAAAGGCGCCGTGGGCTGCGGTAGCGCGCTAGCTGGGGCGGCTTGAACTGGCGCGGCTGGGTCTGCTGGGGCGGGGTTGCTGGCATAGGTAGCCGGTGCAGGAGCTGGCATAGCCGTAGGGGCCGGCGCTGGTACGGCTGCTGCTACAGGTGATGGAGCTGCGACTGGCCCAGCTACTGGGGCATCGCCTAGTACTTCGTGTACGGTGCGTACGACATCTTCAATACCGACCTGTGATTTAACTAGGTACCTATCGGCCCCGAGGGCTTGGCCGCGCTGGCGCTGATCTTCGCTACTCAAGGCGGTCATCATAATAACCTTTATATTTTTAGTTTCGGTGGTACTGCGCAAGATATCGAGCATATCAAAACCGCTGATTTTAGGCATCATGACATCGCTGATTATAAGGGGTGGGCGCTCTTTAATTGCAATTGCTAGGGCCTCTTCGCCATCGCCGGCTGAGACTATATCGTAACCCTCTGAATATAAGCGAACGCCATAGATTTCGCGTAGACTTTTGTCGTCTTCTACTAGTAATATCTTAGTTTTTGCCATACTTACCCCTATTGTACCCCGCTTATGGTTAAAAAGCTATAATTATCCGTTCCTCACCGGGACATTAAGCGACCGGCCTTCGGTTTGTTGAGCGATATAGGCACGTGGATCTTGCTCGATGGACGCGAGCGGAGTGTTGGGGTGCTCAGATATGGGGTGCGGAATGCTAGGGTCTAGTGGCTGGGCCTCTGGCGCGGCAGGTATGACAGGTGCGGGCACGGGGGCTGGTTGAGCGTATATTGGCTGGGCGGCGTATGGGGCTCCGGCGGCCGGCGCGGCGGCTACGGGCTGATATATGGGGGCCTGGGGCTCAGGAGTAGGAGCCTGTACTGCTGCTTGTGGTGCAGGTGCTATTGGCGCCTCTGGCTCAGCTATGGCTGCTACTAAGTCATCTGGTGGTAAAACTGATTCGGGTGCAACTGGCGTGCCGGCTGGCTCAGCAGTTGGCAGAGCGACCGATTCTTGTTCAACTTGCTGGATCATACGGCTAGCCTCTACGCTGCTAGTGCGTGGCAGCTCTACATAAAACGTACTGCCCTGCCCAAAGGTGCTGTCGACCCATATTCGGCCGTTCATACCCTCTATTAAGCGGCGGCAGAGGTAAAGCCCTAGGCCAGTGCCGCCGATTTCGCGCGTGGCGGTGTTATCAACCCTATAGAACTTTTGGAACAGGTGCGCTATATCTTCGCGCGGGATGCCCAGGCCGGTATCGGTAACGCCGATTTTGACAGTTTGGTCGTTGCCCTCTACTGTTACGGTAACCTGCCCTTTTGGAGTGTACTTAATAGCGTTTTCTACAAGGTTATCGGCTACTTCACGCAAGTGGTCATTATCGACATTAGTGTAAAAACTAGGGCTGATTGAACGACCGATGCCGTGTTGGTGCGTGTCGCTGCCGCTACTGTTGAACGTAAGTATTAGGCCCTTCGCTTGGGCTTTTGGCCTTAGGCTTTCAACTACATCACTCATAAACTTAACGGCATCAACCACCTTGGGTTTGCTCTGCATGCGGCCATCTTCGGCCTTGCTGACATCTAGTAGATCTTGGAACAGGCGGCCAAGGTGTTCGGCGGCGTTATGGGCTTTTGTAACAAAGTCGCGGGCCTTTTCGTCTATTTGGGCGGTGGCTGGGTTTAGTACTAGGCCAAGGTAGCCTTCTATTTCGGCTACGGGCGTGCGCATTTCGTGGCTGGCTGTACTGATAAATTCAGCTTGCTGGCGCTCTTCGGATTTTTCGCCGGTGATATCACGAAACACTATAATCGCGCCGCTGCCAGGCTGCCCCAACGGACTAGCCTGTACGGCTACAAGTAGCTTTTTACCAGATTGAGTCAGCAGGCTTAGGGTATTGTCGGTTGTAGTGGTGTTGGTGCTAAACGTACGGGCTACTGGGTCATGCGCCGGATCGGCTTCATCGCCTTTATTATTGACTAACTTTAAAATTGATTTGTAGTTGAGCCCTACGGCATCCTCTTTACCCCAGCCAACTATTTGAATGGCGGCTGGGTTAATAAGTTCTACAACCCCTTGACCGTTTACAGCTAGTACTCCTTCGCCAATGGCATTAATCACTACATCGGCCTTGCCAGAGGCCTGGCTGAGTTCTTTGGCTAAGATATGGTAGGATTTATCTTCATCGGTTTGCCCTGCCGTAGCAGCTGGGCGCAAGATAAAGCCTAGTAGTAGCGGCAGCAGGGCTAGGCCGGCCGTAGCCCACACATCGGTGTAGTGCATTTGGCCCTTAAAGGCTAAGAACAGCGGTAGGCCGATATCTATAGCCGCGACTGGTAGTATGCCCCACAAGCCAAAAGTAGCGGCCGCAAGGCTAGCGGCGCCCCATAGGGCCATAAATGGTGAGCCAAAGGGCCCGGTATCGTATAAGAGCACAGCCAGTAGGCCAATAATTGCTAGGTAGGTTGCCTTTGTGTGTTCATTTATATCCTCTGGCGGGGTGTTAACTAGGCTAAACACGCCAACGGCAGCAGTAATACCGGCTGCAATGGCTGTATAGAGGCCAATATTTGGTAGCCAGATGGTTTTTGGGACTATAAAATGAGCACCAAAAACAGCTAACGCTAAAGCGCTTAATACTATTGCTAACACCGCAATGCGGCGCTGCCAAAAACGGGTGACCGGAACAGATGTTATAGCAATGCCCCCTAATTTGTTGCTTACTTTTTAGTATAGCAAAGCATAGGCGGAATGTGGAGTAAAAATGAGTGGTATTCGCTTACGGTTTTAGACTGCTTTTTGCCATAGCGTTCACGCGCCACGGGTCTACATATGAGCCTAAGGTCTCCTGTGTTAGACCCTTGGGCTCCACTCCGGGTTTATACTATGGCAAAGTAGCCTAAAACCGCTCGCTGCGCTAGCATGTATAGTGAAATATTGATTATATCTTAAAATCACGGCGGGTGTAGGCTAAGTAGCTGGCGGATAGGGCTATGAGGCTCGCCATGATACACATATATGCGTAAGTGGTATCAATACTAGATTTGGCTAAAATGTCTTTGGCGCTAAAGTATGCAAACGGCGACAGGGCCTTGGCCCAGCTAAAATCACTGCTTAATCCCTGTAAAACGTAGGCAATATAGGCTACTAGAACAGCACCAGCGATGATGGTTGCGGCCCTCTTGGGCTGCCGTAGCCCAGCCGCGCACAGTACACCGAGCGCAAAGAATAGTAGCTGCATAATGGCTAGGGCCTGGCTAAATATGCCGAGTTCTTTAACAGGAACGTTGCCGCTATTAACCATGGCTATACTACTGTAAGTAGATAGCCAGGTTACGGCAAATAGCACGACTAGTATTAGTAGCCCGGCCGCTAATTTAATAGTTAATGCCCTTGCCCGGCTAATTGGTTTGACGTATAAAAATTCGGCTGTTTTATCGACTTCTTCTTTAGCTATAAGCTCGGCCCCTAGCATACCGGCGTGGATGGCTAGCATGACAGCTATAAAAATGAAGCATATACCGTAGTAGCCAGCTATAGTGGTGAGATCGAGCCCGACCATACCAAATATGGCCTGCATGGTGGTGGGCAGGGCTTGCATGAGCTGTTGGCTAGCGGCGGCATCGGTACTTAGGGCGCTAAATTTTGCCATGCTTAAATACATAAATATTGCTAAAACAAAGCTCCATATAAGCATGCTTTTACGGTGAGCTTTTAGTTCGCGTAAGAATAGGTTCATATGGCGGCTGGCACGTCCCTACGCGTGTAAATTAGGTAGCAGGCGGCAGTGAATATGGTAATAAGGGTTAGTCCAAAGGCAACATGCCACATATCATAGGCGCCATCGGTTACGATTTTTTTGTAATCGATGTAGCGAAACGGCGTAAGCCAGCGCACGCTATCATCGCCAACAATTAAAGCGAATACAGCCACTAAAAAGAACCCAAAACTTAAGCCGAGGCCAAGTGGCGCCGTGGCCTTAACCTTGTTAACCAGCTGGCTAATAAGTAGCCCAAGGGCATAAAACCAAAACTGTATTAAAATGAATGAGCCCCAAAACATCAAAAAGTCATGCCGGCTAAAATCCCCTGCCCCAACGGCCGCGGCAATACCAAAGGCGCCAGCCACTACAATAAACTCGGTAACAATAAGAGTGGTAGCGCCAGCTAAAACCTTTTGCCAAAAGATTGACCGGCGGGTTTTGGGCTTAGTCAAAATAAAATCACTCATACTAAGCGCCTTTTCTTTACTTAAGATACCCAGGCCAAGTGTAGAGGCCTGGATAGCGCCAATTAGGGTAATAAATGGGAATATGTTACCAACAAAACCTAGAAACGAAAATTGTTTCAGATCGCTACCCACGCCTAAAATATGGTGCACTGCCGCCGGCATGTTATTAAACAGGTTCTTTATGGTGTCGGCATCTTTGCTGAAGGCCGGGTAAATACTAAAATACATAGCAACTAGGCACATAATTACCACTATCCACATAAGCGTGCGGTAGCGGGCGGCTTTAAGCTCATATTTATACACGTTCACTGGGGCTAATCTTCCTTTTGGTAGTAGTGCATGAATATTTCTTCGAGTTCGGGTTCTTCGAGCCAGGCGCTTTTGAGTTTGAGGCTAGCTAAAAGTTTTGTAATAACATTCACATCGCCGCGGTATAAAAAGCTGGCGGTATTGCCATGGATAACCAGGTTATTCACACCTGTTATTTGCAGGGTTTTAGGGTTGATTGCGCTAGCCGATTCAACCCGGCATTTTACGTAATTATTGCCGCGCAGATCATCCATGCTTTCAACTTTTATAAGCCGGCCGTCTTTGACTATGGCCACCCTATCGCACATTTTTTGGACCTCGCTTAATATATGGCTGCTAAATAAAATTGTGGCGCCGCGCTTGTTCTCCTCACGGAGTAAGTCAAAAAAGGTCTGTTGCATAAGTGGGTCTAGCCCACCGGTTGGTTCATCCAAGATGATTAATTTTGGACTATGCAGTAAGCCCTGCACTATGCCGACCTTCTTTTTGTTGCCGTAGCTTAGGTCATCAATTTTGCGCTTTAGGTTTAGATCTAGCGCCTGGGCTAGCTCTTTAATGCGGGCCTGCATGTCGCTAGCTGGTTTTTTATAAAAACTTGCGCTGTAGTTTAACAGGTCGATCACGCGCATGTTGTCGTAGTAAAACACCTCGCTTGGTAAGTAGCCAATATCCTCGCGGATGCTTGGGCCGTGGGTTAAAATATCTTTACCAAATATGGTGGCACTGCCGCTGGTGGGCTTAATGAGGCCAAGCAGCGTGCGGATAGTGGTGCTTTTGCCGGCGCCATTGGGGCCAATAAACCCAAATATTTCGCCCTCTTTTACGCTTAAATTTATATTTTCGATACCCCTATCGTGCCCATAAAACTTAGTTAGGCCCACGGTGTTTATTATATTAACCATAGGTTTATTATACGCTTTTACATATAAAAGCGCCCCTAGGGGAGAGGGGCGCTTTTTGGTTGTTTTAACTAGCTTGCAATAGTACTAGTTAGTGGTGCTTTTGCTAGTATCTGGACCGTGGCCTGGGTTTTTAGCGCTCATGCCATCGGTTTGGCTTGAGTAGTTAAAGTTACTATCTAGGAACACCGTAACCATGCTACCTGAGCTGGTTTTCATGTGCACTTCGTAGGTGCCATCACCATCAACATCGGTTTCGGCCCTAATGACTGTTCCGCCGGAGACTTTAGCCGTAGCGGCGGCCGTAGCTTTTTCTAGGTCTGTGCCGGTTAGGGCAACCTCGGTCTTACCATTGTACTGGTGTGGCCCACTTGGTTGAGCCTGCGTAGTTGCGCTACTGCTAGTGGTGCTGCCAGTAGTACTTGTAGATGTGCTTTCGGCGCTAGCGGCGATATTGGCGCCGGCAATGCCAGCTACAACGCCTAAGGCGGCTACTCCTGGTACGATAAATTTTTTCATATAATTCTCCTTAACTAGTGTTAGCTCCTTCCGGATTGGAGCGCCAGCTTAATGCTGGTTAAGGCAAATTATGGCGGACGTATATCAAAAGTAGCTGAAAGCCGATTATTTTGAGTGGTCTAATAAGCGCTTAATGCGGTCTTCGGTGCTTGGGTGGGTGCTAAAAAGCCTAGCTAGGCCTTCGGCATTAAACATATTAGCGAACATTAGGTGGGCGCTGGTTTGTTCGGCTGGGCTGGGCTCATAGTCTTTAAGCTGTGGCTTGATTTGCTCTAGCTTATTAAGGGCACTGGCTAGGGCGCGGCCATCGCCACTGGTTATCTTTTTGCTATGGTCATCGGCCCCAAACTCGCGGGTGCGGCTAACTGCTAGTTGTATTATGCTGGCAGCGAGTGGCGCTAGCACTACCATGGCGATGGCAGCAGCTGGGTTTGGCGAATCTTCGTCGTTCCCACCAAAAAACAGGGCAATTTGAGCCAAATAGCTAATTGCCCCACCGAGAGTCGCGGCTATAGTGCTTACTAGCATATCGTAGTTTTTAACGTGGCCGATTTCGTGAGCCAGGACAGCGTACAGCTCTTTATCGTCTAGAATATCCATTATCCCAGCCGTAACAGCCACAACAGCATGTGAGGGGCTGCGGCCAGTGGCAAAAGCATTCGGCACATCGGTTTCTACGAAGTAGAGCTTAGGCATAGGGAGGTTGTCTTTTTGAGTGATATCTTGGACCATGGCCCGCACGTTAGGAAAACGCTTCTCGTCTAGCGGCACGGCTCCTTGCATTTTGAGCACCATGCTACCGCTAAACCAGTACATGCCGACGTTCATGACAGTGGCAAATATTAGGGCCGTAAGGGCGCCATTTTGGCCACCAATTAGGGTACCAATACCCATGAATAAGCCGGTCATAGCGGCCATTAATAGAGTTGTCTTAATTAAGGCAGAAGGTTTCATTTTATTCCTCCGAGGTTAATACCCTAGCTTTACTTTATGCTTGGGTAACTGTAACCATTATACCACTTTATGGCTATATTTGCACTATTTGCTGGCTGCCCTACTACTGTTTTTGGGGCTTTTTATGAGTGGTTGGTTTTTTGCCTATATCTTGGATAATTGAGTCGATATCGTTGCTTTTAGGCCGGGCTACAGCGGTATTAGCCTCGGGTTTTTGTGTATTTATGACAGGTTTAAGCCCATAGGTATGAACAGCTGGGCTAGCGACCGGCTTTTTCGGTGGTAGGACTTCCCTAGCCGCTTTTAGCTGGGTGGCTTGGCGGGTGATATGGCTGGCCAGCCGGGCGCTGGTATCATCTTCGGCGCCTAACTTGAACATATACAATACGTTATGGGTAGCTATCATAAAGCGCGTAAGGGTGCTGCTGATTTCGTCGGCTATAATGGGGGTTTTTAGCTCTTCCTCTAGGTTTAGCATGTCGTTAAAGCTGCGCATTGGCACAACCTCGTGCTCAGCCAGGTCAATTGGTCGGCTGGTGCGTACAATAATGCCATCGTGGTAGCGGTAGATCTTATCGAGTTCACGCTGGTAAGGTGATTTAAAGATACGCTTACGTAGGCCATAGGCAATGAGGGCGGCACCGGCTACGGCGGCCAAAATGCCACCAATCATCTCTAGCTTGCCATTACGGCTTTGGTTTTGTTCTTCGCCGGGTGATACAACGGTTTTTGAATCACTTTTATCGAACTTGATGCTTGGTTGGTAGATCTGCTGGTCAAGTGGCACGCTAACGGTGCTTACCCGGGTATCTGTAAATGGAGTGCCCGAGGCGCTGCCCTTAACCTGCATATTAAACGTTATAACAGCTTCGCTAGTTGAAGGTAGGGCCAGCGTATTGCGGAAATCATTGGCGGTTTTTTGGTACTCGGCATAAGGTATTGATACTTTTTGCACCTCGCTTATGGTAGCGCTGTTCACGGTGTTAGTGACAGGAGCTAGCAACTGGTAATCTTTGGTCCATAGGTTTGATGTGTCTTCGGCGTTGCCTTTTAGTGGGTAGTTAGCCCTTATTTGGGCGGTAGCGCTATAGGTATAGGTTAGGTCGGCGGCGGTTTTGCCGCTAAAATTGTACGAAAACTGAGCCGACACGGTATCGGTTAGGCTTGATATATAGGCGTTGTTATTTACGGCCGGCGCCTGGTTAAAAAAGCTGCTATCAAAGTATTTTATATCGGCGGTAGATGATTGCGCGATATTATACTGGTAGGCGGCCGCTGATTGGCCAAGGCCAGCTTGGGCTTGAAACCCAGCATAAGCTACCAAAAGCCCAAAAGCCAGCACGGCCACGCCTAAAATGCTCAGGCCGAGCGCACGGTGCTGTTTAGTTGGTCCATCTTCAGTTATAACTGCCCTACCCGTTTACTTTTTTGCTGTCATTACCCACGGTTATTTCGTGCAACCATACGGTTGGGTATCCAATAGCTGGGATCTCGGCACGCACGATACCGGTTACGTTGTCTTGCTTGACCGGCTGGTCTTCACTAGGGTTATTATCGCCTTTTGTGATGAATTCGCGTTTGCCGCTACCATCGGAACTACTGTCTACCCGAACAACGCGGTGCGTAATAACCATGCCGCGTGCTTCATATTGTATGATATCGCCTATGTTTATGTCCATCGCATCAGATATCTTTTGCACAATAACCATACATCCGCGACTGAATGTTGGGTCCATACTGTTGCTCATAATGGCGCTTGGCTTATAGGCAAAAAAGCCAGTCATGAATAGTATCATTCCGACCATAGTGGTGGTCCACATGGTGTCAAAAGCTCGGTGGGTCCGGTGTCGGCGCGATACGCCGTGGCGCTCTTGCTGGGCGTGGTCTATTACTAAGTACACAACGATAGCAACCATTACAGAGGTAACGCCAACAAGGTACCAGTCGTACTTTGGTAAGATTGGTGGCAAGAGCGCCATAGCAACAATTGCTAGGCGGTAGGTTAGCTGGCCCGGCAAGCCGCAAGATACCGCTAGGTATGTTAGCAAAAAGCTATTAACAATGGCCGGGACGATATCTGACACGCTGAGTTTTATCAGCTCAGAGGCGTTGTTGGCATCAGCTAGGTGTACGGCGCCCATTTGCCCCGCGGCGAACACTAGCGCTACTACGGCGCCAAACCACAGGCTATTGCGCCGCCCGGCTAGTAGCATGGTGCGGTTACGGGCGTATTCTAGCGCAACCGCTGTGATGCCAAAACCAACTAGGTTTAGGGCAATGGCCTGTATGTTTGGGGCTAGCGCATTGCGTACAAAGGTAACAAATATGCCTGAGGCAAAGTAAAGTACAAACCAAATAGCCATAATTGAGCCGATGGCTATGGCCTTTTCTTGGGCTCGGTGGGTGCGCTCCTTTTGGCCGCGCGTAAACCAGTGTGCGGCGCTGGCTAGTATGCCTGCCCCAAGTGGCCCATAAATATACATAGACTGGTCAGCTGGAATGATTTTTAGCGATACCCCAAGGGTTACTAGGGCCCCATATAGCCCGGCTAGTACTAGTAAGGCCCAGGCGCTAGGGTTGATAGATAGAATATTAGCTAGCATTAGGCCTTACCCTGTACGGTACAGCTACTGATGTTCCAGGTGCTGCTGTTAATTACAAAGGTGCCGTTAAATACAATATTATTACCGTTATTTAAGGATGATATGCTAGTGAGTGTAATGTTAGCGGCGCTCGCGACGTAGTTAACGGTGTTACTAATTGTGCTAGTAGTTGGTTTGCCGCTCCAGCTACATACGGCCCGCCAGGCGCTTAGGTTCTGGCCAGAGTTATTGGTAACCGTAAAAGTATACGGGTAGGTATAAGTTTGGCCTTTTTTACTTGAAGTGCCTTTAACAGACCCTACCGTGAGGCCGGTAATTGTTTGGTACGTGGCTACATAGGTACCGCTTATATAAATGTTTTGCAGAGTGTATTTCGCGGTAGCGCTAGTAAAACTGATAGCAAATGCGGCTGTGCTTGCCCCAGCCGCTATCGTGCCGTTGCTGGCCTTATTCACTATTGTCACAGTGGTGCCACTCCTGGTGCAGGTTACGCTACTGGCGCAGGTTACAGATGTTACGTCGCTGGGCACGCTAAATTTAAGCTGCCACGCCGTCACACTGGTAACGCCTTTATTTGTAATAGTTACGCCCAGGCTATAGTTGGTATTACTGCCGCTTGGCGTTTCGGCCTTAGTGTAGGCCACGTACATATACTGGCTAGATGAATAAAGCGGCTTAGCTGTGCTGGTGTTTAGGCTTAGCTGCTGCGAAAAAAGCGCATACCCCGTACTACTAAGAGTAAGGGGTAGCACAAGCAACAAGAGCAGCTGCCTTATTAGGCTAGGGTTTCTGTTGGTGCGTGGCACGGCAGAGCTCCTTCCTGGGGCGTTAAACTAGGCGCTCTGGTCGTAGTTTAGGTGAATAGTTGCAGTTTTAGTTTCGTTAGGCGTGCTAGGAGCCGAAGCTGCATCCCAGGTAACAGTTACTGTGAACGTGAGTGTTCCAGTGGTAGCGGCTAGGGTTGAGCCTGCAGTTAGGCCGCTAGTCGTATACGTAATGTAGGTTGGTGTGGCGGCGTTTGCGGTAGTGATGCCGTCAAAGCTAGTAAGTACGGCTGGGATAGAGCCAGTGTTTTTAACGGTAACCTGGTAGGTAGCGGTTGCACCAGGGTAAGCAAGGTTAGCGCTAAAGGTTGCGCTTGTGCCGGTAAAGCTTGGGGTTGCGGCATCAGTTGCACCCGTGGCAGATGTACGGGTAATGCCGGTAATAGCGACGTTCCAGCTACCGGTTGCGGTACCAGTACCACTAATGGTAAGGATCTGAGCAAAGGCGGCATAGGCAACGCTAGCTAGGCCAACGATTACGAGGGCGGCGATTAATAGTTTATTGCGCATTGAAAGGACTCTCCTTATGTATTTTATTAACGCTTATGTTACAAGATTACCGCATTTTTACATTTGCTACAAGTGTGGTAAGAGTTGAAGCTACTTACTGCTTGTGCTAACCTAAAAGAGTGAACAAAGCTAGCCGCGGATTTACGATTATTGAGCTAACTGTGACAGTTGCTATTATTGCCATTCTACTGGCTATGACATTGCTGACCTACGCCGGCATGCAGTCGCGGGCCCGTAATTCGGCTAGGCTGGCCGAAGCTAGCCAGGTAAGGAAGCTTATAGATACATACAAGGTGTTCAACGGCACCTTCCCCACCGGTACTGCCTCGGCTGGGTACTGTATTGGCACTAATTTCCCTAGCGGCAAGTGTAAAGACTCCGCTAGTGCTGTTGGCTCTGGGGCCTATGCCGAATCTGATACTACTATAACGGCAAAACTTGCCAGTATCGGCACAGTGCCGACTAATCACCAGGCTATTAGTGGTACGGTTGGTATTTATATGGTTGTAGCAGCCGACGGCAAGAGCTTTACCGTTACCCAGGTGTTCGATACCGAAGATTCCACGATTTGTAGCGATAGTGGACTGGAAGTAGCCGTCAATGATGCCTCTAGCTCGCGTATGTACTGCTCGCATACCTACAATTATTAGCTAAGTGACTAATTAAAGATTGTTTTAGGTTGGACAATTAGGCCTTTTCCGCGATTACTATAGGCTTCTTTTCTCATGGTCGACTGAAGGCTCAGGTGCCACTGGGGGTTGGTCACTGGATTTAGCTGTTTCTACTAATGCTATAGGCGGTTTTATATCAGATTTTATTGACTCAACAGACGGTGGCGTTAGATGGTACGTTGTTGGGTTTATGTACGGCTCATTTGTATCAGGCATAAATGCTTACTCCTTTAAGAATTATTACTATCCCGAACGATATAACTAAAAGTATCGCGGCTATAACCTGTTGGGTATATTTACGGCTATAAGCTTTATTGAATTCTTTATTTGCCTGGGCATAGCTTTTGGCTAGCCAGTTGGCGAACACTGTGCGGGTCATCTTTGGCTGTTCGGTTAAGGTAAGTAGCATCTCTTCGGGGTTGAGTGGTGTTGGACTTTTACTGATGTGCATCGATACAATAGCTACTATAATAGAAGCGAGCGCCAGGGCTATCGCTAGTACGTAGGCGGTTATTGTTGTAGGGTGGTTGAATTTTGGCAGACCTGTAATAATTTGTAACAATACCGCTCCGGCCGCAATTAAGAATCCTGCTTTAGTGTGTAAGAATGTTACCTCAGACGTACGCTTGAGTACTTTGTCCCTTAGGTGGCTGGATAGGTCTATCCAATTTTGCTCATTACTTTCCGCGGCAGGCATAGTTACTTTGTCTCCTACAATGGTTGCAGCAATTGCACTAAGTATATTTTTACCGAAAAGACTAGCCATACTTAAGTATTATTCTACCACGAAAAAAGCTCATCTGTTACGATGAGCTGTTTTCGTGGTGACCCCATGGAGAATCGAACTCCAATTGCCGGGATGAGAACCCGATTTCCTAACCGTTAGAAGATGGGGCCAGGTCTTATATTATCAGCAAGGTGCAATTGTTTTATTACACTGGTTAGGAAATCTGATTTCCTAGTCACAATAAAATCTCTTCGAGATTTTTCGCGACCCCGCCTCGCTCGGTGAGGTTAAACCTCATCCGGGCTCCGGCCTTGCGAACTGCCAACAGGCAGTTCTCACTTTAGAAGATGGGGCCAGGTGCACAATAACCAATTTATACTATCAAAAAACAGAGGGTGTGTCTAGCTATAGCTGGCCAATTAGGTCAAGCAGCTTGCGCGGAGTAATTTCGGCTTTTATTAGGTAGCCATCAGCATCACGCTCCATGGCTTCGCGGCTATCGGCATCTTGGTCAAAATTAGTCATAATCATAACCTTGGCCGCCACTGATTGATTAGCTTCTGGTTTTTTAAGCTCACGCAGTATATCAGTCCCGCGTAACTCTGGCAGCATGATATCGAGCAATATGAGATCGTATGGCTTATTGCGGGCCGCCACCAGGCCATCGTGGCCGTCAACCATCCAGTCTACCGTATAGCCAACGTGGCGCAGGCTGCGCACGTACATTTCGCCGATGAACCGATCGTCTTCTACAATAAGGATTGTCTTAATAGCCATAACCTTAGTATACCCTACCCGTTATACATCGCATGGTTTTTAATCCAGCTACCACCCGTGCTGATGATATTGGCGTTGGTGTTCATATTACCGCCGGCTAGGAGCTTATCTTTAACGGTGGCATATATTGGCACTGTAAAGCTAAAGGTACTACCCTGGCCCTCAGCGCTTATCACCCCTATTTTGCCACCGTGGGATTCAACAATGGCCTTACAGATATATAGGCCGATACCAGTGCCGGCCACGGTTGCGCGGCTGCGGTGGCTGCGGTAGAACTTATGAAACAGGTTGCTTATAACGCTAGCTGGGATGCCAATGCCATGGTCTTCTACGCTCACTTTTACAAAATCACCCTCTACGGCGGCACTTACGCTAACTGATCCGCCTTCGTTTGAGTACTTAAGGGCGTTATCAATAAGGTTACCGATTACCTCTGATAAGCTAGATCGATCGGCGGCGATTGTGGGCAGGTCAGGTGCGATATTTACACTGAGCAGGCGGTTTTGGCTGCCAGCCCGCAGCTGCATATCATCGTTTATGGTGTCATATATGCCTGCTAGCGTATCTTCAGTTAGGTGGAGCTGTAAATGGCGGCGGTCGTAGCGGCTGGCATTTAGGATGTTGTTGATGTAGCCACTTAGCCGGTTTGAACTCACCACTAAACGCTTAAGCAGTTCTTGTTGGTCGGGCTGCAATAACCCCTCAGTTTCGATACCCAGGACATCAAGGTAGCCCCTGATTACCGTAATGGGCCCACGTAGCTCATGGGCGGCAAAAGCGATGAAATCTAGGGCATCATCTTCGGGCTGGTATATTCCGGTTTGGTCGAATAGTACTAATACAACTTCGGCCGCGCTACCCTTTTCAAATGTAGCGCAAACATCAAATATCCGCCTGCCTTCTTCGCCAGTTATTTTGTTTGGTACGCGCTGCCAGATCTTTTCGGCGTGCACCTCGCGGTCTTTTACATTATTGAGCCAATCTTGCAGGTCATCGCCCTGTTCGAATAAGAGCTCAAGGTGTTTAGTATTGGTGGTATCAATGGTTATAGGCGCAGATTTATTTGCCATAGTTATTTCGCCTTCGGCAGTCAAAACTGCTACGCCAGCGCTGGTTTGGCTTAGGGCCTGGCTAATTATGCCGGTCGTGTCTACGCCTTCCGCTGATGTAGCTGGCCTGCCACTATCGGCCGCTTTTTCGTAGATGTATTGCAATAGTGGTTTAAAACCGTTTTGTTCGTAGTGTTTAGCATTTGGGTTTGGTGGCACAACCGTACTTTGTTCGCCGCTGGCATGCGTTAGGGCATCGGCTAGGTTTTTGAGGGGTATTGTAACCAGATATACAAGGATTAGGTTTATACCAATAGAACCAGCGATCAGTGCAACGATAAATACTATAAATGGCACTATGTCGGTTGGTATACCTATAGTAACTAGCACGGCAGCCAGCACTATGCAGGTTAACACTATTTCCATGGCAATAGTGCCTACCACGATCCTGCGGTGGTACTTTGGCCAAAAATCTTTAATGGTATTAGTGTGTTTTATTGCCATACTACGTCCCCACTGCCATTTGGTACGGCCGCAAACCAGGTTTGGCCACGGTTTAGGGTTAGCTCTTTACCATCGGTGCCAGTTAATTTTAGCGGTTCGCTGCGGCTGGCTTTGCTCCAGGTGGCCTTAGTAGCAGTGCCGTTTTGGAACACAGTGGCCTCGCCGCTACCAGTGGTAGTTATGTCTTCGCGGTAGCCATCTTCCATAACAGTAGACATATTAACTTTTAGGGCTACCACTACACTAGGGCTGATTTGGCCGTCTTCCCTATCGGTATGGGGCGCGCCGGCTTGGCTACGCAGGTATGTATTGGTTTTGGCGTCGTAGTCGTAGTGGCTATTAAATAAGGCGCTACTGATTGTGATATCGATCTTAGTTGCATTTGGCGTAGTAGCTGGTTTGCCATCGGCCCGGGCAAAGCTAGTAAAGCTGCTAGTTGTGTAGCCTTTGGTTTGGTTTAGGGCATCGAGCTTTTCAAAGCTAGTATATACATTATGCGGGGCGTAGCGGTCGTTCGCGCGCCAGTAGGAATTGCTGTTAAAAAACTGGTCTAGGTCGCGGTAATTGCCGTTACGCACCTCGGCTAAGGCCGCCGCGCTGCCGCCAACGTGGGCTACGCTTGCTTGGTATGGGGCGAGCCAATCTACGTAGTACATACGTACACTGCGCACCGGGCCAATTAGCTGGGGCTTATTTTGCTGGTATAGGCATAAAAACCTAGTTATCCCACCTTCGGCTATAGCCTCATACACCACCTGGGCTTGTTTTAGGCCACTTTGGGGGCGGGCATCGGGGCTGTTTTCGAGCATTATGGCTGTTACGGCTTGGCTAGCGGCAGCCTGGCTTGCCACCTCTATGCCGTTTAGGGGTGAATAATATTTAGCCGGTTTGGCTTTTTTAACCACAGCTTGGTCTATGGCGGTAACTGATATTTGGTTATAAAAATACATGGCCATATTAGCGGCCAGGGCCACTAGCACGCTACCGAGCACAATTAGGCTAGCTAGCCGGTGCTTTTCTACAAAAGCCCGTGTGGCTTTCACGGGGTGAAAACGGCGTCGCGGCGTCGCTGGTTGCATACTTAGTATTATAGCATAAGCGGCTTAGCCCCACCCCTATCAAACGGACTATCATATCAATAGTGGTGCAAATAAAAAAAGAGGCCAGTGCCTCGTAATGGGGCTTAAGCGGACGGAATAGTTGTTTAGGTGGGGCTCCGGAGAGCCCCACCTAGTGGCCTTAGAGCAAGGATAAGACCTCGCTGAGGGCGGATACTACGGCTGCCGTTCCCCCTGTCAGGACAACCGCCGTGACGGCGTCGTTGCCGCCATGGTCGGTCAGGTCGGCGGTCTTATTGACCACCGGTTCTTCGTTGGTGAGCCTGTCCGCCGAAAACTCCTCGGCCAGCTTGTAGGCCTTCTCGAGGTAGGGGCCGACTGCTTCGGGGTACAAGGCATCCTGGAGGGCCCTCTCGATGCCGTCGGTCATGGTGATGATGTCTTCGTCGCCCAGCTTCCGGTCGGGCGGCAGTAGAACAGCCACCTTGGCGATGATGACCCGCCCCTCCTTGTCGGCCTTCTTGCGGCTCTTCTTTTGCTTGCCCATGGTGGGCTCCTTTCGGTCATGCCGGGTTGGCGAACAAAGCTCTGCTAGAAAAAGCGCCGTTCGCCAACCCGGACTATTCCGTCTGCTTGTAAAAAAACGAACTTTTGGAAGTAAAACCCTCAACAAAAGTCCTATAATCATATTATGGCACTCAAGGCAAAATAAGTCAAAGAGTTTTTATAAGTCAATAGCGCTTTGCAAGCGCTTTAGCGCTTTTTCTTTGCCTATTAGGGCTAAGGTGTCGTTAAGCTGGGGGCTAAACTGTGCCCAGGTAGTGGCGATGCGGATTAGGCCAAATAGTACAGCTGGTTTTTGGCTGGTTTGTTCCAGCAGGCTGTTTAGGGTGTCTTGTATGGCCGCAGGGGTCCATTCGCTGGATGATAATGCCGTGTGGGCTGTTTTTAACAGATCTTGACGCTCAGTAGTACTGAGTTTATTCAGCTGCTTGTTATCTGTTATTAAGGCCATATTTGGGGTTGGCTCTTCAAAAAAGCAACTAGTTAGACCAGGTAAATCCTTAAGGGTCTTTAAGCGGTCTTGGGCTAGGGCTAGCACCTGCTTTTTGTAGGCTATAGGCGCTTTTTTGGCGCTTTCGCTCCAAAAATACTCAGCCCTATCAGCTAAATCATCTAGGCTTAGTTCGCGGATAAAATGCCCGTTCACCCATAGCAGGCGCTTTTCATCAAACCTAGCACCGCTGCGCTGGATACGCGTGAGGCTAAATTTATCAATAAGTTCTTGCTTGGTATACACCTCTTGTTCGGTGCCATCGTTCCAGCCCATGGTGGCAATAAAGCTCATCATGGCCTCTGGTAGGTAGCCGTCGCGGATGTAATCTAGCACGTCTTTGGCGCCATCGCGCTTGCCGAGCTTTTTGTTGCCTTGCTCATTCAAAATGTGTGGCATGTGGGCGAAAATTGGGCGTTCTAGGCCAAGCGCTTCGTATAGCGCTAAAAAGTTGGGCATGCTGCTCAAAAACTCTTGCCCGCGGATAACGTGAGTGATTTCCATCTCGGCGTCATCTACGATATGAGCAAAGTTGTAGGTTGGGTAGCCATCGCTCTTTATCAAAATAATATCATCTATCACCTCTGGGCTGGTGGTAATATCACCCATTACCTCGTCGTGGTAGGTGTAGCTTTTGGGGGTAGATTTAAACCTTAGCGGCTGCGTGCCATCCCACACGGGCGGGTCGCTCGGCCGGTAGTTGCGGTACAAAAAGGCTTGTTTATTAGCCTGGGCCTGCTCGCGAAAGCCCTGCACTTGCTCCGAGGTATAGGGGTCGGCGTAGGCCAGGCCGGCATCTATTAGCTTTTTAGCCCACTGCTGATAGTGGCTTAGGCGCTCGCTTTGCACGTAGGGGCCGTAGGGGCCGCCCACATCGGGGCCTTCGTCATACTCAATACCAATGGCTTTGAGGCTGCTTATAAGGTGTTCGCGGCTGCCTGGCACTTCCCTTTTTTGGTCGGTGTCCTCAAGGCGTAGAATAAACTTGCCCTTAGCCTGCCTAGCCACCAAAAAGGCAAAAAGCGCGGTGCGGATACCGCCAACATGCAAAAAACCAGTTGGGCTTGGGGCAAAACGAGTGCGAACAGTCATACTGCAATTATAACAGATGTGAATAATATCAGAATGAACCTCGCCCGCAGACGAGAGCGAGGCTCAATCTGTTGCGGGCGGGTAGGCTAAATGCCGGAGACCACGCGGGCCATTCGTTGACTAAGGTCTTTGATCAATGCCTCTTCCGTGACAAGATCCTGCCTCTTTGCATCATCTGACTCAATCAGCGCCGTGAGAATTCCTCGAGCAATCCGTAGGGGAATCGACTTCACGGGCGCACGGTCAACGCCTCTGGAGGTGAAGAAGGCTTTTCTACTGGAGGACATCAGGGCGAGGTTGTCGCCGCTTGGTACACGTGACTCCAGGTAGCTGACTAGCTTGGATATGGTTGACTCAGTTAGGCCTCCCTTATACCCAAAGTGTTCTACCGTAAAGATCGAATTACCGTAGTCCATCCTCTCGGAGTCAACAGTCTCGATTACTACAAAGTCACCTGATCGAGTCAGGAAGACGTTGATTGTCTGTACACCTTTATCGCCGTATATCACCCATCGGCGATTATTCACTGTATTGCCAATCCTGAACTGGCAAATGTGCAACAGCTGGAGTTTTGACGCTGGGACCTTACCGACTTTCATGTCTACAAGGTGTACGCACTCCGGGTAGTGGTCTGTACATAGCTTGAAGCCGCGCGCGTGCTGTAGCAGCGGCGTGGCATCGTTGCAGATGCTGGTCAGAATGGTGGTATCCATTCTAGTGGCCGCCAACTCTTCGGCTGGTACTTGCTTTCCTAAAATCATGGCCTCCAGGGCCTTGTTTAGGCGATCTGTCATCGACGCATCCATGACATTTCCTTTCTTAACGTGCTACCCCTTAGGACGCATCCATTGGGGCGGGTGGCGATTTGCCAAGCTAATAGTACTATATTGTAGGTATTATTACAAACTTGTGGCGATGCGTTGGATTTGGTCGCTACTGAGCGGCGCCGAGCCGGTGATTGTATATAATATGCCACCATTTACCCAGGCGGATTTTTCGTCGTAGCTATAAATTGTTAAGCCATTGGCCTGGGTGGTGGTGTAGTTATCACCAGCTACCGGCTGTATATAATTAGCTAATACAGCACTGCTATCCCAGTCGGAGCGCTTTTGGGTAACGGTGTAGTTTTGCGGGCCGGCATTGGCGGCAAACTGCATGCTAACCTGCCCACCGCTATATACAACTGGCCCGTTTAGGCTATAGCCGCTAGGTGAATAGCTTGGGTAGCTCGCATGTATACCGGCTTGGGTAGCGGCGATAAAGGTGCTGATGGCTGGCATATTGAGGTACATGAGGTAGCCGGCTACTATAGTAACAGCTAATGCAGCAGTGGCGATGCGCCCGGTGCGGTGCAGGCGGCTACGGGTTTTTGGCAGCTTAACTTGGGTGCGGGTATGGCCGGTGGTGCGGGCCATGGCATCGGCAATAGCCTCTTGCTTGATGACCTGAGACGGTTTAATGGTGCGGGGCTGGGTTTTGGCAGCCTGGATAGCGTGGGCCTTAGCTACGGCCGGGTGGTGCACTGGGGCGATGTCCATGACTCGTTTTACAGGTGCCTTAGGCTTAGGTGTAGCGGCAAACTTACGGATATGGTGCTTGGTAGGCGCTGCCGTACTCGGTGCAGCTTCAACGGGTTTGCCGGTTTCGGCATTATAATCTACCCCGTTGATGGTGATATTATTATTTTTATTCATTGCTACCCCAAGTAATGCTTATGTATTTAGGATATAACTTTTTGGTAAATTTGTGAAGCGTGGTCGTGCTACTCGACTATCAGAACCTCCCTGAACCATACTAAAAGCGAAGTGCAGCCCGACTCATTCCTGCCAGGAGCAAAGAATGAGCCGGCGTGTAACGGTATGGTGAGTGGGAGGTTTTGATAGTTGAGTAGCCTCTGGCTTTAAAAACACCACTGGTGATTGTATAATAGCAATATATGCAAAAAACTCGCTCTAGGCGCGCCACGCGCATCCGCCTAACGCTTACCTATACGCTTATGATCCTTTCGGTTGCCGTGCTGGTGGGTGGCCTATACATGGTTATTCAGGGGTACCGCTTTAATAAATACGAAGGCCAAATAGAACAAGGTGGCCTGGTACAGTTTAATTCGCAGCCTGGTGGCGCGGCTGTGTGGCTAGATGGCAAAGAGTTGGCCGTAAGGACCCAGGGTAAGCTGACTCTTGGCGCCGGTAAACACACTGTTGCTTACAAAAAAACCGGCTATTTACCATGGGAAAAGCAAATTGATGTGCGCCCCGGCCAAGTGCTATGGCTAGATTACGCCCTACTGGTGCCAGCTACTATAAAAGCCGATAAGTTAATCACCTTGCCGCAGCTAAATAGTGCCGTAGCAACGCGCGACAGCAAAACCCTTGCATTAATGCAGCAAGCCGCCAGCCCCTTGGTATCTTTAATAAATGTTAGTGGTAGTGCACCCCAGCTCAGCACTGTTACTTTGCCGGCCAGCTCGTTTACAGCGACTGCCAGCGGCGTAGCTAACCAGTTCCAGGTAGTGGCCTGGGCGAGTGATAACAAAACCATCTTAATTAGACATAGCTATGGCGAAAGCGTGGAATGGATTAGCGCCGATACGACCAATATTGAGGCTGCCAAAAACCTTACTAGCCTGCTAGGCGTAGCGGCCACCCAAGCTGTGTTTTCGCCTAGCGACTCAAACACTCTGCTGCTGTTGACTACTACAAACGAAATCCGAAAGGCTAGCCTGGACCAAAAAACCTTAAGTGGCCCATTAGTCCAGCAAGTGGCCAATTTTACGATGTACGATGACAACACAATTGTTTATACAACTACCCCTGATACAAACGGCCTGCGTAAAGCGGCTTACCTAACGATTGGCGCCAGTAGCTCGCGTATTGTGGCCCAATATACTAGTGCCGCTACACCGCTACGGTTTGTTATGAATAAATACGATGGTACCGCTTATTTGGCCGTGCAGCACGGCAGTAATGTGCTAGTCTACAGTGGTGATATTAGCGCGAGCGATGCCGTTAACCCAGCCGCCTTTACCCAGGTTTCCCAGTTTACGCTTAATGGCGATATCCGCTACATTGGTTTTTCAACCGATAAGCATCGGTTTATCTATGCCCAGACCGATACCCAGTTGGGTGTGTATGATGTCGATTTAGGCCAGGTATCTAACCACAGCTTTGCCACCCCTGTAGCGGGGCCAATTAACTGGGTAGATAAAACCCACTTTACCGTGCAAGAATCTAATACCTTGCGCCTGTATGATTACGATGCTACCAATGGACAGGCTTTATTTGCGGGCACCTCGGCAGGTAGTACGGCCGTACTTACCGGTGATAGCAAATACATATATGCTTTTACCAGCGACGGCTCGGCCCTAGTAAGGGTTAAGCTAGTAACTGATTAATTGCCTAGGCCAAATATTCGTTCAAAGAATGTAGGCGAGTTTTTGGGCATTTGGCTGGCGCTCGAATCGCTTGTGGTGGTGGGCTGAGCAGCAATCGCAGGGTCTGGGCTGATCTGTTCGGCAATTACCAGCAGCCGGTTTAGGGCTGTGCCAAGGGGTGTACAGGTTATAAGTGTAGCGACCGGTTTTTTGCCATCGGTTGCTAGCGAGGCTACATCGGTTGGGGCTACGACTTTTGTTGTCGTGATTTTATAAATATAGCGTTTTTGCTGGTAGTTAACATAAAATGTATCGCCTACCTTCATCTGTTCGAGTGGTGCAAAAATGAATTTATAGTCGCCTTGGTCTAGCCAGTCGTTACTACTGTGGCCACTTAGTACTAAGTTGCCGTTTTCGCCGGGGCGGCTGTGAGCTTGCTGGATATTGAACCAGGCTACGCCCTTGGTCATGGCATCGTTTAGGGAGTTTTGGTCGGCGGCGTTGGCGGTCCATATAATTGGCACATCTACATTAATTTTAGGGATAATTAGCCGGTCATCTTTAGTTATGGTGCTAGTGTCGCTTGGGTCAACGATAATATTGGCCGGGTTGACATTGCCCGGGCTAACATAGGCCGCTACCTCGGCAAATACAACGCGGTTGTACTGTAAAAACAAAAATACTAGCATAACAGCTGCAGCCGAAATAATAGGCCAAAAATGGCGGCTTTTACGCACCTTTTGGGCTTGGTGCTTAACCTTGCCTATTAGGTCGTTACGCAGTTCGTACATAGCCTCGCCCTCTGTTAGGGTGGCACTTTGCGCGGCAACTTGTTGTTGCAAAACCTGCTGAGTTTGGTTCACTTGGCCTACGTAGTAGCGCTCGTAATACTGCTGGTAGTAGCTCTGCCAGGCGGTGTGGTATTTTTGCCAGGCGCCCTGGTTTATCTGGTGATTTTGCTCATCGTGGGTGCGCTCATAGGGGTTAGGTGCCTCGGTCGATTGGTAGTGCACAGCACCGTGCGGGCCGGTAGCCTTATGTGGCTCGGCTGCTGCTGGTTCCGGTTGCTGCACTGGCTGCGGTTGAGCTTGAGGTTGAGCCACAGGCTCTACAGGGGTGGTAGCATTGGGATCATTATTATAAATGGCATCAATTTGCCCGCGTGTGATATCGGCCGCTTGGTCTTGGCCGTTTGAACGCGCGGCCACATTAATACCAGGCGCACTGCTGCGCTGAGGGGCTAACGGGTTGTATGGTCTATCGTTTTTAGGTTGCATTTACTAGATTCCCACTCAGTTTTAGTATACAATACTATCTGTTGAATTAACATTGCGGTGCAGGGGCAAGTGGCATAATTGGCAGGCGATATTGCTGCACATTTAAATAATGGTTTATAGATGGACGAGTGGCGGAATTGGTAGACAACCGCTTCGCGGTTCAAAATACTTAAATATTGTTGGGCAAGTGGCGGAATTGGTAGACGCGCTAGACTCAAAATCTTGTTCACATCTGTGAGTGAGGGTTCAAGTCCCTCCTTGCCCACCAATATCTAAGTATCTTCGCTAGCACGCAGCCATAAAGGGCTGCCGCAAACGAACAAAATCTTGTAAGAGCAATCTTTTGAGGGTGAGGACTGCCGGCGGCAGTCCGCAAGGCAATGCCACAAATGGGCTATGCACATTTGACTGGCTTGCGGGGCTGCGGGACGTGGCCAAGTCCCTCCTTGCCCACCAATATCTAAGTATCTTCGCTAGCACGCAGCCATAAAGGGCTGCCGCAAACGAACAAAATCTTGTAAGAGCAATCTTGTGAGGGTAGGTATTCATTATAAAAAAAGTTGGCCCGCCGTATCACGGAGGGCCAACTTGGGCTATCCGTGATACGGCGGGCTTAGGCCCATGGCCTTACTTACTGCAGCTCATGCACGATGATGGCCACTCTTCGGTCAAGCCCGCGAGCCTCATCAGACAGTGCCGTTACAGCGGCCCATACATCCTGACCATCGAGAGGGTTATCTTTGATGATTGCTCCGGCCTGCTTGATCATGTTGCTGGCTTCAGCTATCAGTGTGAGCAATAAGGCGGTCCTGCCTTTTAGTTGGGCAGGCCCAAGTAGCGAGTCGATATTGATCGGTTGGTCACCATTGATTTGCTGCGCCAACTCCTTAGCGAGTCTCGCACTCGTTCGGCTCCTGCGTGATCCAGACATGGAATCACCTTTCGTGTAGTCGTTAGGGACATTCTATATTATAACACAAAGTATAAATAAACAAAAATATATTGCGGTAATTAATCTGTGTTAAGCAAGCTGGCCGTTACGGCCTGTAGCGGCTGGCTGGGGTTCCAGCCCCAGTACACAGCGGCGCGGGCGGCGGTGTTACCACGCCATATCAGCATGGGGCTTTCCCATGGCGTGGTGGTTACATGCCCACCGTGGGCCACCAGCACTGTATCTTTATGTAGCACCGTAAGGGTTATTGGGTATGTAATGGTAAATTTGTGCACAGCCTCTACCAGCTGCATTAGTTGCATGCTAAATGTCAAAACTTTGGGGTAATATACGGCCTGGAATAGCTTTTGCAGCTGCGCAAAGCTCACGACTAGCAGCGTATTTGGCCGGTTTACTAGCATTTCGGGCGCATTCTTAACTAAATCAACCGCATCGCGCGTGATAACTATTGGCCTATCACTGTTACGCAGCAGGCTTTCATACACTATGGCAGTCTCGCTATTACGCCCGGCATCACCAATTAATAGCACCATATTGCTCCAGCTAGATAGGGCCATTACATCTGGCAGCGCATCCTTAGCTAGCCCGCCGCTAACCGTACTTGGTGCAGTTGCGACATCTACCCAAGCTGCTGGGATAGCCTTTTTTAAGCTACTCGGTAGCAGCGCCCTCACCTGCCCGGCCCCAGCCCCGTAGGCTACGCTATAAGCTTCGGCTACGCCAGCAAAGCCAAGTTTATTACCACCAATAATACCCAGGCGCCCGGCCTGGGCCTTTTGCTCGGGTTTTTCCCATTCCACATCTGGGAACAGTGGTTTTTTGGCAGTTTGCTGTTGCCAATAACTTAAATCCATAGTTTTATTATACGCGCAAATTTCATTGTATTATTGGTGTATGAAGAATACGCAAAAATGGCTCGCCGTTGTCGGGACACGTGAGGTTGATGACGAGATACGGGCGGATATCGAGACATATGTGATGGCGAAGTTCGCCGAGGGCTATTCTATCGTGAGCGGCGGTGCGACCGGAGCGGACCATGAAGCCGCGCGGATCGCCTATAGCTATGGTCTCGGGGCCGATCGTTTCCGTATCTATCTACCGGTGGAGCTCCAGGTATACTGCGACTCTCTGGTAGCACGCGGACGAGCGGGCAAATGTCGGCTCGAGGACGCAAATGAGACAACTGAGTTACTCGGATATATTTCGGCGACCCTACCGGGTGTTATATCTGATAAAACACCATATATCGCTGTAGATGCAGAGTCATTTCACGCGCGCAATTGCCAGGTTGTCGATCTCGCAGATGAGCTAGTGGCATTTCGTACAAATATGAGCCCCGGGACGACCTTTACTATCGAGCAGGCGCAGACGAAATCGATCCCCGTAAGGGTATTCGACTACAAACGCTCATAGATCAAAGGGTTGTATCTTTTTTGTAGCTGAGTTTCGCCTCTAGCCAGGCCTTGTTTCGAGCCACTTCGTCTTTGATCTGGAATATCTCTGCAGGGTATTTCTTTTCGGAAATAGCGAGCTTCTTCATAACTTCGTCAGGCAAGTCAATATCGTAGTGATGAGCGAACTGAATCAGGTATATCAGGATGTCTGCGGCTTCGCTTCCTAGGTCTTTTTTGTCACCAAATGATTCATCTTGCCATTGATAATACTCGAGCAATTCAGTCGCTTCGAGCACGATAGATATGGCGAGTCCGCGTGGTGGGTTTTTGTGCCAGTCGCGAGCTTTTACATATGTCATGACCGCTTTTGCTGCGTCTTCGTATGTTGTCGGTTTGCTCATAGCTCTATACTCACCGGGCAGTGGTCGCTGCCCATTACGCTGGGGTGGATGGCGGGGTTTTTGACTTTGCCTGCGATTGCTCGGCTGGCTAGCCAGTAATCTATGCGCCAGCCTACGTTGCGGGCGCGGGCGTTTGCCCAGTGGGTCCACCATGTGTAGGCATCGGTTTTAGTGGGGTTGGCGGCCCTGTAAGTATCAGTAAAGCCGGCCGCTAGGTAGTTGCTAAAGCCTTCCCTTTCCTCGCCTGTAAAGCCGTGTTTACCAATATTTGGCTTGGGGTTAGATAAATCTATTTCGGCATGCGCTACGTTCATATCGCCGCAGTATAGCACCGGCTTAGATTGTTCGAGCTGCTGCAAATACGCTAGTACGGCGCGGTCCCAGCTGTCGTAACGGAGTTTTAGGCGGCTTAGATCACCCTTGCTATTAGGGGTGTAGCAGGTTACTACCCAAAAATCTTTAAATTCGGCGGCGATTATGCGGCCTTCGGCATTAGGGTCGCCGTAATCATCACCGGTTACGTGGAATTTATCGATTATACCTTTTGGAAAGCCGTCTAAGTACTGTAGTGCCGGCATTTTGCTAAATATGGCCGTGCCGCTATAGCCTTTTTTAACAGCGCTAAAAAAGTGTTCGTGGTACTGCGGCAGGTCAATCTCAACTTGGTCGCGTGAGGCTTTTGTCTCTTGCAGGCACAAAATATCTGGGTCGTACTGCTCAATAAATTTCATAAAATCGCCTTTATTAAGGACAGCGCGTATACCGTTTACGTTCCAGCTAAATAACTTCATAGGTTTATTATACATGGAGCCTTACATTTACTTATCGCTCTAAAAGTGGTAATATATTAGATGTCCTTTTAGAGATTGGAGACAAGATGACCGACAGCGTTGAGAGCAGAGCTCTTAGCAATGTTAGGAAGATTAATGAACTTGACAAAGCGAAGGACTGGAGACGCTGCCTAATCACCGATAGGGGCGGTGCGCGATATGAGCGCACTCAAAAGTTCGCCGAACTTGTATTACAAGTAAGGCCTGGTAAGCCGGCCGTGTTGAACCGCCAGTTCAACGTCTACGTGTACAGCAGCGTGACGACTAACGTTTTGCGGAGGCCGCTTCAGTCTGCCTCCGTCTACAAGCTGCCGGCCGGCACCACTATCGCTCGCGAGATAGTCAATGGTGAGTCGCGGGTGGTCGCGTGTACGAGTGATGGGCGAAGGCTAACAATGATGACTATCAAGCCCAAGGCTAGAGCTAACATTGGCAACAGTCGCGTGAAGCTCATGATTCACCACAGGTTCGTGCAGCCAAGTGGCCGTGGCGCCGGCACCAGATCTGGCCGCCGCAGCGGTCCCGCCATGGATAAGGGCTCCTTCCACGGTTAGGCATATAGCCGCCCCTCCCCTTCGGGGGTTGGGCGGCTTGTCATATCTGGTGAGTGTTGATATTTTATGTGATGTGTGATATAATATAAGGATGTGGCACTTGTCGCATAAGGCTTTAAATTAGCTAGTAACTATACAATAGAAAGAAGGTGAGGTGGTTGAAGACCATCGCCTTAAGCAGCTTAGTTCTCCCCGTACAGGGTGAACACCTAGCCGTTGTTCCGGGCTGGATTAACTACGGCCGCGATGCCGAAGGCTCACCGAGCCAATATCGCCCGTTAAAGCTTGGCGGGGCCTTCGACAGGTTTGGCCGGGTTACCGCAATCGATTTTGTTGGAGATCATGCTCCGACGGATCGAATTGCTGGTGAGATGGCCGAGTTTCTTGCTCGGATTGCTAGCAAAGGACCAGCAACGATCCTCGGGTTGTCTTACGGCGCCATGATGACAATTTTGGCGCGCAAGTTGGTTGACAGTCAGAACATTCATACCGTTCTGATCGATCCACCCGCTGGAGGTGATTCACTGATCAAGCTGAACCAGCTCCATGTGGCAGCTTTGGCTGAGAAGATCGGGGAGCTTCCCGAGTGGTTGAACGGCGGATTGCCGCAGTGGCTATTCGACAAGCTCTTCTGCCCGGGCTTCTCATCCAGCGATCCGATCGCTGTTCCTAAAGGCCTATCTGAAGAGGAAGTCGTGCGCTACATTGCTGGTGTCCGCAAGGACGCTTACGATGGACAGCAAGGCTTCCCTCTGACGCGGTGCTTTGAGCAGATTGGCGCTATGGCAAGGGCCGATGGATTGCCTGAGGCGTGCGCTAAGATCACCCAGCGGGGCGACCGAGTTACGCGCATTCTTTGCACGAAGGACAACCAGGTGGTTGACCCTGCCGTGGCTAATCCGTTCTTCAGGGAACACTTGACGAACGCGTTTGTCCGGGAGTTTCCGGCTAACCATGCTGACTTCCTGCAGCAGAGAGACCTCTGGAGCAGCTTCCTTAAGAACCTGCTGTAAAGACAAGTGCTACAGCCTCCGATGAGTGAAAACTCGTCGGAGGCTGTTTGCTTTTTAGGGGTAAATTACTTTTTGGTAGCGCAGTTTTGCAATATACCGTAAAGCTCTTTGGCGCTCTTTTGCCAGCTAAAGCGCTTAACATTGTTAAACCCAGCTGCTATAAGGGCGTTATGTTGTGCTGGTAGCTGTAAGATCTGCTCGGCTAATTGCTCGTGGGAGCTAGGCTCAAAATACAAGGCGCCACTCTCACCGCAAACCTCATGCAACACTGGTATATCACTACATACTACTGGTATGCCCATGGTTTGGGCCTCTATAAGTGGCAGGCCAAAGCCTTCGTGGTAAGAGGCCGTAACAAGCGCGGCGGCCCTAGATAGCTCGGCCATATATTCATCATCGGTAACACCATTTCTGAACTCAACCTGGCTAGGTTTAGTGGCTAGTTTAAGCAGCCTAGCCTTGGTTTTGGGATGGATTTTACTTAGGCATACCAGGCGGTAGCCCGGCAACAAATTGATAGCCCGAATGAGCGTAGCCACATTTTTATAGCCAACAAAGGCACCCATATATACAATAGTTTTACTTGCGTGGTCGTAGCTAACCCGCTTAAGGGCCGGCGGCGCGTTATATACTACGCTAACATGGGTCTTTGGCTTAAGGAACGTAATAATATCGTTTTTGGCATCGTTACTTACAGTGATAATATGGTCTGCCCTATTAAGCACCGACTGGTACGGCAATTTAATAGAATGGTATAGTTTCCAGGCTACCCTGCCCGCTACGGGTGATTCGGGCCCAATGGGCTGCTTTGCGGTAAAGCCAATGATATCGTGCAGCGATATAACTAGGTTGAAATTACGCTTACCGGCTGTAAAAAAGATGGTTGGGGCGAACACGACATCGGGCTCTAGGCCGTTTAGTATTTTGGTAACAATCCTTTGGTTGCGGCCGGCTGGTTTAGGGCCGTAAACGATTGGTATGCCAGGGGGCAAATGCTTGAGCTGCCTGTCATCGTAAATCATTACGGTTAGCGGAGTTATTTTGTATAGTTCGGCTACAATTTGGGCAGTAAAACGGCTTAGTCCATAGTGGTAACTAAGCGAAAGTATACGGCAATCTACAACTAGTTTCATTGACCTACGCTAGCTCCTTGCATATTTTGGCAGCGGCCGCCGCACTTGTGTTCCAGTTGTAACGGGCGGCGTTTTTGTAGCCACGTTCAATGTAGTCGTTACTTGTAGCTAGATCAGATAGCTTTTCGATCTGTTTAGCGCATTCCTCTGGGCTATCGGGGTTGAAATACAATACGCTATCCTGCCCTATTTCGTGGAAAATGGGCGTATCGGCTGCTACAAAGGGTACACCGGCTTGCTGGGCCTCTATAAGCGGCAAGCCAAAGCCCTCTATGCGGCTGGCGCTCACGGCGCAGCGGGCGTTGCGCAGGGCCTGCCTGTATTGGTCATCGGTGGCGCCATCGTACAGCACTACGCGGTGCGCGATATTGCGCTCGGCGATGTACTGTTCTAGCTCGGGCCGCCTAGCTGGCGGGATTTTGCCGCATAAATGCAAGGTAATGGTGGGCAAAAATGCTAAGGCATCAAGCAGGCATTCTACGTTTTTATAGGCCATAAAGGCACCCATATACACCACATTATCTAGGTTATAGTGGTCGCGCGGGGTGCTATCTAAAAACTCATCTGATACGGCATTTTGTACGGTAACAATTTTGCGTTTGGTCATCTTTTTAGCAATGAGTTCTTGCCGGGCGGTTTCGCTGACCGTCGCGACAATACTTGCAAAATTAAGGTGGGTCCGCATAGGCCAAATAGTAGCGTAGTACAGCCACCATCCAAGGCGAATATGCCAGGCTAGCCACTGGGGTGGCGTGCGGTGCTTAAAGTAAATTAAATCGTGTACTGTCAGGACAAGCTTGTACTTTTTGAAAAACACCCCTGTGGCAAAAAACGGGTTATAAAGCAGCTTAAACCCGGCCTTATTAACCTGGTGCGGCATAACTAGGGCCTCTTTAAGCATGTTTTCGGGGCGGTTAACCATAAGGTGTGGGCGCTCGGGCAGCTTAGCTAGCTGGCGCTTATCGTACACTAGCCATGTTATATCTAGGTCATCGCGGGCTGCCATAGCCTTGGCTAATTCGTGGGCGTAGCGGCTAATGCCATCGTGTCGGTTTTCGACTAAGATCCAGCGGGCATCGTACAATACTTTAGTTTTGGTCATAGCATAATAGTAGCATATAGCTAGCTGGTTTGGCCCGGGGAGCAATGCTGTATAATGGTAAGCAATATGCGTATTTTACTTTCATCAGACCTCTATTTCCCAGCGGTCAATGGTATTTCACAGTTCACTCGTAATTTGGCCCAGGGCCTGGCTGGCCGTGGCCACACCGTAGGCATAATAGCGGCTAGCCCCAACGGCAAGCGTGATATTGAGTTTGAAGGCAAGGTTACGGTGTACCGCACGCGGGCCGTGGTGTTCCCTTTTTACCAAAACGTGCGTATTAGCCTGGCCCCACAGGCTGAAGTGCGGCGGATTGTAAAAGATTTTAAACCCGATGTCATGCACACCCAGCTATTGCTTGGTATTGGTCAGGCTGTCATGACGGTTAGCGAAAAATACCGCATACCCATGGTTAGCACTAGCCACGCAATGCCCGAAAACTTAATGGACAACCTAAAGCACCTTAGCTCGTTTAGCCGCCCCATTAACTATATGATCCGCGAATATGGCCGCCGGTTCCATAACCGGGCCGATATCATAACTAGCCCAACCGAAAGCGCCATTGATGTATTTGGCAAGCAGGCTGCTAAGGTTAAAAAGCCCATTAGGATTATCAGTAACGGCATTGACCTATCGGTGTTTAAGCCAGGGGTCGCTAGCGACGAGATATATGATAAGTACCAGCTGCCGAGGGATAAGCCCATTATTACCTACATTGGCCGGCTTGATGTAGAAAAGCATGTTGATGTGGTGATACACGCCTTTAACCGCGTGCTAAAACAGCGTGATGTACATATGTTGATTGCTGGTTACGGTGTAGCCGAGCCTGCCTTACGCCAAATGGTAAATGACCTAGGTATTGCCGAGTATGTAACATTTGCTGGTTTTGTGCCCGAAGAAGATAAAATAGAGCTAGAAAAGGTCGGTTACCTATACTGTATCGCTAGCCCAGCTGAGCTGCAGTGTATTGCTGCCCTAGAGGCCATGGCCAGCGGTCAGCCAGTAGTGGCGGTGAACGCCGGTGCCCTGCCCGAACTATGCCAAGATGGCCGTAATGGATACTTATTTGAGCTAGATAACGATAAGCAGGCCGCCCAAAAAATCATGGCTATTGTAGATGACCCTGCCTTGCGCGAGAAGTTTAGCCATGAGAGCCTAGCTATTGCTAAAACTCACGATATTAACCACACTCTTGATGAATTTGAAAAAGTTTACGCCGAGGCTATTAGCTGTAAAGAATCGGTCCAGGGTAAAAAGCGCCGCATTATTGCCGCTAAAAGTTTTGGTAGCCTAAAAGAAGCTGCTAAAAAGAGCTTGAAAAAATCTTAGCTAGTTTAGGCTAAGAACGCATTTACAATACGCGCAACTTCGGCTGGTTTTTCGTAGTGGGCGTCGTGCCCCACTCCTTCAATAAGCGTAAAGTTGGCACCTGTTGCCTGCACCAAGGGTTGCAATTTATTTAGTGGTACTACGCGGTCAATATCCCCGTTAATTATTAGTAAATCCTTTTCGCGTAAGGTATCGGCGTAGTCAATGGCGCCGCGGCGGTTGATATCTTGTTCTAGCCGGTAGTAATATTCTAGGCTGCTAATGTAGCTTAGGTTTTGCCACATTTGCTCGTAGGTAAACCTTATAACTGCTTTATCTTTTGTGGTGATTAGCTGGTTTGCTATCCACTTAGTAAGGGTTTTGCTGGCTGCTATTTTAGGGCCTAGCTTGGGCAGCCGGTAGCCGGCCAAGTATTGCAATTCGCCCAAGCGGGCGCCTAGCCAGCGGCTATCAGTTAGGCTGATTTTAGCTGGTACCGGGCTGAGCAAAATCACCTTTTTGTCATAAAGCTCCGGCGCTTGGTGGACCATGCTAGCAACTACTAGCCCACCCATACTGTGGCCAAATATGATTGGCGGTTCGGGTAGCTGTAGGTTTTTAACAAATTCGTTAGCTAGGGCGGCTAGCGCATCGATACTCCAGTATTTTTTGGGCGGCAAATCACTTATGCCGCTACCGGGTAGATCGGGCACAATTAAAGTGTAGTTTGGTAAAAGCGGAATGATTTTTTGGAACCCAAAGTGGTCGCCGGTAAACCCGTGTATCATCACGATGGTCTTAGCCTTACCTGGGTTATACACCCAGTATTTTACATCGCCGCCGCTGGTACTAATTGTTTTAGGATTATCCATGGTGCTTTATAGCGCTGGCGGCCTCGCGGCTTAGCTGCCGGCGTTTTAGGGTTTCGCGTTTATCGTAGTTCTTTTTGCCCTTACCAAGCGCAATAACCAGCTTAATGTAGCGGCCCCCGGTTAGCAGCTTGGTCGGCACAATAGTCATGCCCTGTTTTTTGCGTTCGGCTAGTTGTGTAATCTCTTTACGCTTTGCTAGCAGTTTACGCGGCGTGGTATCAATGGTGCGGGCGCTGGCATCGCCTTTTTGGTTGAGTTTTAGGCTAAAACTAGCGTTATTGAGCCATAGCTCATCGTTTTTGATAGTTACAAAGGCGCCTTTAAGCTGTATATGGCCATCGCGGGCCGAGCGGGTCTCTTGCCCGGTTAGGCTAAGCCCAGCCACAATTTCATCGCCCAGTTCATAATCAAACTTAGCCCGCCGGTTAACAATAGGTGCGCTTACATGTTTTTTAACTTGGGGCTTCTTTTTTGCCATAGGCATATTATAACAGGTATGGGTTTTGATCTTGATAGCTCACCGGTGTTGCATTTTGCGCGCCAGGCTTTGGGCCTTTCCTTATGTGGGCTAAGCTGGTTATATGTGTGTCTGACGTGGAGAATAAAGCGGCTTTATCTGCAGATAAATTAATTCGTGGTTGTGGCACCATACGGTCATCGGCATAATAGCCTCCACTTGAGATATTTGATATACAGGTGGCACTTATTGCACACCGGCCACAACTTTGAGCGTATTTTTTAAGCGTTACAGGTTTTGAAAAGTCTATACCAGTGTGGCTTGATTTTTTGCCTCTCCCGGCAGAGCGATTTACGCCAGTAGCGTTACCTGGCGCCTGCGCGCACATTAGCTTAGAATACCGCCATAGGGCATCGTCAACTTCCACCTCACTACTCCTAGACGTAATAATATAATCAAACAGCATTTTACGAACCATCGCTATAGTTTTTTTGTTAAAAACATCGCCGTTTTCGGGTACATTCTCAAAGGTTATAATTTCATTTGCAATGAATAGTCTTAAAAGGTGGAAATCAACTGGTGGCGCAAACGGAATTTCTTCAATGATATCGGCATCGGCTAAAAAGTGCGTATACATGCTGGCCATTTTGTCTTGGAAGCCTAAAAAGCCGGTTTTGCCAGTGTTTACTAGGCGTTTTTTCACAAGCCTATAACCTGGTTTATCGGCGTAAATTATGCGCGGATCGCCAGCATAATCATCGTTTAGGAGGTGTGCGTTTTTTATCCAGTAGTGCTGAATACGGGTTAAGTTAAATTTAAGCGCAGGGTAGTTGCTAATAATTTCAGTAATTTGTTCTAGGGTTATACCCTGCTCTACGACATATTCTGGCTTAAAAAGCTCCGGGTGTTCAGTATATAGCTGGGTTAGTGATTTAAACGCGATGTTTGATTCAATCCCGCCGCCCATCCAGTAGCAAGCATGCCATAGGTAGAGGGCATGTTCGCGTGTGCCGTGCGGTAAAATCTCTTCACTTGGCATGAATTCCGAACGAGTTGGTACGGGTGCGTGGGGTAAATCATACGGGTATTCGTTGTTGCGCTGTAGATCCACTAGTGTTGTTACCAGTTTTTCCATGCGGTCATAGTGTGGGATTATGTGGATTTGGTCACTGGGTGGGCTTAGTGATAAGTGCTCACGCAATAGTTCTGATGCGGCGTATCTTACCCTAAATATAGGTATATCTTCTTGATCCCGCGGTAGAGTTAGGATTCTATCGCCGGCCTGTATTAGGGCTTCATCCGGGCTTAATTCTGAACCTCTCATGAGACGCAGCGCGTCATGCGCCCAGCCAGCTGCCTCTTCGCAGTAGGCTAGCTCTATGCCGGTATTTTTTGACAGTTCTGCGGTGCGGTTAGTGTATTTAAGGTGTTCTTTTACCATAGCATTTTATAACCTAAAATAGGGTTGGTCCTATTGAAAAGTTTTGAGCAATAATGCGGCGCTGGTTGTTAACGGCTGCAGATGCGACTTCGCCGTGAGTAATATTGCAGCAGTTGTGGTTTCGGCAGATATGGTCCCATTGATCACTCCTAGTAAGATTGGCGCCAAATATACGCCTTATCACGAACCTATGCGCAAGCTCGCTGTGAGCGTTAAACTTAGCGCTCGAGACTTGTGGGTATCGGGCTCGCCTTTTAGTGTCATATTCAGATTTTAGAGGGAGAGTCCAGCACCCTGTTCCATTTAAGGTGATTCTAGTGGCCAGCCAACCCATGGCATCGTTCTTATTTGCAACAAAACTCAATAAAGCCTCTGATATATCGGCCGATGGCGCTTCATAAACGTTGTAAATTTGTAGTGAAGCATCTGCGGTCAGGGCTATTCTACGTACCTGCCTTATATTTGCAAGCGCATTTTCAGGGCTATAGACAATATGGGGTGATATAGTATCCAGGAAGGATTTTTTTGCGTTTACTGATAATGTCATAAAATTTGTTCTTGCCTTATTATGTAGCTCTGTAGGTTTTTGGTATGGAACCAGTAAAACAGATAGTAACCCCCTACTCAAGCATGAGCAGATACATTTTACAACAGGTTTTGGGTTGCGCAGTCTGGCAAATTGCGAGAAGATGAATGGTGATGAAGGTAGGGGCAAATACGCTAGGTATAGCGGCGCATCATAATGACGAGCCGGTGTTTCCTAGTGGCCTGCCAGATTACCCTACTAGCCCAAATACGGCAACTGATCAAGATGTTGCTGGGTTTAGAGCTTCAGTTGAGGGTAATAAGCCAAGCCCTGAAAGAGTTTTAGGGGTATATGAATACTTACCGTTTGGGCCAGATCAGCTTGTAAGTCTCAGCCAAATTCGTGGTGAGCGCAATGTTGTTACTAGTGAGCTTAAGGAAGACATTCTTTTCCAGGGTCTAATCAATCCTATAGATGTATCGTTAGTGAACTTTGAATTGCTAGAGGATTACATACGCTTTACTAATAAAGTCTGGGGTTCTGAGGCCAAAATTGAAGATTATCTACATTTGCAGTTGCCAGACGGTCGGTTTCCGTTATTAAAATCGGGACATTCGCGCCATGCGGCGGTTGCTGAGTTGATACGTGAAGGCAAGCTACCGTTGGGTGCACAGATCATGACGAAAGTTTCTGAGGCAAAGAGTGCATTTGATATTGTTCAATGGCAGCGTGGTGAGAATATCCATAGCCAGCCACCACGCGAACGTACGGCCATGGCTCTAGTCGAATCATATATATATGGGCTTGAGACTGGCCAATGGAATAGCGAAGCAGAGTTTATTGCTATTCAAAAACAACAAGGAAGGACGGTAACAAAAGGGCCGTTGGACCAAGCTTTAAAATATGCCAAGCTTGCCCCTAGGATTCGTAACTTTATACTAGCCGGCGAAGTTCCCTACCTTGCGGGTGTAGAGATGGGCGCTACTATGGAAGTACTGACAGAGTATGTAGCGAGGAATAATGGGTATGATGGGTCAAACGACCCCGGGCTTGCGGATGATGAGGCCAGGAAGAAGCTACACAAAATAGTTGAGGTAGAAATGGACCGAATTTGTAACAGAATCACCGGTGATAATTTAAATTCGACAGCGGCGCAAAAATTTATTCAAGGTAGGCGTAAGACGTGGGGCGATTTAGCAGCTGCGATGCGCCCAGACAAGAAAAGTGGCGAGGGGGCTATCCTTAAATTTGAGTTTGCTACTGATGCGTTGGATAAAGCTTTGGCGGCGGCACAGAAAGAGTTAAGGCGCGAGTTGGCAGATACGGCGCGAAAATATAGCGGCCATGATATACCAAGGTTCATTAAGCTCCAAGAAGGCATATTACCAGAAGGAGCCGTGGAAGATCTTTTGAGGAGCCTTGAGGTTGAGCTAAAACACACCAAGCAGGCCTTAGGAAAACTAGGCACTATAGTGGCTGAACATCAGGATGACCTGTTTGGCTAGTAGGCCAGATAGCACAAGCATTAACAGATTAGAATAGTTAGCAGGAGTCGAGTGTTATGGTATTATGTACTTAGGGCCGGTAGACTTAACGCTAAGGCGTAAAGGTGTACCTACCTGGGACGGGGACTGCCACGCCGGGCGACTGGCATGGTATAAAATACGCTAACCCTCATTGGGTTGGTGTCTGTGCGTGTAAAAAGCGCACGGTTTTACGCCGAATGTAACCCAAATTTGGCAAAAAATGCGAGTGGGTTCGTGGCTGGGCTTAGCGGCTAGGGTAAAAGCTAGCGCTACTTGGTTACGAGGAACCCATCGGTGATTTCGAGGGCGCATAAAGTGCATTCTACGAAGATCCGAGGGGTCGGAAGGAGCGGTGCAGATACACGATATCTGACGCCTCTGGCTGACGCAGGAGGGATGAGCCGACCAGCACATCCTGAACGTGGCAGTTGATTCGGGGAGATGCCCGATGACCTTCCTCGCACTCGAACGAACAACTGCTTGCGGGGATCTCCCTCGCCAGCAGCGACGACCAGAAGATCAAATATGCCAACCATATCAGTCGCCTTCAGTCGCGAGTGAAAAAACGGCATGGACGTCCCCGTCCCGGTCTATCCGGTTATCTGTAAAAAAGGGTGCTTTGCTTCGGCATGGCACCCTTAATTCTATGAAATTATGACAAAAGAAGTTCCACCACTAGTCCGCCCAGATGATATACCGCTACCAGTAAAAAATACGGTGGTTCGTGTTAAGCATGATGGCACAGTAAAGCAGCGTGAAGTCTGGGCTTATGATGATAGAGATATCGATCGCCAGCGTTATGCGCTTGAGCTTATGCGTAGGGCCAGGGTGAGTTCTAAATATTCTATGGGTGGCCAACCCAGTATGCGGCTGACCTATAATGTACGGCCACATATCCGTGCTATGAAAAATGGTGGATCCAGGGCATTCTACCTGTTGGATTTAAAAGATGCCTTCCCAAATGTCGATGGTGATGAGATTACCTCAAGACTATATAAATTAATCGGCAAAAAAGGCGTGGATCTTGATCGTACTGAAAAAACCTTCCTTGAGACGTATATGTATGAAGGTATTGGCGCCTTCTTAACTATGGATGGCGAAAAATTGCCAGGTGTGCCCCAGGGCAACGCCACATCTGGCGCCATGCTAGATGTATTGCTTAACGAGGCAGATTACAGACTAGGTAACTGGTTTAGAATGGGTGTTTATACGCGTTTTATAGATGATTTATCGTTTTCGGGGCCAGCCGATCCTAAGACTGGTAAGTTTCCAGACGCAGCCCGCAGAACTATTAGGAACATACTTAATGAAACGCCCGGTGTTGTGTTGAACGATGATAAAACCCAAAACCTCACAGCTGAAAAGCCAATTACCATCACTGGTATAAGTTTTAATAAGCAGGGCCTTATGGCTCCATCACCTAGCATACAGCAGGCTATTAAAGAGTGTTTTGAAGGACTGAATGCAAAGTGTATGGCTGGCGAGGAACTAACCAAGTTAGATATAGATACATTCGATGGCTATAGGGGCGCGCTGGCCCTTGCTGGCCCACCCGAGCATAGTGGTTCGCAGGTGGTTCGCCGGCTATATAAACGGTCGATACGTATTGGCAATAGAGCCTATGAACAAGCTGCGCAACAAGGCATCATTGAGCCCCGTAAGCGCTTAGTCCACGCGGCAGCAGTTAAGACAATTTGATCTTACTACTTTTTGCTCGATAGTTGGCCGGCTGCAGCCAAGATGTATAGTGCAAGCGCATAAATAAATGATATGGCGCCTACACATAGGCCGGTATAGTAAATTAGCATGTTGGCGCTATAGAGGGCCGTGCCGCTAGTGGTAGACATATAGCCAAAGGCACTGACTTCATTTGTATCACCAAAGCCCGGTAGGCATACGTAGGCTATATCGAGGGCCACTGACATCACTAGTATTACATACAGCAGATAGTGTGGCGCAGCTCCACTCTGGACTAATTTATAAGCGCTCCTAAACCAGATGATTTGTAGTATGAATACAAGTAACAGCACAGGCCAATAGACCATCATGAATACAGATATCCAACCTTTGCTCAAAAAGAATGTGAATAGCACAAGCAGGTTAAAAATCCATAAGTATTTGCCTATAAAGGTATCGAATTTACTAGTTTTTGTGGCTGGTTTTGGGGTAGATGTCATAATGCACCATACTATAGCATAAGCGCAAAAGTTTGAATAACGGGCTATGATTTCGCTCTATAAACAAAAAGGCCGCACAATCAGGCGGCGCGGGAGCGGATGCTCGACCGTTTGGCCTTTTTTGTGCGGCTGGTGCCGCAGGTAAGAACCGTTAGGTGCTGCGGTTCAACCTGTGCAGGACTGTTCGCAGTCGCTCCTTTGTGAGTGGAGGTACGAACTTGCGGCGGACCACCGTATATGGCGGTCGTTTCTCGGTCTCGCCCACAGGCGGTACCTTGTCAGGCGTCGCCATGCTCACCCTCTCCGCTAAGCGTGGTCAGCGGACATCTCTTCCAGTCGGTATACTGTATGTATAGCTGGAGAGCGGCGCTGGCGACCGTGATGATCGCGGTGGCGCCAGCCGCCAACGGGGTGGCAAGGGCATTTAGCTGGTCGGCACGTTCACCCATGCGGCCGAGCCGGCTGGGGGAGCGCTTGCCTTCCCAGGCGAGACGGTCCACGTGGCGTACCGTGTGCGCAGTGATGGCGGAGCTGGCAACCATTGCTTTGTTGAGCTCGCGCTTGATCTTGCGCGCCTGACGGTGCCCGAGGGCGGATGTCAAAATCGCAGACGCCTTCATTGTGCTACCTTTCGGTCT